>JBGFRR010000010.1:0-33211 GCA_041695045.1 Bacteroidota bacterium
GGACTTCACGCACAAGACTCTTGCCTTCTGCAAAGTCATCCAGCCGGACTTGCGCAACACCATCGCCGCCGTTCAGAAAGGTGAGCGCCGGATCGAAATCACTTCCATCCAATCCATCTTTGAGTTGGAGATTCCACTTCCCTTTTTCCGTGCCCCATCGGAAGCCTACGCTTCCCATCGGCATTTTCGGGCCGCCGGATTTCGCGTCCCACATCAAGAATTTCCAATCACCATTCTCGACGCCGGCATATTGCTTCAGCCGGTTTGAGCGAAGAAGTTGTCCGGCTTCAAGCGCGCCATCCCTTTCCTTCAACTCGACAAGGTACGGTGCGTCAGTGTACCGCTTTGTATAGTCGATGAAATATGGCACCTGTCGGTCGTGATGAAATTCTTTCAACAGCACGTGATTCACCGCCATCCACCACGCACCGTCCTGGCCGGCATTGATGGAGACCCAGTGGTCGGCGTATTTGGAAACCTGACTGAAATCGGGAGAGAAGACGTAGAGTTTCGTTCCGTTATGTCGTGCTTCAGCAGCGAAGTGTACATCGGGTGTGCGCGTCATATTCAGGTTTGCGCCCATACACGCGATGAGCTTCGCGTTGTACCAGTCTGCCGACTCGCTCACGTCGGTCTGCTCGCCCCACGTTTCCGGCGATGCGGACGGCAGGTCGCAGTACCAATCGTAGAACGAAAGCGAGATGCCGCCCATCAATTGCATCAGTCGCGCGCCGGAAGCATAGCTCACCATCGACATTGCCGGGATGGGAGAAAAGCCTGCAATGCGGTCTGGCCCGTGTGTTTTGATTGTGTGGATGTTCGCAGCGGCCATTATCTCTAACACTTCATCCCACGACGCGCGCCGGAAACCGCCTTTGCCGCGAGCACGCTGCCATCGTTCGCGTGTTGTCGGATCACTCACCATCGACTTCCACGCATCGACGGGATCTTCGTACTCCGCTCGCGCTTTCTTCCAGAGATCGAGCAGCGCGCCGCGGATGTACGGATACTTGACACGCAGCGGACTATAGAGGTACCAGGAGAACGCAATCCCTCGCTGGCATCCCCGCGGCTCGTACGGAGGGAGCGAGCACTCCAACGACGGATAATCTAACCCTTGCATCTCCCACGTGACGATGCCGTCTTTCACGTGAATCATCCACGTGCAACTGCCGGTGCAGTTCACGCCGTGCGTGCTGCGAACGACTTTGTCGAACTGCCAGCGATTGCGATAAAATTCTTCCCAGCTTCGCAGCTTGGGATCGACTTCGTCTTTGATCCAGGAGAGTTTTCCGTTATTGCTCATCGATGAGCTCCAGACGTTTTCGTTGAACGAGCGTGCGTCGAACGGCGCGGAAACGACTCCCCCACAGCACATCGAAAAGACCGAGCAGAAGCAGCGTGCCGCCAAGTCCGATAAGCACGAACGTCAGACGAGCGGTGGCGGGGTCTTCGGGACTGCGTTGAAGCGTGTGCTGGAAGTACGCGACGAGGGGGAGAACTTCTTCAGCGTCGAGCGGCTGTGCTTTGTACACGGACTGCATGATGGGTGTTGCGGGAGCGGTGAGCCAGGTAGCGAGGGTTTTGCGGCCTTCGTAGCGTTCGAAGACGGTAGTGAGGTCGGGACCCAACCTTCCGCCGCCAAGTCCGCCGACACTCGTCACGCTGTGACACGAGATGCACGAGGGTCCGCCGTTGGTGAAGGGTTTGCGGCCGAGGAACAGCTCGCGGCCTAACTCGATATCACGCTCCGTAAAGGCGCGATCGCTCAATTGCACGCCGGCGAACTGCGATTTCTCCAACTTCGATTCTGCGGCGATGAGGTCTAACAGCGCTTCAGCGCGGCTGCGTGACATCCCCGGCGCCGTCGGCATCACCACGCCGCGATATTCTTGCAATAGTTCGACCGCCTGCGGATCACCACGGTCGATCATCCCCTTCGGGTCGACGATGAATCGGAGAAGCCACTCGCGGTCGCGCCGTTCGGTGATGTTCTTAAGGTCGGGCCCCGTCATCCGCCCGCCGCCGATAGTGTGGCAGCTCATACAGTTCTGGCGGTAGAAGTCGGCTGTTTCCTGCGCGTACGCCGAAGAGGCAGACCAGAGAAAAAGGATGGAAAGGATAATAAAACTACGGCGGAATGCGACCCGCCCGTGGTGGATGGGGTTCATAGGCCTGTGTGTGCGTACAGGTTAGTGGCTGAGAACGTCAACCTGCTGGATGTCGCGTTCGAGTCGTTCCAGCAGCTCCAACAAGGCACTTTTCTGCATGCACGCCGCGCCTGTTGCCTCAGCACGCTGGAACTCATCGCTCAAGCGCTGCTGCTCACTCTCACTGAACTGTTGATCCGCCATCACGAAGAGCACGTTATCTTCCTTCATGATGTGTTCACGAAGAAGCCGGGCAAAGGCGTGTGCGTGGAAAGCCAGCTCCTGCAACGAATTTGGTTTGCCGGCATCAAGCGCCTTCACGGCTGCGAGCATTCCCTGGACGTGTGCCCGTCCTTCATCATGCTCAAACAACATCACCGCCAGCGGGCCAAAGTTACGAGGAAAGCCTTTCTGTTCCATCGCCGTGAAGAGAATGTCTTCCTCTTTGCCGTGGTGGCACTTATCGGCAAAATTCTGGATGAAAGAGATGGCATCACGAATCAAGCGCGGCGACACATTCTGTCCATCTTCCAGGCGGCGAACAGCTGTTTCGAGGACGGTCAAGATGCGCTCAATGGCACGATGTTCCTGTTTCAACATTTCTGTCGCTTTCATTGGAGTTCCGGGAGACGTGACGAATGGGTAGTAGAGTTTGGGCGGGAAGTGAGGTTCAACTTTCCCTCCATATCGCGGCTGAGGTCGACAACCGAGGTGGATCGAAGCTTTTCAAGGATACGCTCTCGCGCTCCTTTCCACACTTCGTGCATCGAGCACGGAAGCGAATCCCCACATCCCGGAAAGCCCAAAAAGCATTCAGTAAAGAATGCAGGTCCCTCAATCGCAGCGACAACATCGAGGATGGTTACCCGCTGCGGATCGCGGGAAAGATAAAAACCTCCCCTCATTCCTTTCTGTGATGACACGATGCCGTAGCGGGAAAGCGTCTGGAGAATCTTTCCGAGAAAGTGATGCGGTATACCAAGCACATTGGAAATTTCCCGAACGTGCACAGGACTTCCCCCATGATTCTCATGCGCCAGATACAGCACGGCTTGGATCGCGTACTGACATGTTTTTGAGAAGACTGCAGGCATAGAGGAGTTGAAGGTATTGATACCTTCTTGTCGCCAACAATTCTCGTACCGATCCAGAGGTAGGACTCGGAACCGCAAAATCACGGAAAAATCGAGAAACTGAGAGCCATTGCCATCGATTTTTCTTAGGTATAAGATTTTTGCACAAAGAAATCCTTCTATCTTTGAGAAGGTGAGAACAGTTCTTGAGTAGGAATACCGGTGGTGCATGGTCAGCCATGAACCCCCGCACGCAATGTACAAGAACTCATCCGACCTCGAGCCACGCCGTTTCGTCTCCAGTGGCAATTACGGTATGAGCATAGTTTTTCATCAACCTCAGACTTATGGATTACTCTATATATCATCCCAACGAACACAAATAACCACGGGCTTGTGGACCTCATCGCCCGCGTGACATTCTCCTTCTCACGCACTCTAACACTGAACATCTGGGCACATCGCATCACGTTAGCGGAAAGCGACACAGGCCAGAAGACGTTAGGAGAGGAGTTTGACCTCGTTGCGTTCTATCGGCACAGCAAACCGCTGTCGTTCGAAGCGGGTATGTCGGCGTTTGTGCCTGCAAAAGTCATGCGAACGCGATTTAGCGGCATGGATACAGCGTTGTGGGGATACGTTGCAGTGCTCGTGCAGTGCTCGCAACGTTTTGATTGAATCTTCCCTCACACTTCCTTACCTTCATCATGTTCCCCTGCTCCAATTCCCGCAGCGACATCTTCGCCGTGAGCAGACCATGAAACCGTTCACAGAAAGGAGAGCAGTGTCATGACCCGTCGTTCCTTCTGCCTCATTGTAATGTTGCTCGCACTCGTCGTTGTCCTTCCCGCCCAGGTGGCCGAGAAGGTCGACACGGCGATAATCAACAAGATCAAGGACGAAGGCCTCAACCGGTCGCACATCATGGAAACGCTGAGCTGGTTAACCGACGTCTACGGCCCGCGCCTGGCCTGGTCGCCGGAGTACAACCAAGCCGCCGAATGGGCACGCGCAAAGCTTGCCGAGTGGGGACTTGAAAACGCCCGTCTCGAAAAATTCGGCCCCGTCGGTCGCGGCTGGACGCTCAAGCGCCTCTCAGCGAACGTCATCGAGCCACGCGCGTATCCGCTGATCATCTATCCGAAAGCCTGGTCGCCCGGAACGCGCGGAACCGTGCGCGCCCCCGTCGTGTACCTTGACGCGAAAACCGATGACGAGCTCCAAAAGTATAAAGGTAAACTCAAGGGTACTGTTGTGCTGATGGTTCCGCCGCGCGATCTGCAAGCGATGTGGAACGCGCCCGCAAGGCGCTATTCCGACGGTGAACTTCTGCAGATGGCCAACGCCGGTCCGCAGGAGCGACAAGCTCCACCCGGCATGCCGGATTCTGCAGCCATGGTTCGTTTCAGAGAAACACAGGCCTTTAACGCGCGCAAATTACAGTTCATCATGGATGAAGGAGCCGTCGCGCAATTCGAGATTGCGTCGAAGGGAGACGGCGGAACGATTTTCGTCAGCGGTGCAACCGTGCCGTTCCCCGCAAATACACCGCAGTCCGAGCGCTTCCCGGCGTACAGTCCGAAAGCAGAAAAAGCGCGTATGCTTCCGCAGTTTGTCCTGACACCCGAACATTACAACCGCATGGTGCGACAACTGCAGAAGGGCCAGAACGTGCGGGTGGAGTTGAACCTTGAAGTCGAATTCACCAAAGCGGATTCGACCTATAACATCATCGCCGAACTCCCCGGCACAGATCTGAAAGACGAGATCGTGATGGTGGGCGGGCACTTCGATTCATGGCATGCGGGCACCAGTGCGACCGATAACGCGACCGGTTCGGCCGTTGCCATGGAAGCCATGCGCATCTTGAAAGTGCTCGGCGTCCAACCTCGCCGCACCATCCGCATTGGCTTATGGGGTTCCGAGGAACAGGGCCTGATCGGCGCGCGGGCGTACGTGAGCAAACATTTCGCCGAGCGTGAAGTCTCCGGCTTTGCTCCTGTCGGGCCTGTGAAGCTAAAGCCCGGCCATGAGAAGTTCTCCGTGTATTTCAATCACGACAACGGAACGGGAAAGGTGCGCGGAGTCTACATGCAAGGCAACGAAGCCGCACGCCCGATCTTCCGCGCATGGCTTGCGCCGTTTGCGGAGATGGGAGCAAGCACGCTGACGATCCAGAACACCGGTGGCACCGACCACCTCGCGTTCGATGCGGTGGGTCTGCCGGGCTTCCAGTTCATCCAGGATCCTATCGAATACTCGCCGCGCACGCATCACTCGAGCATGGACGTGTATGACCGCGTGCAAGCGGACGATGTGAAGCAGGCGGCCATCATCATGGCAGCGTTTGCCTACAACGCCGCCATGCGGGACGAGCTTTTCCCGCGCAAACCCCTGCCGCAACCGCCCACCGCGCGTACAAGCGGCAGTAACTATTGAGACTTACTGCTATGAAAATACTTCTACCTATAGACAACCGAAAGTTTATTTTCATCCGGCGTGGTGAAGCCCGGATTCATGACCGCTGCTATGAAAATACTTCTACCTATAGACAACCGAAAGTTTATTTTCATCCGGCGTGGTGAAGCCCGGATTCATGACCGCTGATGTTACAATAGTTGTGAGGGAGTTTCTCTCCCGAACATCTAAGCCAACGACAATGTTATGCTTGCTCGGGAGTACTCAGCCATAGGCTTGAGCCAGAGGCGGGTCAGCTCTTGGCTGAACCACGCCCGATGAAAAGGTTCATAGCAGCAATGAATATAAAAACATCACTAAATATTAAAGAAGCTTTTAATTCACTAAAGACAATCTATCCTATCTCGGACTATATTGGTAGCGAGTCGGAATACTTTTTCACGGCCAATGTAATGAGTCGTTTTCTTCCTAAAGGTGGGCGGGTTCTAGATCTGGGCTGCGGCGGGATGGATAAAACAGGTTTGTTAGCATTGATGGGCTATGAAATGCATGCCGCAGATGATTTTCAGGATCCCTGGCATCTGCGAGATAATAATTTGGAAAAGCTTAGGAACTTTGCAAAAGAGTTTGGCATCGCCTTAACCGTTCAAGACATAGGAAATTATAAACTGGATTACCCTGAGAATTATTTTGATGGTTGTATGATCAATGCTGTCATTGAACATTTACATGAATCACCCAAGGATTTGCTTAACAACGCCGGACATTGGCTCCGTGAGGGAGGGATATTGTTTGTGACTATGCCTAATTCTGTAGATTTACGTAAACGCTTGTCAGTCATATTGGGCAAAAGCAACTATCAATCAGTAGAAATGTTTTATGAGAATATTGGCCCCTGGAGAGGGCATGTCAGGGAATATACCCTCGCCGAGCAAGAGTATATTCTTCGCAAAAACGGGTTTTCTATTTTATTTTCCGGCACTTACCACGCGACGCTTGCAGCTAAATTAAAGTCCAGATTCTCGAAATACACTTACTTTGCCTACTCGGCTGTTTGTTACTTGTTTCCAACGTTACGAGAGTGTCTGGCTACAGTTGCTCAAAAGCCATTTGGTTGGAAGCCTATCAGAGAAGATGCTGATGTATTTCGAAAGAGTATGGTAGGTTTCGTGCCTAAGGGGGTCGAGTGAAAAAGTGACCACGAGGAGGGAGACTACACCTTTCCCATGAAGAATCTCCACGCGATTATTTGGGTCTCCATCTTCGCTGTTGCCTTCGCCTTCGTCGAAGCAGCCGTCGTTGTGTACCTCCGCTCCATCTATTACCCGGAAGGCTTCTCCTTTCCCCTCAAACTCATCCCTCTTGCTCATCTCACCGTTGAGCTTGCGCGTGAGCTTTCAACCATGGTCATGCTCGGTACAGTGGGAGTGCTCGCCGGGTCAACACGTTGGAGCCGCTTTGCCTTCTTCGCCATCGCCTTCGGTGTGTGGGATATCTTCTACTACATCTGGCTCAAAGTCGCACTCGATTGGCCTGCCTCGCTCTTCGACTGGGATGTGCTATTTCTCATTCCCGTTCCGTGGATCGGTCCTGTTATCGCTCCGGTTGTTATTTCTTTTCTGTTGATTGCAGCAGGTCTCATGATCCTCCGGAAAGAATCCTCCGGTACAACATTCAAGCCCGGCAAGCGTGCGTGGGCGCTCGCGGCTCTCGGCACGGCGATTATTCTGTTCACCTTCGTGTGGGACTTTGACGCGACGCTCCGTTTCCAGATGCCACAGCCGTATCGGTACGATATCTTTCTGATTGGCGTAGCCTGTTACGTGGGTGCGCTTGTGGCGGCGGGAAAATCAGCGGGACGGTGAGATCGTCATCGTTATTGTTACCGGCAGGAATTGCTTCAGAGATATACGGATGGACTGGTTGGGCTGCTTTACCCCGTAGCTCCGAGAAAACCACGTATCGATGACCTCCACCGAGCCGTTGGAAATCTCCACAACATAGTTTCCTCGTTCACCGATCACCCTCACGCGCCGGGGATTCTCCCCCCGCTCTACTCGAAACACAGGCGCAACGTGCAAGAAGCTTTCGACAGTGTGTTCCCCCTCCCCTATAATTTCATCGCGAATTGCGAGTCGGGTCTCTCGCTTGTCCAACCGAAATTCACGCCGATGAACAATCGGACGATACGCATGATGCTCGGCGCTGAGGAGATCGACATCATCGCCAAGCTGCCACTGAAGCACCTTGGGCTCTGTCCTGTCTTCCTTGATGCGCCACAGGCCGGCAAACTCGGCTAGCTCTTTTCCATCCACCATCACCGTGTTGTGGGCGCGCGTACTGCGGAATTCCTCCCGCGCGCTCACGTCGAACGTGTACGCGTAGGTTCCGGAATCCACAATCAGCGGCTCGCCCTCAACCCACAACTCAAAGCTCAACGTGTCACTGTGCCCATGGCCTCCCACGCCGCCTGTTCCCAACGCTCCGGCATCGACGGTCAGATGCACATCAGCGGATCGCATCACGTAGAATCCGCCGCGTGGAAACGCGACGGAGCGTTGCGGCGGTTCGGCAGGCTTCATCCGCCTGAGGCGGAGAAACCGCTCGAAGCCTTCCCCCCCAAACAGCCACAGCGCATCGTCAAAGAACTCTCCTGCCGTCGCCGCAAAGTCGGGACGGTCAAATTGCAGCGCGCCCACAAGGAGCGTGGAGCGGTGGTCGTTCACGCGGTCGTTCATCCGAAACCGGAAGAAGCGTCCATCATCCGCATCGCCAATGTTGGGCGCAGTTCCATCGGGACGCGTATAGGCTTGTATGAACTCGAACATCTTCTCAACGCGGCGCGTTGCCGCGGAGCTCACCGCTCTACCGTTCAACGCACAGAGCCGCAAGGTTGTAACCAGCACCTCCGCAACAAAGCGATGATAGGAGATTGATTGCTCGTAGTTTACTCCATCTTCATGAACCTGTCGCTGAATTTCCTCTTCAAGGCTGGCAAGTCCGCGCTGCAACCATCGTATCCCCCACGTTGTGTGGCGGAAAAACATCCCAAGCACGACAAGCCCGACAAGTCCGGCAATGAGATGATTCCCGCTTTGCCGCGCGTACTCCAAATGCCACCGTACAAACTGCCCGTGCCGGGCGAGAGATTTCAGGAACTTCATCCAGAATGCCTTAGGTATCGACGGCGAGTCGCAGAACAGATAATACCCCGCAGCCCAATTGCAGGCGCGTAGGGCTACCTCCATCGCCACAGCCCAGTTGACACCGTAGCCGGGCGGGTTGTTGTCGATCCAGTTTTCAACGAGCGCACGGAATTTCTCCGCGTACCGCTCGTTGCGCGTCAGCCAGTACGCCTTGCCGAGCCACCACACCTGATGGAAGCGATTCAATTCCCACACCGTGCGCACGTCGGATGGGTTGTTGAGGTCGAGCAGGTCGAGCGATGATGACGGTCGAAGCTCCCACGCTATCCCGCTCTTGAAATCGCACTGCCAATCGATTCGCTCTCCAAATTCGACACGCTGAGAGCCGAGCGCCTGAAACCGGTTGGCAACGACGGCATCGGCTTCTTCGATGATGTTCTCGTGCGACTGCGTTCGTGTCAGGAGGTTGAGGAAGAAATCTTTTTGGTTATGAGGATTGAAGAAGAAGTGGCCGCGTGTCGCCGAGCGAACATCGTCCACGAAGGAATCAACCGATCGGCCGAAGGAGAATTCCCGAACAAACTTTTCATCCGTCGCGTCGAAGAGGCCCAGTGCATTCAACGCTTGCCATGCACGCGGCGCGAGCTTGCGATAGAGAACGCCGCGGGCGTATGTTCGCACAACGTCCCTCATCCTCTCAACCATTCTTTCATGGTCGATTCCGCGCGGCTCATGTTCGCTTCATACTCGGCTCGCTGTCTCACGAGCTCGTGGTTCTCCTGTCGAATCGCCATCAACCGATCTCCTGCAATCATCGCCCGCTTCAGTGCATCGGCAATGGTTGAAGGATTGTCGGGGTCGAAGAGAAAGCCGTTCCGTCCATCCTCAATCCATTCCCGTATCGACTCGAGACTGCTCATGACCGGCACGGCACCCCAGGCCATCGCTTCCAACAAACTGTTGGGCGTGCCGTCGTGCCGTGTGCACGAGACATAGAAGTCGCTGGACTGATACGCGCGCATGAGCTCATCGTAGGGAAGCTGATGGACAAAATGGACATGCCGCTGCAGTCCAAGCCGCTCTGCAAATCGGGTAAGCAAGCGATGGCGGTACGTTCCGAGTAAACCCACGAGGACGAGACGAAAATCGATTCCCTCATCACGCACGACCGCGGCTGCTTTCAATAGCGGAACATTGTTGATAGAGTGACTGCCGAAGCCGCGCGGGGTCAAGAGTACCGGCACCGCGGCCGACGGCCTGATGTGGCTGAAGTAATCTCTCCGAAAATGAAGCTGCGTGGCGGCTTCGTCCAGTACTGCACGCGGAATTCCTCCCGCCCCCGGAACGACGAGCGTTCTGGCGTTTGCAGGAAGACCGTAGCGTCGGGCAAGGCGGATATCGCGCTCGCAATCGGAGAAGAGCATTCCACACCGTCGCAGAGTGTTCGCCGTCCGGCGACGGAACCGCTCGTCCTCCGCAGCGAAATACACGAGGTCGTTTCCCCACACAGAAACCGCAAGCGGCGTATCTCCCGCCGCTTCGGCAGCGAGGAAGCCTTCAATCGGAATCCGCAGCGCGTGGATTGCATCGGGCTTGATCGTTCGGACAAGTTCACGCACTCGCGGCGCGAGGCGTTGGACTTCGGCGAGCCAACGGCGTTTACTTCGTGCGATATGGAATTCTTCTAACGAACGCTCGACCGACGGAAACCGAGCAGCGAGCGAAGCAAGCCGGGGAAAGTCCGTTCCTCTCTCCCGCGGTTGCGGCTGGTCATGGTGCACGGCGCACCCTTCAAACGACGCCGGCGCAAATGTCGTAGAGTAAACCGTCGCCTCGTGGCCCCGCTGGATGAAGAAGCGAACCCACTTCCCCGCATGGATGCTGGTGATATCGCAAACGAAAAGGAGCTTCATACAGCTTTCTGTGCGGTGCGATGCGGAACGATCGTTCGGTACAGCCGCTTCCAACGCTCAAAGGCTACCGGCCCCAACAACGCGTAGAGTATCATCTTGACCCTCGTAGCCACAAGGGCGATCGCATTGCGAGGTCGGGGAAACGGTTCGAACCGCAGCACCATTTGCAACGCCTCTCCTCTTTTGCCCTCGAGGGCTGCAAGGACAATCTCGGTATCGGTGATCTCCGCCTGCAATCGAGCCAGCAATATGGATTTCAGCGGACTGGTACCGGTGTACTGTGAAGCATAGTCAGCAATGAGACGATACATGTTCAATAAAGTGGAAACTTTCCCCGTGTGGGAAGCGCCGAAGGGATGGCTCGCGCCATGTTTCCGATAGACGCCGAGCGATGTGTTGAGGAATGCGGTAAGGTTGGATTCAAGCGGCAGCATCCGGTGCAGGTAGGCATCGGCAGCGATTGTTATTTCTGTCGGACCCGGCATCACCTTGCACAAACACGATGCACGCACACTGATGCCTGACGATGGAGCGATAAGACGATTCAACAACCTCAAAACCTCTTCACCGTTCACGCGCACAACCGGCTCTCGTTCGCCCGTATCAGGCACACGACCGATGACCCTTCCCTCGGCATCGATGACATCCATGAGATGGTAGACCACATCGGTGCGGGGAGAGCGGTCGAACTCTTCAACAATCGCAGCTACCTTTCCCGGCTTCCAGTAATCGTCCGAGTCGAGGAAGCACACAATCGTCCCACGCGCATGCTCAAACCCGAGGTTGTACGCCGACATCTGACCGCCGTTGTCTTTGTAAATGTATTGCACGCTCTTTCCGTACTTCATCACACGCGCTCGCGTGTCATCCGTCGAGCCGTCGTCCACCACAATGATCTCCATCTGCTCGGGGGGTAAACGCTGTGCCAGCACGCTGTCGATGGCCTGCTCGATGTAGCGGCCGTAGTTGTAGGTATTGATAAGAACCGAGACGCGCGGCGCTCGCTGTGGATGAATCATACTCATCGCTACTCCGCTTGTACCCGTGCAACAACCAATAAGCTTCCACCCGTAAGGCCACGCGCCCTATCGCGCGCGTACAACAACGCTGCAACGGGAAGAAGGAATAATCTCTTTCCGCGCACAAGAATTCTCAAGAAGGCTGATGTTTGTTGTGTCGAAGGTTGAGTCGCTGTACCGCCCTCACTCCTTGCTGCAACCTTTCTCATAATACCGAGACTTGTTTTCTCCATCAACATCTCAAGGAGATCGTCTACACGTAACGGATGAATCTCGGCGGTGACGAGTTCCAGTCTGGCATGGTCAAGCAGGGTTTGGACGCTCTTCATCGTCCACCGCGTAAGATGATGGGAGGGGTAATCCCACGGCTCGCGTGGACAATACAGTAAACTGAATCTTTGCGGATTCGGCACCGCAAAGCAGATCATCCCGCGCTCGCGAAGCAGAGCCTTCGCCTGCAGGATGAACGCGAAGGGATGTTCAACATGTTCAAGCACATGATAGAAACAGACGGCATCGAAGCGTTCGTTCGGGAAGCGTGCGGTAAACTCCTCGAGTGTCCATGCGTAAATTCGTTCATAGTTCAAGGTCGCTCGTGCCTTCTCGACTGCCCTGCGATTGAAATCCAGCCCCACACACTGATACCCTTGCTGAAGTGCGTGCTTGAGGAACAAGCCTTCACCGCATCCAATCTCTAAAATGGTTTTCTTCTCCAGCCCCAGCAACTCCAATGTTCTGTGAAATTCCCATCGGTCTTTGTATGTTTCTCCCGACTCGTAATGCGATGCGCCAGCGGCTCTCATAGGTGAAGCATACACCAGCGTGCACCGTTGGCATCTGTGTAACGAATACTCTTGACCGATCTCCGTGTCAAGCCGGGATTCCACAAAGGCGCTATCTTCGCTCGCGCAGACGGGGCACTTCACCGGATTTCTCCCCGCGTGGTGATGAACCGAAACGATGCAACGGTTTCATTTCCCGCTACAACAGCCCACATTCCTGCAATCAAGAGATTCGCGTACAAACTGAGTGCTCTCTCGCTATACAGCCAGAGGTTCAGCACGAGAAGAGCGACGGTCAAAACCAGAAGCCGTATAAGAACAATCTGCACCTCGCGGTCGAATACAGAAATGTGCCGCCCGACAAAGCGGGTGTAGCTGACCGCGTTGTGAAGCTGCGCGAGAAACAGAGCGGCGGGGATGGTGTAGATGCCGAGTTCTTCCACCCCTGCAGAAAGGAACAGACCGTAGAGAATGACAAACATCGTTCCGATGCGAAGCACCCGATCACCGCGTTTCAAAGCGAGCGTGGTATTGACGAAAGGCATCTCAAAGGCGAGCGTCAGATAAAAGGGAACCAACGCGAGAAAGAGCACAAACATGGTGGAGAGTTCTTCCGGTGAAACTCGCAGATGCAGCAGCGCCCCGAAGACCGGCAGAAAGAGCGTTGCGGTCGGAATCAACAGTGCAACGGTCAGGGCGATGTTACTTCGCACCGTTGCTTTCAGGACGCTCGTTAACTCCTCAAGTTTCGACTGCGGCAAGAGCGACGAAGCTTTCATGTAGAGAATTTGCAGGATTGGTGCGTTGGCGACACTGAAAAGCGTCGTCAGGATTTTATCGGTATACTGGTAGAGCGTGAGCGAGCCCGTGGGAAAAAAGGAGAGAATGTTGGTCGTCAAGGGACCGCGAAGGGAATAGACCAGTGTACCGACTCTCACGGGGATATTCTGACGCAGGAGCGAGCGGACGGCGGGAACATGAAGCGGATTCGCCCATCGCCATCCGAATTGTTTTCTGTAGTAGAGCAACACGCCGGCGAACGCGACAGCGGAGGCAATCACGAGCGCGGCAAGAATTCCGTCGAGAGCATACGTTGATGAAATCAGAACAACTGCCGCCATCCCAAACAGGGAAGGAAGGAGATTCGTCCAGTAGGTCACCGCCATGATCAGGTGAGCGTTGAGTGTGCTGTTCAACACGAGCGTCGCGACGGTAAAGGGAATGGAGAACGACAGAATACGAAGTGTATGCTGAGCTGCAAGCGCTTTTTCTTCCGAAAAACCGCTGGCAAACAGAGATACGAGGAGCGGCGCGGCAAGAAGAATTAGGAGGAGCAGGAGAACACTCAACCCGAGCGCCAGGATAAAAACGGCACCTGCAAACCGCTGAGCGTCGACCTCGGATTGTGCTTTGATTTCATGATACGTTGGAACGTAGAGGTCAAGAAGGAATCCCGTGAGGAAACTACTTCCGAACTGCACGATTGCGGTGGCAAGAAAGAAGACGTCTGTTTCGACCGAGGCGCCGAAGGTTCGAAGCAAGAGAAGGTGGAAGAGAACGCCGAACGCGACATTGAGAATGTTCAGAGCCTGCAGGAAGATAATCATCGGTCGGTGAGCGGTTTCCTTCCTTTGACAACCATCCAGAATCCACACCACCGGGCGAGCACCGCTTGGTTGACGGCATTGACGGCCTTTGGCAGCCTTCGACGAAGAGGGTCGCAGAGCGTGATCTCAAGCCCGGAGAATTTCCTGAGCATACGCCGCGCTTCTCCTCGCGAATACGCTTTGCCCAGCGGATTCTCCGTACCATCATAGACGCGCACCCAATCTTCCACCACCGATTCCGCACGCCTGTTGCCACCGCGCAACCAGTGCCATAGCACGCCGAGCCAGACGTGCAGCGAATGCTTATGATAGAGCATGATGATGCACTCACCGCCAGGCTTCAGTACGCGATGCACTTCGTCTATTGCCCGTTGGGTGTTTGGCGTGTGGTGAAGAACACCAAAGGAGTACACGACATCGAAACTGGCATCTGCAAACGGAAGATTCTCCGCATCGGCAGGACGCGCATCAACGGGCAGACCGTAGAGGGCGAAACGTTTCTTGACCAGATCAATGGACGTTGATGAGAGATCAACTCCCGTCACGATAGCACCGCCGCGGGCAAACTGGAGAAGGTCGGTACCCAAACCGCAACCGACCTCGAGCAACTTCTTCCCACGATACCGCTCGAAGCCTGCCAACTCTCGCATGAACGGCTGCGCTTCGTAGCGAAACCGTTCGACCTGCTCAAAGAATTCCTTTGACCCCCACTCGATATCGGTAAACTGTGTGCCGCAGGGGTGAGCGTTCCAGTAGGCCCGGACCTCGTCTTTGAGTGTTTCAGTCTCTACGACATTCATGCTATGGACTTCCCTTCCATCCAGTACTTGTGCCACAGTGCCAGGTTCAAGAGGTTCCAGAGATTTTGCCCCTCGTCACGCTTCCGATCCCGATGCTGCCGCATGAGCGTGGTGATAAAGTCTTTGTGCAAGACGCCTTCTCGGACGAGCGGCGAACTCATCACCGCGCTCTCCAGGAACCCAAACCACTCTCCACGCAGCCACTCGTTCACCGGCGCAGCGAAACCCTGCTTCTTGCGGTAGATGATATTGTGCGGAATGACGCCTTCCACGGCCTTCTTCAGCAGATACTTTGGCTCGCCGTTCTTCAGCTTGAGCTCGCGTGGGATCCTCATCGAATACTCGACAAGCCGATGGTCGAGGAACGGCACGCGCGCCTCCACCGACGTCGCCATCGACATTTTGTCGACGCGCATCAGGAGAAGCTCCGGCAAGCGGTGTTTGAATTCGAGGTAGATCATCTGCTGAAGGTAGTCGGCGTTCGGCACTCGCTCCAACAGATTCCGATGCCAACGTTGAGCAAACTCACGAGGTGTTTGCCCGGTACGCCGGCGCCAACCGTTCAACAGATGCCGCTTGTGTGTCTCCGTAAAATTAATCGCTCCGCCCCAAAACAATTCCTCTCCCTCAAACCCTTTTCGAACGTAGTCAAGCGCGAGGTAGGAATGGCGCTTCTCGAGGACCACGCCCGCGGCTCTGAAGATTGCCCCCTGAGCAAACTGTGGCAACGAGCGGTAAAGTTTCCAGACCGTGTCGTGAAATCGGAGCTCCCGCAGCATCCACTCGTAGCCGACAAATTGCTCATCGCTCCCCTCGCCGACCTGGACGACAATCGTACCGTTATCCCCCGCAAGTTTAGAGACAAAATAGAGCGGGATGCTGACTGGGTCTGCCAACGGTTCATCGTGATGATAGATGAGCTTCGGCAACAAGTCAAACGCGTCGCGGTGGTCGATGATGATTTCGTGGTGGTTCGTCTTGAACTCCCGAGCCATTTGCCGTGCAAACTCGAGCTCGTTGTACTTCTCCAAATCCCGAAACCCGACCGAGAACGTATCCACCGGCCTGTCCATCAGCTCCGCCATCAACGCGACATTCGTGCTCGAATCGATGCCGCCGCTCAAGAACACTCCGAACGGCACATCGCTCATCATCCGGTCCTTGATCGATTGTTTCAGCAGCGTGCGGATCGTAGCAATGCACGATGTTTCCGTCATCTGCACGTCGTTTCCAACAAACCGCGAACGCGCAACGGGCGATCCATCGACATCAATCGACGGCTGTTCTCCTCTCGGAACGGGATCCCAGTACTGTTCCTTGTGAATATCGCCGTCAGCTCCGACAATCATCCGATGCCCGGGTTCGAGCTTGTAGATGTCCTTGAACATCGTCATCGGAGCGGGCGGAACGAGAAAGGTGAGGTAGTGATCCAACGCTTCTTCATTCATCTCCCGCCTGACGGAGGGATGTTGCAGGATAGTCTTGATCTCGGAGCCAAACAGAAAATTGCCATCGGCAAAGGTATAATAGAGCGGCTTGATGCCGATGCGGTCGCGAGCGAGAACGAGTCGCTGTTTTCGTTCATCCCAGATCGCCAGGGCAAACATGCCGAGCAACTTGTGGACGAAGTCGAAACCGTATTCCTGGTAGGCGTTGAGGATAGTCTCCGTGTCGGAGCGCGTGCGGTAACGATAGCCTTTGGCTTCGAACTCTTTGCGCAGGACAAGGTGGTTGTAGATTTCGCCGTTGAAGACGATGGCAAGCATGCCGTCCGACGAGAACATCGGTTGATTTGCTGCGGGGGAGAGGTCGACGATAGCGAGACGGCGGAATCCCAGACCAACATTCCGTTGCGGCGAGACGAATACACCAACGTCATCCGGACCACGATGCGTCATCGTATCGCGCATCTTGACGACCAGCGCTTCATCCACCGCCTGAGCCGTCTTCGCGTATTGAAGTATGCCGGTAATGCCGCACATGGAAGGCAGATGCTATGACGACGGTTGCCCGCTGTCCGGTCTTTTCCTGAAGTGGCGAACTGCAAAGAACCCAATTGCGCCGAGGACGAGGATATTCGCTGCGAGGCTGAGATTTTTTCCAAGATAAAATCCCCGCGGTTCGAAGCGCATCTCCAACGTGTGGACGCCCTCGGGCACAATGACGCCACGGAACATGTAGTTGACGCGATGAATCGGGATCGGGCTGCCGTTGAGGTAAGCGTTCCATCCTTCCGGGTAATACGCTTCGCTGAGGAACAGGAGGTTGTTGCCCGAAGCGGTGACGCGAAGCTCTACGTCTTGAATACCGTAATGGGTGATGACGGCGTTTGCTGCGGGATGCGGCGGGTCGATGGACGCCTTGGGGTCGTCTACAAAGTACGCCACATCGCGTGGGTCGAATGCGCGTGCGCGAATCTTCTCAAGAATGTCGAGCCCCTGTGCGACTTCATAGC
The DNA here is from genome assembly GCA_041695045.1 of Bacteroidota bacterium. Taxonomy (GTDB): domain Bacteria; phylum Bacteroidota; class Ignavibacteria; order UBA10030; family UBA10030; genus JBGFRR01. The sequence goes on from JBGFRR010000010.1 coordinate 17,364, forward strand.
GATTTACAAAGAACGCTCGCGGAAGTGCAGATGTGTTGTGATAGACCTTCCGGTCGGGGCCGTTATAGACGAGCGAGAGATACTCGGCCGTATCGGGTTGATTGGTGATGATGTAGCGGACGTTCATCAATTGCCACACCAACGGATTACGAAGGCCGGCCACATCCACCACATCCTGATACCACCGCATCTTGGCGCCCTGATAGCCGAAGGCGTTTTCGATTCTCCAATACGCCAGCGTGTTGTTGTACGGCGGCTGACCGTTGATGAACTCTAACACGCGATACTTTGTGGTATCTTGCTGGAGGAATCGTACGTACTCCGGCATTGTGAAGTACTGTTGGAACTCGCGTGCGTCACTCGTCTCCATCGGCTTGTAGGCTACACGCCACAGGTCGGCAACGACGGCCAGAACGATAACAGCGCTGAGCATCGTCAGGCTGATGGATCGGCGGAGATAGAGGAACAGCGCACCGAACGTCGCCAGCAGCACCAGCGCACCGATGATGACATCCGTCACCACAGCATTGACGACAAAGGTATAGAGCTCAGCAACATACGGAGCAGGAAGGTTTGTGAATTTTCGTCCGATAACCTCTTGAGGGAAAAACGCGCCATAGATGCCCCGGATAATGCTCGGCAGCATGAGGGCGACGCCGAAGATTCCCGCAAGGCCTCCGAGCGTGTACTTCCATCGCTTCACCGCGGCCGGCGGCATGGACGCATCTCGACCTCCGATGAACGATGCCAGTCCATACGCCGCCAGTATCGGGACGAAGATCTGCACGAGCACGAGGATCATGGACGGCACGCGGAATTTATTGAACATCGGGAAGTACTTGAACATCGGGTCGTACACCAACGGGAACTCTCTGCCGAACGCCACGAGCATCGAGAAGACGATGACGATGCCCATGTAGAGCACGAACGGTTCCTTCCGGTTCCGCACAAACCCGACGAGGGCAAGCACCAAGACAACGACGCCCATGTACTGCGGCGCGTGCGTGAACGGCTGCGGCCCGAAGTACGTGTTCACCTTCATCACCTGATTGTTGGAGAGCGGCCCCTGATACGGATGCACACCGAAGCCATACCACGAAGGGACGAAGAACGTCATCATCTCGCCCGGTGCGAACGACCAGTTTGTTGCGTACTCATAATCGAGTCCGCCTTCCTTCGTCGTTCCTTCGCTCGATTGCACGATGGGCGCCATGCCGCGAATAGAGTACGGGTTGTATTCGAGGACGGAGAGGTATTTATCGGCATCCATCAGGAAGGCGATACCGCTTGCCACAACCACCACGGCCGCTACGCGCGCGATGCCGTTCCATGATTCTTTGTTGCGGAGAGCACGGAGAGCGAGAAACAGCCCATAGATTCCGAGCGCGAGGAAGGTGTAGAAGATCATCTGAATGTGCGCAGGGACAAACATGAAGTGCAGCGCGATGACCATCAGCAGGGCGAACATCGTGTTCCATTTCTCCCGCAGCCGCTCCACGAGATAGAAGATGAACGGGAAGAACGCCATCACCGCAATCTTCGTATTATGGCCTGCCATGATCCAGATGACGATGTACATCGAGAACACCGTCGCCAGCGCGGCAACGAATGCGGGAATCTTCTGCCGAAGTTTATGCCACGTGAAGAGGTACATCCCGACTGCAAGAACGACGTAATAAAAGAGCACGCGACCGACGGTGGCGTCTGTCGCGATCGAAGAAAACGCCCGGATGACGAGTGCGAACAGTTCGCTCGAGAGGTCGAAGCCGCGCTCGCCGCCGAGTGTGAGACTGCCGTACGAAGGCATGCCGCAAAAGATGTACGGATTCCAGAGAGGAAAGATGCCCTGCTGTTTTGCGTCGTCAATCAGCGTATCGAAGCTGTGCGAGGCAATGTTGTCCTCAGCCAGAAATGTTTTCCCGCTGAAGATGATCTCGTGGAAGAACGCAATCAGGCTGACGACAAGGAGGGCAATCGCCGCTGCGTGCTGGTAGCGCTCGGGAATCAAGGGTTTTTCGTTTACGGTTCGTTCTCGTCGTTCTTTTGCCATGGAAGACTACCGGGGGGATGAATGACGGGATTGCAGCGAATCGAGCAGGACGGCCAGTTGCTGAGTAATTGCTCGCCGTTCGTACTTCCGAATCGCTTGCTCGTTTGGCTCGAAGGCTTGCGTACGGTACCCAAATTTCTCGTAACATTCAACAAACGCCGCTTTGATGGAAGCGATGTCGCTCGGATTCGCAACAACGCCGCTTTGCGTTTCGTGCAAAAGCTCCGCAACGGCGCCGTGCGGCGCAAGTGCAAGGATTGGCCTACGCGCGCCCAAGTACTCAAACACTTTTCCGGGAACGATCTCCCCGCTTTCCTTCGCTTCATCCACAATCAAGAGAAGGAGGTCGGCGCGCAGTAATTCAACGACGCTCTCTGCGTGCGGACGATAGAGCGTCACGTCAACCGCCTGCCGGATCGCCGTCGTCTCCAACATCCGCTTCACGTCCGCACCGAAGCGGCCGATGAACTTCAGGTTGATGTTTCCGACGTCGATCGTTCCCTCTGCGACCAACTCTTCCACCGCGCGCAAGAACGATTCCGGGTTCCGCTTGCCGTACATCGAGCCGGTGTAGACCACCGTGAAGCGCTCGTTCGGCGTGCGGTCGGCATGGGGGAAGTCGGCGCCGTCGAATCCATTCGGCAGATAGAAGAGCTTCGTGCAGTCCACCTCCGGATACTTGCGCATGATGTCCTTCAGAATGCCTCGCCATGCCCCTTCAACAATGTCGGCGCTCGAGATGACCGAGTGTTCCATCGCTTTATCGATGGCTCGCGGAAGAAACCATCGCTTCGGCGTGGTGAGAAACTCCGTCCACGGATCGCGGAAACCGGCAATCCACGGAATGCCCGTCCCTTTGTGGAGATGCTGAGCAATGACGGCGCAGGTGTACGGCGGCGAGGAGGAGTAGATGGCGTCGATCACTTCTTCCCGGATGATCCGCAGTCCTTCCGCAACGGCGTAAGGGTACCATCCGATGCGCGCGTCGGGAATGAACAACGTTGCGCGGATGCATTCAGCGATCCGCTGAGCAATGCTCGGTGTTGTGCCCGGGCGCGGCATGTTCTCAACGTCCACCGGCGCGTCGGCTCGCTTGCCCGTGAGCGTGCGATAGAGGCGATAGGGCTCGAGGATCTTGGTGCGATACACCTTCGTGTCGCGGGGAATTTCGGCCAAGAGCGATTCGTCCCGCGCGGGATAGTCCCCCTCACGCACCGTCAACACTACCGGCTGCCAACCGAACTCCGGCAGGTATTTGACGAACTTCAGCACACGCTGCACACCGGGTCCACCGGAGGGAGGGAAGTAGTAGGTAATGACGAGAACTTTTTTCACCGGGAAGATTTTCACGGACTCAGGCTGATGGGCACGGATTTGCCATTTCTTGATGACTATGTGCCGTCAAACCATCTGCAACTGAATCTCGGACAGACGTTCAAAATCTTTTTTGTTTGCAGAGATGAGAATGGATGAGGTCGTGTATGCAGTCCCGGCAATGATTGCATCAGGAATTTTGAGGCGATACCGTTTGCGAAAAAAGATCGCTGCTTCTTCGATGTCTTCGTTCAGCGGCACAACTCGGAAATAACTCAGAAGAGACCGCAGGCGTGGTTCCTCCTCGCGGACACCTGTGGGCAACGACAAGAGTTCAAGCCTCACAATAACCGATGTCAGAAGGGTGCTGCGCTGCCACAATTCCTGGTCGAAGTAGGGTCGAACTCGCGGGTCGTCCGCAAAGTGGTAAATGAAAATATTTGTGTCGAACAGAAGGTTCACCATGCGGTGTGGCGGACGTTCAGCATTTCACGTACGAGTTTTTTCTTCTTCGCCCACATTCCGCGCGTTTGCCCTATTATTTTATAATTGGGCTTCTTACGCCGACTCACAGCCAATGGTGGTCTTCTTTTCAATTTTATTTTCTGCATGATAGATTCCTCATTGACAAGATGCTAATTCTTTTTCTTTCCTGCAACCACGAGCAAGCCTGTGCCAGTTTTATTCTTTGAAACATAATCAAGATACATCAACGGCAGGACGATTGGAAGCACAAAGATGTAGTAGAAGGGCAACACGATAAACAGCAGCTTCGTCGCGTTCAGCATCAGCATCGGATATTTGATGCCGAGCCGCCAGGCCATTGAGCCCCAACGCCCATAGCTGAACACAATGCGCTCAACCATGAATCCTGCCGACTCGAGCTTCGTGCGAAGCTCATCCACACCGTATCCGGCCCGCGCGTGCTCTTCGATAAAGCTCGTGTCGTCCGGTGCATGCACATCCGACCCGCCCAGATTCGACGGCGTGTTGATGAGCACAACGCCACCCTGCTTGAGCGCCCGGTGGAAGTTTCGGAATACCGTCGCATCGTCCGCTATATGTTCCATCACATCGACCGAGAGGATCAGGTCAAAGCGTTCGCTGTGATTCATCGCAGTGAGATCTTCAACGTGGAACTCCACGTTGCGAACGCCCGCCTTCTGAAAAAATGCGCGGCAGTCGTCGATCTGCTCGGCTTTGACATCGACCGCATATACCTTCACACCGGAAAAGCGCGTTGCAACGAAGTAGGTGTACTGCCCAAACCCGCTGCCGGCATCCATCACCGATTGCGGGGGGTCGGGCAAACGAAAGACCCGTCGCAACTCGCGCTTCACGTACCATTCGCGAAGGAAGAGCAATCCCAGTAACTTATAAAGCAGCTTTCGAAGAACGACGCTGTTCCTCACCGCCCTGCCGATGATATTTTTGACGGGGTCGTACCTCATCCGCCGCTCCTTGCGCGCAGTATCGCTTCCTCAACGCGCTCGATGAATCGTTCCCAGTTGTAATTCTTCTTCTCCGCTTCAATGTTCCGCGCAAATTCCTCGTCGCGGTCTTGCTCAAAGAACCCTACTACTGCGTCAGCTATTGCATCGGGCGATTCAGGCGAAACAAGGAATCCCGTCTTTCCTTCTATAATCACCTCTCCCAAACCGCCAACCCGCGTCGCTACGACGGGCTTATTGAAGTGATACGCAATCTGCACGATGCCGCTCTGTGTGGCAGACCGGTACGGAAGGACGACGAGATCGGCAGCCGAGAAGTATGTCGCAATCTCTTCATTCCGCACATACTCGGCGCGCAGCTGCACATTCGGCTGTAAACCGCGCGTCATAATCTGTCGCTCGTACTTTTCCTGATCTTCATAGAATTCTCCCACAACCAACAGCTTTGCCGCCATGCGCCGAAGAATCGACGGCATCGCATCGAGCAGAATATCGAGTCCCTTGTATCGCCGGACATAGCCAAAGAACAGAAGCACACGCTCGGACTCCGAAAGGCCGAGCGCGCGCCGTGCCTCGCCGCGTGGAATCGGATCGCCGAAGATGTTGTAGATCGGATGCGGCGCAACCACCGAACGCGCCGCCGGAAGGAGTTCGTGCAGATCGGCCTTCACCGCGTGCGATTGAACGATGCACACATCGGCCGCACGCAGAGCAAACCGCGTCAGCATCGCGTCGCCGGGGCGACGCTCGTGGGGAAGAACATTGTCGCAGATGAACAGCACCGTCGCGCCGGTCAACCTCTTGACGCGCCGCGCAATGACGCCGAGACACGGAGCCAGAAACGGAATCCAATACCGCATGATGATCGCGTCCGGCTTCTTGGCAGCGATTGCACGTGCAGTCTTAAACCAAGAAAACGGATTGACCGAATCTACCATCGCTGTCGTCGGCAGCTCATACACCGGCTTACCGGGGTCCAACTGTGTTGTACCGGGAAACAGGAGTTGCGGATACTGTCGCGTGAACGACACAAGCTCAACATTGTGTTGCTTCGCAAGGTGCCAGCCGAGCGCGGCGTTGAGCTGCGCCATCGAGCCGCGCATCGGATACGCCGTGCCGACGATAACGATGTTCACTGCGGCTTTTCCCTCTCGATACGATAGAGCACCGACGGCGGCACATTCGTCGACACAAGCGGCGTGAGCCATGGCGGCGCCTGCGAGGGGTCTAACAGTATCCTAAACTGCGGCCTCAGTCCCGCTTCCATCAAACTAAAATAGAGCAGCGACGCGCCGCTTGCCTTCGCATGCGCATGGAGTTCCTCGAGGGTGTTCACATAGGGAAAATACTCCAGCCGCATGTCGAGGTAGTACGCAATGTGGGGTTTGCGGGCAATGATGACAGAATCGCTTTCCGTTCGATTCCCCCGCGCGTTGAACCACTCGGCAATGTGAAGGATTTCCGTTGGACCGGAATCGATATGTTCGCGATGAAAGCCGTATGATTCCGCTGCCGTCCAGACGAGCAAACCATAGCCGACGAGCGCGCCGATGTGGATGCGATTCCAGAATCGCCATTCGGAGACCTTTGGCATGGTGAGCGCGCGCAGAGCGAGAAGGACATAGATGGGGAGAAGGAACATCGAAAACCGCTCGCCGTAGAACACGAGCAGCAAAACGGCAAAGAACCCTGCGCCGATGATGAACAACGAAAGCAACCGCGCGCCGGGTTTCTCCTTGAAGAACGCTACCACTCCCACCACGCTCAACACGCCGATGTGCCATCCGAGGAGCAAACCCATATCGCTGCGCGCATGGTCAACAATGTTGAAGAGCACCTGCCGCACAAAGAGGCCGAAGTCCAGAAAGATCACATGCGTCAGCGATTCGTACCGGTGCGCTTCCACATTCCAAAACTGATCCCATCCGATTCTTCCCTTCGCAAACATTTCGTAGGCGATGTTGAGGTAGTTCTTGTTGTAGAAGAAGCTTCCTTTCTCAGCCAGACAATAGAATCCCCACGGAGCGATAACAAGGAAGAAGACCCCGACAAATACCGCCGCTGTTTTGATTCGCTCTCTCATCTCCAGTCCGAATGGGTTGGCGAGAACGATCGCCGCCGGCGCGGCCACAACGAGAGCCACACCGTTATAGCGAGTCAGGTATGCGATACCGGCAAGCACGGCGGAGATGATGATTGAGCGCCACACACGCTGTTCATCCTTGAGCAAGAAGAACACAGACGCCGTCACGAATGCGTTGAACACCATGTCCGTGCCTGCCGTGTAGGTGTAGCGAACGAACGTTGTGTTAGCGGCGACCAGCAGCGTGGCCAGCAGAGCAGTGTCGGCGCGGAAGAGCCGGCGCAGCAGCTCATACGCGAAGAAGAGAACCAACGCGGCAGCAAGCGTCGAAAGCACGATGCCGGCCGTGAAGTACTCGCCGATCACCGTGCCGGTGATTCCCAGCAGCATCGGATACGCCGGGCCGCGGAAATCCTCAATCGGCAGTCGGCCGGACATCATGGCACGCGCTTCCTGCACATAGCTCCAGTAGAAATCCGTCTCCACATGATAGTCGCCGATGACGTGATACGTCAGTCCCACCACGAGCATGGCAATTCCGTACGCCGCGGCAACAACAAACCCAACGCGCGGGTGGTTGACAATCTGTTGAGCAAAGGGGAACAGCGAGGTCGTTGGAGCAGTGGAGCGTTGCTTAGAGTGCTTAGCCATCAGAAGGGGGGTTTAGCCCTTAGGTCAATTCTTCACGGATGGAATAATCATCAGTGCGCTGCTGGCGCGTGATCATCTCCCCCAACAGGCCGATGGAGATGAACTGAATGCCGATGATGATAAAGAGGAAGCCGACGAGAAAGAGCGGCCGGTTGCTGAGCGACGTGCGCCCCAGAATCCACTCGATCGAAAGATAGACGTCGATTGCAAGGCCGATGGCAAACGAAATAATTCCCCACACGCCGAACAGATGGAGGGGCCGGCGAATGTAGCGAGTCGTGAAGAGCACGGTCAGCAAATCGAGAAAGCCCTTGAAGAACCTGCTCACGCCAAACTTTGTCCGGCCATACTTACGCGGATGATGCCGCACGACCTTCTCCCCGACACGATACCCCGCCCAATGCGCGAGCACCGGGATGTAGCGATGGAGTTCGCCATACACGATGATGTCCTGTACAACCTCCCGTCGATATGCCTTCAGCCCGCAGTTGAAATCGTGGATGCGGATGCCGGTCATGAGGCCGGTCACCATATTGAAGAAGCGTGAGGAGATCGTTTTGGAGATGGGGTCAAACCGCCGCTTTTTCCAGCCTGAAATGATGTCGTATTCATCTCCCATCGTTTCTAACAGGCCGGGGATTTCCTCCGGGTCGTCCTGCAGGTCGGCATCCATGGTAACGACGAACGTGCCTCGCGCCTTGTGGAAGCCGACGGAGAGCGCCGCCGACTTGCCGAAGTTCCGTCGAAAGCGAATCACCATCACATTCTGATCGCGCGCGTGCAACTCCTGCAGAACACGATACGACCCGTCCGTGCTGCCGTCGTCCACGAAAATGATTTCGTACGACTTCTTCATCCGACCCAGAACACGGCGGATAGCCTCGTAGAGCTCGTGCAGCGACTCTTCTTCGTTGAAGAGCGGGATGATAATCGACAGGTAGGGAGAGGCGTTCGACCGCTGCGAAACCGTCGTTGTGCGAGCAGATGGTGAACGAGCAGGCTGGGGCATAGAGGTGTCGTCACATTCCCACGCCCAATTGTCGACCCCGTAGGGATTCCCATTGGAGAGGCCGGCTCCCGCGCGTGTATGCGATGTTTGAATTCCGTGTTCGATGTGCGCGCAAAAGTACTCCATTTTCGTCCGAAATGCAATGCAATTCATTGATATTCCCTCATGCGTTGTGTATATTGTGCCGTCGCTGTCGCATGGCCGCATGATCACACCTCGAAAATCGCTCGGTCAAAACTTTCTGAAGGATGCCAACATCGCGCGGAAGATCGTCTCGGCCATGCAACTGCAACCGCGTAACGTCGTGGTTGAGGTCGGCCCCGGCATGGGAGCGCTGACGCGGCACTTACTCGATACCGGTGTACGCGTCATCGGTATCGAAGTCGACCCTCGTGCGGCGGAGCTATTACGCGAGTCGTTCGGCAGCAAGTTGGAACTTATCCAGACAGATGTCCTGAGCGTCGATCTCGCTACCGTTGCTACATCCTCAGCCGAACGCGTGCGTCTTGTGGGGAACATTCCGTACTACATTACCAGCGATATTTTGTTCTGGCTCTATGGGCAGCGGGATCGTGTGAGCGATGCGACCATCACCATGCAGTATGAGGTTGCGCAGCGCCTGATTGCGCAACCCGGCACGAAGGCGTACGGCATTCTCACGGTGGCTACGCAGTACTATGCCAATGCTTCGCTGCTCTTCCGGATACCGCGCACGGCCTTCACACCGGTGCCAAAGGTCGATTCGGCCGTCGTGCGGTTGGATTTCACGGAATCCCCAATCCCAACCGACCGGAAGTTATTCACGACAATCGTTCGGGGTACGTTCGGTATGCGGCGGAAGACGCTTCGAAACAGCCTGCGCTATCTCGGGTTTTCCGATTCAACGCTGGATGCACTGACGTTCGACCTGACGAAACGGCCGGAGCGCTTGACGCTCGAAAACTTTCTCGAACTCACAACGATGCTTCAAGCATACAAAAACGAACTGAATCCTTCTCGCATTGCAGCCACTCGATGAGCGAACTGAAAGTCCATAGCGGTTCTTTGCCTCACCGCGGCGAAGCGCTCATCGAAGCCGACGACGAGCTGATGCAGGATATCGAAGAGCTCGTCACGTCGAGGTTCATCTCCATTAACATCTCCGGCTTCATCGGGAGCGCGACACCGCTGTTATCCAAACGCTTAGGCTTCGACCCCGCGGTGACAGCCGGACCGTTTGAGACGGCGTTTCAGGATGTGATCGGCACTACCGTGTTCCTTACCATTGCCACACTGATGTTACAGTGGCTCTGACACCGCGCATGACACTCCGCTCGCTGCTCCGTCCCGTCAACCCTGCGGATCTTGTTTCCGTAACCTTCTTCCTCTTCCTCACAGCGCTGAATCTTGTGTTTCACACTCGTGTGGCGGAGTGGTTTATCCTCGTGCCGGTGAATCTCACCGTCGTTGTCTTCATTTTCTTCCTCGCGCACCGGGCAGAAGCGAAGAAAACGCCGTTCCTCATCAACCTGCATCGGTGGTACCTGTATCCCAACATCCTCTTCATCTACAAGCAGTTATATTTCATGGTACGGCCAATCCATCCGGTGGATTACGACAATCTGCTCATTGCCATCGACCGGTGGATGTTCGGGGTCGATCCAACTGTGTGGCTCGCACAGTTTTCTCATCCCATCCTGACCGAAATCCTCCAGATTGCGTACTCATCGTTCTATTTGTTGTTCATCATCCTCGGCGTGCAGGTGTACCGCCACCACTCACGGAAGGAGTTTGACAACGCCACATTCATGATCGTGTATGGATTTTATCTTTCGTATCTCGGCTATTTCCTGCTGCCTGCCGTCGGCCCGCGCTTCACCTTGCATGATTTTCATCTGCTCGACCGAGAGTTGCCCGGTCTCTTGCTGACCGAGCCGCTTCGCGCCTTCATCAATTGGGGGGGTGCGGTGCCGATGAATGCGCCAAACCCCGTCGATTTTGTGCAGCGGGATGTCTTCCCCAGCGGCCACACACAACTTTCGCTCGTCGCCGTCTACTGCGCGTTCCATTACTGCGTTGCTGCGCGATGGACACTTGCGATCCTCGTCTCGCTGCTCATCATCGGCACGGTGTATCTGCGCTATCACTACGTGATCGACATCGTAGCGGGTGTTGCGTTCTTCTTCTTCACAATTTGGACGGGGTGGAGAATCATTGCGTGGTGGGACGGGTGGCGGATGCAGCATTCCCACAAGAACGGGTAATGGTGAGCTGTCTTCCAGGAAAGGCGAATCGACGATTCGCCCTACAACGATGCGTGGCTTGATACTCTCGGCAAAATAGGGTAAGTTGGATCCAGCGTTTGCAATTCTGTCTTCCGCGCAGACAAATTCTCGGAATAGCGAGCGTTCCTCGCATCGGTAGAAGTATGACACAAGAACACCTTCTGAAAGAGCTCGAACAGCTTGCAAAGAACTGCGGCATCGGCATCCGCTACGAAAAGGGGGATTTCGAAGGCGGCTCCTGCGTTCTCAAGGCCGAGCGGATCATCGTCGTCAACAAGAAACTCGCGCCGGCCAAGAAGGCCTCGCTGCTCGCTCAGGGTCTTGCCGACATCGGCATCGATGAGATGTATCTGAAACCCGCGGTGCGCGAGTTCATCGAGGATGAGCTTTCCCGTGCAGCCCTTGCGGAATCCGGGACGGGCCGCGCCGTGTGATTGCAACGACCGCCACAACGCACGATGAACAAGCGAACGACAAACACCCTCAGGCGGGAAGGTTAAAGCGCAAGACCGTTCGTCCATTGCCCCAATATTCTATCGCAAGAGAACGACCCCCATCTCGCCATGCGCATCCTCGTTGTCAACGGGCCCAATGTGAACCTCCTCGGCAAGCGGCAAACCGACGTCTACGGCACCGCGACGCTCTTCGACATCGAAGACCTGCTGAAGAAACAGTTCCCCAACGTGGCCTTTGAGTTCTATCAGTCGAATCACGAGGGGGCACTGGTGGACTACATCCAGAAAGGGATGAGCGGCACATTCAACGGCGCGGTCATCAACGCCGGCGCGTACACGCACTACTCCTTTGCTCTCCGCGACGCCGTCGCCGCGTTGAACGTGCCGGTGGTGGAGGTGCATCTCTCCAACGTCCATGCGCGGGAGGAATTCCGCCGCCACTCCGTCATCGCTCCCGTCTGCAAAGGAATCGTCGCCGGGTTCGGACCGCAGAGCTACGTACTGGCCGTGCAGGCGCTCATCGAATCACTATCCTGACTATGACCTTGCTGGCTTCCGACGTCTGATGTCTGACCTCTGCGTTCCATGATCAAAGCCGTTATTTTCGACCTCGACAACACGCTGGTGGATTTCATGGCCATGAAGCGCCAGGCCATCGATGCGGCCATTCATGCCATGCGGGATGCGGGGCTAAAACTGCCGCCGGATGAAATCCGCAAGCGCATCGACGAGATCTACAAGCAGCGGGGCATTGAATTTCAGAACGTCTTCGACCAGCTCCTGTTCGACGAGTTCAGCAAGGTTGACTATAAGATTCTCTCCTCCGGAGTGATTGCATACCGGCGGGCGCGCGAGGCAGCGCTGGTTCCCTATCCGCACGTGTACATGACGCTGATGGAACTTGCCAAAATGCGGTTGAAGTTGGCTGTTGTGTCGGATGCACCGGCGCGGGAGGCGTGGCTGAGGCTGTGTTATTTGAACTTCCACTACATCTTTGACGTCGTGGTCACGTTCGACGATACAGGGGAGCACAAACCCAACCCCGGCCCGTTCCACAAAGCATTGGAGCTCCTCACCATCGAACCGCACGAGGCGTTGATGGTAGGCGACTGGGCGGAGCGCGATGTGGTCGGAGCGGCACAGGTGGGGATGAAAACCGTGTTTGCGCGATACGGCGATACGTTCGGCACACAGGTTTCAAACGCCGACTATGAAGTGGATGACGTCGCGCAGATTATCGAGATCGTCAAGGCTATGAACGGAGACCGCTGATGGGAACGATCCAGGGCATCGGTGTGGATGTGGTGGACGTGAACCGTATGAAGGCGATGCTCGAGGAGCATGGGGAGCAGTTTGTAGAGAGAGTGTTCACGGCAGCGGAAGCGTCGTACTGCCGCGCGAAAAAGAATCCGCACGAACACTATGCCGCGCGCTTTGCAGCGAAGGAAGCCGTGAGCAAAGCGATGGCAACTGGATGGGCGGGAAGTTTCACATGGAAGGATGTGGAGGTTGTCAATGAACCCTCCGGCGCTCCAACGATTGTCCTCTACAATACGCTGGCCGTCCTGCTCGACTCGTGCCGGGTGCACATCTCGATTTCCCATACTGAAAGCACTGTCGTTGCGTTTGCCGTGATCGAGCGTTTGGAAAGAACGCACGGAACGTAGGGAGGGAACCCCCCGACTGCAGGGAATCCTCTTCACACATCATCTCCAAAGCAGAAGCCCTGCCCCGACTTGTCGGGGCGGGACTTTAGTTCGCGGTAACAACGCCGTTTGTTTTGCCGCTATCAAACGACGCGCTGAAGGGCGCTATCAAAAGACCAATTTTTCGCGCCCATAGCCATAGACCAACACGTGAGCAAAAGCGTTGAGCGACTACACCTGTGTGCCGTAGCACTTCGGTGTGCAGGCACAACTATCTCTATCCATTGCTTCAACCGAGCCATATCAACAAAGGGAGCGCCGTGCTTACGCTTGTTAGCTGCCGTTGTTTTGCGGTCTTAACTACAGCTACTTTTCGGTTGGAAGAAAGCGGGGAAAAACTACGGGGAGAAGGTTTGGTTACGTCAGATAATCCTTCTGAACCTGTTTGCCTCTCGAATCAAATCTGGTTGCGGCCACTGCCTTCGGTCAGCAGGCAAGTGGATTCGTTTGTCCAGATAAGATTTGAAGTCGGCTACCCCGCCATCTAAACCAAGCCGAGCAAGTTCACGTTCCTGAGCTGTGTTAATCCGCATATGTAAGTTCTCGTCGAGATAAATCAATGAACGATCAAAAGCTCTATGATAAGTTGGAGAAAGACAGATACCGTTGTTGACTTCATCGCTGCTTCCTTTTGCTCCGACAGGCAAAATGTGTGCGGCGTCAATCAGACGAAGTTGGATTCTTGTAACTGCATAACGTCGGTCGTAGGCAATGGTTACCTTTCGGCGAAAGTCTGAATCTCGTGAGAGACGAGAGACTGTGGCTACAACTCGTTGTCGGTCTTTGGCAACCTTCTGAAGATCCTCGGCTCTGATTGGTTCGAGTGCCGCCGCCTTTGTAAGTAGATCAACGGTTTTTGCTTCTGCTCCGTAAGTGTGCAAGAGTTCGGCGTTAAGAGCGTAGGCTAGGAACTGATCCGGCCGAAAACCAACTGCAATCTCGTTGTTTCCTTTGGTGACAAAGGAAAAGCCGTGTTGCAGAGCGGTGTGCAGAGCAGTGATAGGAATCTGTATTGAAGGCGAATTGACCGAAAAGCGCTTGTGTCGGCTTAGGTCGAATCCGGCAAAGCATTTTGAGTTCGGCTCATAGCCGATTAGAAGTGTGGGGCCTACAGGATTGAGTTCGAGCGGTGGTGTTACGCCGGTAAGTTGAATGCGGTACTCGTTCTTTGGCCTTGCTGCGCCGCCGCCGTGAGTGAGTGTCCAAATGTAGACCCAAAGCTCAAATACATTCTGCCCGGACTGGACAACAAAGCGTCTTGGATTCTTGCTCGGCGGCGATATAAGAACAGCAGTAGCACTGGATTCCTCGAGTGCGTCGATGACAGACTGGTTCAACAGCGGAGTTGGAAGTCGGGCCACAGTTACGCTTTTGACTTAGATTTGGTCGACCTTTTGTATTTCGATTTCTTCTCCTTTACCTTCCCCGCGGATTTGTTATTGGTTTCCTTGTATCTGGTGGAGACACGTTTTCGCCCGCCATCTTCGGGGAGCTTGTCGTCAAACAAGCTTCGCTCGACGCCATTCCACAGACTTGCGGAAGAATAGACCTTGTAAAAGATAGGATCGGTCTTTTTTGCTTCGACCTTTGAGTCGACTTTGAACCTGCCAATTGCACCCTTGACGTACTCTTCGAGAATTTCACAGCAAATCCAATTTCGCTCAAGTCGTTCGCAAACTTCGCCGGCGACACAGCTCCCGGCAAATGGATCAAACACAAGGTCATCGATGTCCGTGAGCATTCGGATGAAGAATTCGGGAAGCTGAGCCGGAAAACGAGCCGAATGGGGTTTGACACCGATCTCTTTGCAGTAGCGGAGATAGTTAGAATTGCTTTCGGTGTTTGGAATGGCGAGAAGATTGGGCGGGATAGCCGCACCATTGTCGCGTTGGAACTTATCGCTAATGTCGTGGCCGCTGGGTCGAAGTTTGGCTTTATAACCGTTCCTGAGCAAATCCTTCATCGAATCACTGTAAGGTGCAAGGACACGACGGTTGCTCGCTTTGGGCCAAGGTGTTTTTGAAAGCCAGAAAACGGTGTTGATAGCGTCCTTTACTCGAACACGCCTCACGGTTACCCACTCGGCGGGAGTTGGCAGCTTTGCAGGATTCCACCAATAGAATTCCTGAGCCAGATGGAACTTGGCTTCACGGCAAAGCATCATCAAGAGCTCAAAGTGATACAGACTGCGTGTAGGTTGGCCAGGAATCCACGACCCGCCGATGTCAAGGACAAACGAGCCAGTGGGCTTAAGAATCCGGTAAAATTCACGTGCGAATGGCCAGAACCATTGCACGTACTTGCCAGCATCAACGTTACCGTAGTCCTTTTTGCGGACTAAACCGAAAGGGGGGCTTGTGATGATAAGGTCGATTGATTCATCCGAGACGTGGTCTCTGATATATTGTAGAGAGTCTTGGAGAATAATCTTACCGAGTTTTGTCTTGAATACGGGTTGCATTGAGCTCAATGTAACCAAACCTCTCGACTTATTCAAACTTCGATGGTAAGGATGTTGCAGCAAAATAATGGCGGCTAACGTTTGCAGGCACTACGCCGTTTGTTTTGCCGCTAAGAATGACACGCCCGAAGCCGCATACCCCCGATGCGCTTTAGGCATCGGGGTGAGCAAAACCGTTGAGCGATCCGCCTTTGGCGGAGAGCGCCGTTGTTGCCGCTCCTATATTGAAAGTCAAGTGCGCGATAGAACCTCTCTCGTCAAACCAGTTCCCTTTGTGACCAAGCTCCTATTCGTTCCGCCTATGGCGGAGACATGAACTCAATGCGATAAACAAAGTGCCAGCCATCTTCTGTTAGTCGTGGTCTCTCAATCGACCGACAGCGGCAACACCATGGTCTGGCGAA
>JBGFRR010000009.1:0-5750 GCA_041695045.1 Bacteroidota bacterium
CGTCGAGCAAGGCATTGAACGCTACCAACAACGTTTCAAAGAACAACAGCTTAGGTGGCTACACAAACAAGCCAAATCGCTTGGATTACAAATTATTCCAGCTTCATGTCAGTAGCAGTAAGGGAGTTACGCTACAACTTCAAGACCAAACGTTCAGGCGAGGGAGGGTGAACAGCTGAACCTTCGAATACAAGTATCTACTGAGGTGTCCAGCGATCGTGTTTCAGCCGTGCTTCTTCGACGCGATGGATAATGGTGAGGAGGAAACCGATCACGAGCGTCACCGTTCCCACCCACACGAGATTAATGTACGGCTTGAGACTGGCTTCGACAAGAAGAGTCTCTCCTTTTTGCTCTGATGTTTGTGGTAACCGTACTGTTAACTCGACCTTGGATTTCGATTTGTCTTCGCGGTCGGGCATTAAGCGAGCAATGGCGAGCTGATAGGTTGATTGATCGCCGGTGGTGTACCTGGAGGGAACAAACTCCGGTCCCTGCGGAGTGTTCTTCATAAGCAGCTTAAGCGGTGTTGTGCGCGTACCTTCTCGCACTACGATATCCACACCAATGGTGAAGTCCTTTCCTTCTAACATCGCGCCCTGCTGCACATTGCTGAAATCAAAATCGACGAATCGCACGTGCAACGAACCCACTGCTTGTTCTTCCCCCTGCAGCAACTCGAACGTCTCCTCGGGGGCTCGCCCTCCTTCTTCTAACGAGAGCGGAGCGACGTAGAAATCTTTCGTGAAAAAGTTAATGAGGTCAGGATGCCGCATGATGCCTTTCGTGAACTCGCTGTAGTACATCGTCGGAGCGACTGTCCGCTTCACACCCTCCCGCTCCACTTCGATGGTGAATGCATATTTCTCACGCTCGTACGGATGATAGCCCACGTACGTCATCCGATAGCCCAACGCTTCGACCGTCTTGCCGCGCTCCAGAGCGACAGTCAGGCTATCGTCATAACGCTCGGACGTCACAAACCCAAGACACATCAGCGCGATGCCGACGTGCGCAATCGACCCACCTACAAACTTTGGATTGCCGCGGAATATCTTATAGCCGACCTGCAGATTGGCAAACAGCGAGAAGGCAGAACAAAATGTGAACACGAGGATGAGAAATTCATCCGTGCCGAGCATGATGAGCACCAGCGCGGTCGTTCCCAATGCCAACACTGTCGGAAGTGCCATACTTTTGAGAAGCGACCCGGTTTTCGAGTGCTTCCACCAGAGTAACTGTCCGATGCCGGAGAGAAAGGTAATGGCAATGCCCAACGGAAGGGTTGTCTTCACATAGTAGTTAATCTCGACAGCTGAAGCTACTCCTTTGAAAATCGTCGTGATGATGGGAGACGAGGTGCCGATGATGACGAAGATTGCAACAAAGCTCAACGCGAATGCACCGAGGAACAAGGCGAATTCCCGCGAGACAATCGAATGCTCAACCGGAATCTTCGGCATCTCGCGCATCCGGTAGAAGAGCATCCCAAATCCCAAACTCGCAAACAGCGCTATGCATCCGAGTAAGAGCCAATAGACCCACATACCGGGGTCGACAAACGAGTGGACGGACGTGTCTCCCAGCACACCACTGCGCGTCAGGAACGTGCTGTAGAGAACGGTCAGAAAGGCAAGGATGCTCAGCGTGAAGTTCGTTCTCACAAACGCGCCGCTCTTTCGCTGCGTGAGTGTCGTGTGGATCGCCGCAAGGCAAAGCAGCCATGGAATGAGCGAGGAGTTTTCCACGGGATCCCAAGCCCAGTAGCCGCCCCAGCCGAGCGTCTCGTACGCCCAGTAGCCGCCGAGGATGATACCGAACCCCAACGCCATCGCGCCAAACACCGACCACGGCGTGGCGACGCGAATCCACGAGTGGTAATCACGCTTCATTAGCCCCGCAACCGCATGAGCGTAGGGCACTGCCATCGCCGAGAATCCGACAAAGAGAATTGGCGGATGGATCACCATCCAATAATTCTGCAATAACGGATTCAAGCCCCTACCTTCAACGGGAAATTGAGCCCACACACTGCGCGCAGCGTCCAATATGATGTAGTTGGTTACGCCCGCTGGTACCGGACCGGAATGGATGAGGTCGTTGGGGAAGGTGTTCCAGACGTACTCAAAGGGATTCTTCACAACGAGCATTAACAGAAGGATCGAAAGGATGAGCGAGTACACCGACATAACCTCCGGCTCGTAGGCTTTCTTGGAGGCGTACACCATGAGGAATACGCCGATGATCGCTGTGAACAGGGCCCACAGCATGAAGCTCCCTTCCTGGCCGGCGTAGAAGGTAGCGATCAACAGTGGAAGTGGGAGGTCGGTCGAGCTGTAGTTCCAAACGTAGGTGTACTGAAACTGATGCGTCAAGATGAACGAGAGAAGTATCGCCGACGCGATCATCAGCGAGATGACGGCAAGATGGAAGCTGCCGCGCGCCGCCACGAGCCACCGTTCCGATTGCTCGCGATGCACCCGGTAGTAAAAAAACGCAGCCGCAAGAGCCGCGAGAAACGCTACTTTGACAACGATGCCACCAATCATACGTGCCGATTCCTTCCTGTTACAGCGACTCTTTTACGGCTGATGCGTCGCCCTCGTACTTCGAAGGGCACTTCGTGAGAACATTCGAGGCATAGAACACGCCATTATCGAGCTTCCCCTTTGCAACCATGCTCGTGGCAATCTCGAAGTTATTCGGCTTCGCTCCCGCAAGCACAACGGGCATTACCCGCCCTTTCTCATCACGCATCGAGAACAGAAACTGTCCCTTCTCGGCGTCGAAGCGCGTCTCGGCTTCCTTCACCCATTCTCCCTTCACCTGAATGGTTCGCTCCACCCGTTCTGCCATGGTGAAGTCGCCGTACTCAACATTCGACTCTAAGAAATTGACAACCCCTGCGATCAGGCCGGCAACAACGACAACAACGGCAAGAATAATCTTTGCATTC
This sequence comes from Bacteroidota bacterium, assembly GCA_041695045.1. Taxonomy (GTDB): domain Bacteria; phylum Bacteroidota; class Ignavibacteria; order UBA10030; family UBA10030; genus JBGFRR01. The sequence goes on from JBGFRR010000009.1 coordinate 2,957, forward strand.
ATGATATTATCCCTTCTTCAGCATGTTCTCAAGCTTCGTGATTTTCCGATCCAGTCGAATCAGATATGCGACAATCCCAACCCACACGAGCAGCACAACTCCTAACACAATATACAATTGATGGTCATGCAGGAACGCTTCCATGGTCGGCCCTTGCTTGTTCAAGGTGATGTTCGCATCGCGCAAGGCGAACGCGTAGATGGTACATCCAGAAGTACAACAGCATGAAGCCCGTCAGAGCGATCAAAAAGATCACCAACATATTCGTTGCTATCTTGAGCTCTATCACGGGTCCTTTCCCTTCGATATCGCCTTTTGCACCGGGATGGAGGCCGGTCATCAGACGCGGCATGACAAAGATCAAGAACGGTACCGTCAGCCCGGCAATGCTTGCGTAGACCGCCGAGAGCCGCGCCCGCTTCTCCTCAGAATCTAACGCCGAGCGCAAAGCAAAGTACGCCCCATAAATCAGCAGCAGAATGAAAATCGATGTCTGACGAGGATCCCAATTCCAGAACGACCCCCAGTTGAACTTCGCCCACCACGCTCCGGTCACCGTGGCAAGCGCGCAGAACAACAAACCCAACCCCGCCGCGGAAACCGACCTGATGTCGTAATCCAAATCTCGTTTGCGGAGATACTGGATTCCAAAGAACATGGCCGAGAGGAATGCAACAACGGTCGTCCATGCCATCGGGACGTGGAAAAAGATGTTGCGCGCCTTGTCTTCGAGGCCGGGAATGACCGGGAACTCCAACCAGCTCTGCGGTGATGGCGAAAGGGGAATAGCAATCCCCGCGACCAGCACAAACGTCACCAACGTGACCGCACCATATTTCGCAAGCGTTGTCAGTCGTTCCATACCGAGTCGAAGAGAAGATAAGAACCCGCCGTCATGACCATAATATACGAAATCAGAATTTGGAATTCCCCCAACGATTGAGCAATGCTGTCTCCCTCCAGCGCTCCGGCCGTCGCTTTCATCACCGTCATAAGCAGGGGAATGAGCACGGGGAACGAGAGAACGGGATACAACGTGCCGCGTGCGTTCGCTTTCGCAATAATGGCTGCCAGAATGGTTGACGCCGACGCCAGCCCAACGCTGCCGAGAAAAACCGTCAGCAGGAACGTCTCCACGCTGCGCACAATGAAGCCGGGAAATACGAGCACGAACAACACCGTGATGGCACAAGTTAATAGCAGCGTGAGGGAGATGTTAAAGAGCAACTTGCCGAAATACACAACCGATGGCGAAGCGACAAGCTGCAGCGTCATCGTGGTGCCGCGCTCTTCCTCACTCACGAACGTTCGGGAAAGTCCCGACATGGCGGCAAAAAACACGACCACCCAGAAGAATCCGGCAAGCATCGCCGACGTAGGTTGGTCGGTGCGCAACGCAAAGAGCACAATGACGACAGCCGTCACAACAAACATCACCAACGCATTGACAGCGTAGCGAGTTCGAAGCTCCGACCGAACATCTTTCAACAGCAATGCGTATGTGCTTGACCAGGCGCTCATACACCGTGTGCACCTCGCTTGCCTCGAATCACTGGGGCCCCGCTGAGCGGGGCACCAGCGCCGCAGCACCCGGCACCACCGTGGCGTGATACAGCTCTCCGCCTCGACAAAGAACTGTTACCGTCCATGCTCGCATGTGGACGTCCAGGCCGACATAAATCGGCTGTGTTGTACGTTTCATACAATTCCAATGCCACGACAAAAATACGGCAAAGGCGGCAAACAATCAACCAGACTTTCTTAAGATTTGGAAGGGGCTCTCAATGTTAGTACCTCTCCGCCGAAGGCGTTCGCCTGCCTACGGGGCAGGGAGGTTTTCCACTTGTACTGCTCACCGCATCTTCCCGCGCGTCTTCCTACCTTTTTCTTTCAATATAGGTTCTGTTATGCGCAGTTGCGGTTTGTGCTCTATGTGCGTCGCCAGACCTTCTCGCCGACCATCATCTTCCCACGATGCTCGTCTCTCCATTTCTCGGGGATACCCATTTGGTACTTGATAGTGGCCTTAGGAGAGACACCGAAAACTTTAACGATCTGTGCACCAGTGAGGAGAATGAGGGTAACAACTTTGCATGCGGGAGGTGGGGCAAGCGCAATCAGATAACGTATTTCTTTTACTTTCAGTTGAAGCTGACGATTCCACGTTTCGTTGATTACGTCATCTGCGCCAGGGTGGTAACGTCCAAAGTCAACTGTAATACTTTTGCCTGTGTGATGTTTGATTTCAAGAGCTTGATGGCGTATGTCGGGGAACAAGCCTCCGCCTGATGGGTAGTTGTACCCAAGTCGCTTGGCAACCTCGAACTCAAACCAGTGCCCCTTTGGACGGACTTCAAGGATTCGACCGTTTGCATCTGTTGGGGCATCAATTGACATCAGGTCTTCGGTGAGGATGGCAAGTTCCTCGAGCGTGTAGAGAGTTCTTTTTGTGGGAGGCTGGTTTGCTAAACTGTTTGCATCTTCCAAATCCGTCTGGTATATGAGTTTTTTCTTTTTGTTCGCGGACGACAAGAGAGCGGGTCGAGATGTCATTTACGGGAGTTGCCCTTCTGTGTGCTTTGCGAGGAATGGATCGAGAGAGTCATTTCGATTTCTTTGATTTCATCGTACGTAAGGTCAAAGAGTTGGTAGCAAAGTCGGTCATTCTCTTTCTCGAGCAACTTACGCTCCTCGTCATTGTTGGAGCCGAGCAAACGGGCGACATTCGTGGCAATGAAGGTGCTTAGTTCGGAAGATTCGAACAATTGCTTGGGGATAGGATAGGAACCTACAT
>JBGFRR010000059.1:0-31530 GCA_041695045.1 Bacteroidota bacterium
TCAGAATGGTCGGGTCTGGAGACCCGACCTACACATGCGCGAACGCGAAAATATTGTAGGACGGGACTCCAGTCCCGTCCAATACCGTGATGTTACGCAGTGTTGAATTTTAACCGCGAATCAACATCTGAAAATACCCTGCGATGCACAAGGACTATCGATGCACTTCCGACTGAATGAAACACAGTTGATGCTCCAGGAGAAACAAGACCATCGACCCAAACACCCGCTCGATCACTTCTTTGAGTCGGCTAGAGCGAAAGTGGTTGATGATGGAGAATTCTGGTCGCTGCATCCCCGAAAGCCACATGAAGTGAATATCTTGCCGCAGGGCTTTGGCCATCTGGCGTGAAGCGTAGACCTTGGACAGATAGGCGTAAATCAAAACCTTCAGCAACATCTTTGGATGGTAGGCGCTGGCTCCTCCTCCCTGATAGGTCGCCAGCAGTGGATCAACGTTGAGCTTGTCGATGCTGTCATGAACCACCCGCACTAAGTGGTTGGCCGGAATCAACTCTGCCAGGTCCGGCGGCAACAGCATCACCTGGTGCTGCTGATACGGCTTAAACACCGGTGCACTGTTGGCTTTCTTGCGTTTGGTTTTGGTCGCTTCGAGCGATGAGTCAGCAAACAAGTTCTCTGCGGGGGTACGCATGCAAATCATTCCTCCATAAATGTGAGTCAATGACTACTGTAAACGTACCACTAACCAGAAAGTTTCAAAAAATCTATCGTTCATTGAATTCTTTCTCGTACTTTTTGTACAGCCTCATCGGGTGGCGAGACACAAACCACAACCGCTGTTCCGAGTGATGCCGAGAATCGTGAGAGCGTGCGTGAGAGGAGTCGCTACAGCGCGAGCTTCTGCGCGGCAGCGAGTGTGTTCTTCATGAGCATGGCAATCGTCATCGGCCCGACGCCGCCGGGGACAGGAGTGATGGCGGCGGCCTTCGCGGCAACGGACTCGAAATGCACATCGCCAACGATGCGGTAGCCGTTCTTCGCGGTTGAGTCCCCCACACGGTTGATGCCCACATCGATCACCACTACACCTTCCTTCACCATCTCACCGCGTATCGTCTCCGGGCGTCCCAATGCAGCGATGAGAATATCGGCTTGACGCGTGTAGTGTAGAAGGTCCGATGCGCCGGTGTGGGCGATGGTAACAACAGCGTTCGCGCCGGCTTGTTTCTGCAGAAGTATGTTGGCAATCGGTTTCCCCACGATGTTACTGCGTCCTACCACCACCACGTGCTTGCCGGCGGGGTCGTTGCCGCTGCGGATGAGCAGTTCCTGGATTCCCGCCGGCGTGCACGGCCGAGGCGCCTCGCGACCGATCACGAGTTGTCCCACGTTGTACGGATGAAAGCCATCGACATCTTTTGCGGGATCGATGGCCTCGACGACGCGCGCTTCGTCGATCTCTTTCGGAAGCGGAAGCTGAACAAGAATGCCGTGGATTGCCGGATCGTCGTTGAACCGACGGATGAGCGAGAGCACTTCGGCTTCCGACACCGATGCCGGTCTTCGCTCGGTCGCCGAATGAAAGCCCATCTCCGCGCACGCTTTCTCTTTCGACTTCACGTAGGCCAACGAGGCGGGGTTTCCTCCAACGAGGATAAAGGCAAGTCCGGGGGTGATTCCCTGCGACCGCTTGAATCGCTCTGCTTCAGCTTGGACTTCGCGTTTCACTTCCTCAGCGATTTTCTTTCCATCGATGATCTGTGCTGGCATGGGGAAAACAAGAGGTTCGAGGTTGGGGTTGATGGTGCGAGATTATTGAAACGCGGGAAAAATCACTTGCTCAATCTTCGTAGCTTTCCCTGTCTCGGCATCGACGCGGACAAACACCGCGCAGAAGCGCACATCATGCGCAGCCATCTCAAACTTGTAGGGTGTCTGCATAATGAAGCGCTTGATGGCGATGTCTTTCTTCATGCCGATCACGGAATCGTACGGCCCGGTCATCCCGACATCGGTGATGTAGGCGGTTCCCTTCGGCAGGATGCGTGCATCGGCCGTGGGAACATGCGTGTGTGTCCCAACGATAGCGCTCACTCTCCCCTCAAGATGCCATGCTAACGCCATCTTCTCCGCCGACGCTTCGGCATGCATGTCGATGAAGATGAGCTTTGTCTCATGGCTGATTTTGCTGACCGCCCAGTCGGCAGCTTTGAAAGGGTCGTCAATCGGCTGCATGTAGGTGCGGCCCTGGAGGTTGATCACGCCGACGCGCCCTTTTTCCTTGAGGTCGTAAACGACAAAACCGTGGCCGGGATTTTCGCGAGGATAATTCAGCGGCCGAAGGATGTTGCGCTCCTTGGCCAAGAGCGCTTTCGACTGCCAGCGGTCCCAGAGATGATTGCCGGTGGTGATGACGTGCACGCCAAGGTCGAAGAGCGTTTTCGCATCCTGCTCCGAAATGCCCTTGCCGTCGGTGCAGTTTTCACCGTTCACGATGCAGAGGTCAACTTCGTATTTCTGGAGATACTGTTTGAGGATGGTGGTTGTGAAGGTGAGGCCGGGCTTGCCGACGATATCACCCACGAAGAAAATATTGATGGATTTCGACACTCAACGTCCTTTCCAGGCACCGCATGTGCCGGGGTCAATGTCAATATAGAGGGAATTCAATCGAAAGAAAAGGAGAAAACTGCATCTTGCTTTTTCTCCAGAATTTCTGTACTTGAATAACACCTCTTTCCACCAATCCACGGAGGTACGTATGCGAGCCTTACGCGTATTCATGGTGTTAACGCTCTCGCTTGCGTTCTGCATGCCCGCACTCGCGCAAACGGCAGCGAGCACGGTGAAAGCAGAAGCGGCAAAGAAGAGCGGTGCGATGGGGAAAGCTATCGTCATTCCCTACAAAGAGTTTACGCTGAAGAACGGCCTGCGCGTCATCCTGTCGGAGGATCACACCGCGCCGACGTATTCGATTTGCGTCACGTACAACGTCGGCTCGCGTGATGAGCGTCCGGGTCGCACAGGGTTTGCGCATCTCTTCGAGCACATGATGTTCCAGGGGTCGGAGAACGTCGGGAAGGGCGAGCACTTCATCCTCGTCTTCAACAACGGCGGCAACATGAACGGGACCACCAATGCCGACCGCACGAATTATTTCCAAACACTCCCCGCAAATCAGCTCGAGCTCGGCCTCTTCCTCGAAGCCGACCGGATGCGCTCGTTAGTGATCGATCAGGCCAACCTCGACAACCAGCGTCATGCAGTGCAAGAAGAACGACGCCTCGGCGTTGACAACCAGCCGTACGGCCGGACGTTCGAAGTTCTGCTCGAGACGGCGTACGACAACTTCGCATACAAGCACTCGACCATCGGCTCGATGGAAGACCTGAACGCGGCAACGGTCGAAGACGTCGCAGAGTTCTTTCGCACCTACTATGCCCCCAACAACGCTGTGCTTGCACTCGTCGGCGATTTCAAAACCGACCAGGCGCTTGCGCTCGTGAAGAAGTACTTCGAGGGGCTTCCCTCACAACCACCTCCACCGCAGCCCGATATGACGGAACCGGAACAGAAAGCGGAGCGCCGACGAACGATCGATGACGGCTTCGCGCAGACACCGCGCATCGATATGGTGTGGAAAATTCCTCCCGGCAACACGCCCGACTGGTACGCGCTCAGCATGGCCGGCAGTATCCTCGCGAGCGGACACTCATCGCGGCTCTACCAAAAACTTGTGAAGGAGAAAGAAGTTGCGGTGAACGTCTTCGGCAGCGCGCAAGAGCGACGCGGCCCATCGCTCCACAGCGTCATCGTGCTCGCGCGACGGGGCAAAGACTTGAATGCAATCGAGAAGATGGTGTACGAAGAGATGGAACGGCTGAAGACCGAACTGGTGAGCGATGAGGAGATGGAGAAGGTGCGAATGCAGCTTCGCCGCCAGCGTGCGCAACAATTGCAGAGCACGCTCTTCCGCTCGATCCTCCTCTCGCAATATGCGGTCTACTACGGATCACCGGAACTCATTAATACGATTGAAGAAAAGTTTTCGAAGGTGACGAAGGAAGACATTCAGCGCGTGGCACGGACGTACTTGAAGGACACGAGTCGCACTGTCGTCACAACGATTCCCAAACCACGCACGATGATGAACTAACACGGACGACCCTTTGGAGGAACTATGAAAGCACGAACACTCATGCGATCCGGGGCGGCATTCGCGATCTGCATCCTGCTTGCAGCCGGCCTTGTGGCACAAGTGCCGCAGCCCGGACAGGACAAAGGCACCAGCGTCAGCAAAGTTGAGCGCAAGAACAAAGCGCCGGTCTCGAAGGAAATCCTGCACGTGAAACTTCCCCGGCCCGTCGAGGTAACGCTGGACAACGGCCTCACGGTGATGATTATGGAAGACAACAAGTTCCCGACTGTTTCGGTGCAACTGTGGGTCAACGGCGCCGGCGGACTGTTTGAGCCGAGCGACCTGCCCGGACTTGCCTCAGCAACCGCGGTGCTCATTCGTGAAGGCACCACAACGCGAACAAGCCGGCAGATTGCCGAAGAGATCGATAACGTAGGCGCAACACTCTCAGCTAACACCGGCTTTAGTGCGTTGACGACGAACGTTAACGCTTCAGGCCTGAGCGACAATCTGGATGATTGGTTTACGTTGATGGTCGATGTTGTGATGAACCCGACCTTCCCTGCCGATGAAGTCGAGAAGTACAAAGCGCGGCAGAAAGTACAGCTCAAGCAGCAACGAAGCCAGCCGCAATTCCTCGCCACCGAGCGCTTCAACAAGGCGGTGTACGGCAATCATCCCGCCTCCGTTGTCGCACCGACGGAAGCATCCATCGACGCGCTGACGAGTGAGAAATTAGCGGCGTGGCACAACGAGCGCTACGTGCCGCAGGGAAGCATCCTCGGCATTGCAGGGGATGTCAAGGCGCAGGAGCTCTTGCCAAAACTCCGCCGCTGGTTTAGCGCATGGAAACGGACCGACCTGAAAGTTTCGCTTCCCCCCAACCCTTCGGCGCAAAAGACAAAGATGATTCATCTCGTCGACCGGCCGAATTCCGTCCAAACAACACTCTCACTCGGCAATATCGCTATCGACCGGCTCAGCCCCGACTACGTGCCCGTGGTGGTCATGAACCGCATCATAGGCGGTGGACCTGCGGCACGGTTGTTCATCAACCTGCGGGAAGAGAAGGGATATACCTACGGTGTGTACAGTAGCTTCACCGCGGTGAGGTTTCCGGGCCCCTGGAGCGCCAGCGGCAACTTCCGCACCGAAGTAACCGACGGGGCAATGACCGAACTGCTTGCGGAGATCAAACGCATACGCGAAGAGAGAGTCCCTGAGTCCGAGCTCGATGAAGCGAAGCGAGCCATGGTCGCGAGCTTTGCGCTCTCGCTCGAACAGCCAACGCAACTGCTCAACTACGCGCTCCAGCGGAAGCTCTACGATTTACCCAAGGACTACTGGGACAAGTACCCCGCCGAACTGATGACAGTGAAGGCCGAGGACGTCATGCGCGTCGCTCAAACGTATCTCAACCCGGACGCAATGCAGGTCGTTGCGGTAGGAGATGCGAGCAAGATTAAGCCGGTGTTAGAGAAATACGGCCCCGTGCAGTTATACAACACCGAAGGAAAGCTGATGCAAAACTGATTGTGTAAAGAGCAATATGAAAACAACTGAAGCCAGACGCGCGTCTGGCTTCAGTTGTTTTTGAAGGGTTTTTTAGCTTTGAAAGATACAAGGCAAAGTTATTGCTTGCCCCATCTTTTTCTCTTGACTTTACCCCCCATTTTTCGATATTCTCCTCAACCAATCTACCCGCCTTGTAGGGGAACACACCGATGCTTGTCCACTTATGTCCTGCCGTGAGGATACGTGTTGCTCGATTCCTCGCGTTGTTTTTGACGATTGCTTTGGTGTATCTTACACCTGTGCAAGCGCAAGTGATTATCCGCGAGCGCGTCGAACTCAAAGCGCCGCTTTCCCAAACTCAGCCTTCCTCATTGCCGAGCAGCACACGATCGCTGCGCATCGAAGCATTCTGGGGCGGTTCGGCAGAAGGGACGTTGCAGATTATCCATATCGACGTGTTCAGTGGGTGGTACGGATGCCCTATCCCCCGCTCACGCGGAACGGGAAGTATCATCCATACCATTCCGTCTGCTCCAACAGGAAGATATGAGATTCATCTCAACCTCACCGGACTCGCTCAGCCGACACAGGCAACGATAAAGGTATTTTTGGATGATCTCCTTGTTGCGGAGCGAACGGCAACACACCAACCGGGCCCACTCGGAGACCCACTTCCCCTTTTTTATCAGCCGCCCTATTCCTCCCGGTTTGAATTTAAGCTTGGGGGGCAATATCTTTTTTGAGGAAGGCGTTCCGTTAGGAGTTCGAGGGAGAAATGAATTATGTGCGTCAACGCAGTGGGATGCGGCTCTTCACCCGGTAACATTACGCATACTCGCCGGGGAAGAATATGCAACATTTCGAAATGTCTTCACGCGGGAGAGACTTGGAACGAGCATTACGAGTCTTGCGCGAGATTTAGGCTCTTTCGCTCTTGCCGCCGACGGGAAGCTGCCGGATTCTGGGGGAGCTGTTGTCGTGGTCCAGGCGGAGAGTAATGGGCTGATCGTTATCGCTTCGGTGCGCGTCAAGCCGTATTACTTTCGGATCAGTGCCGAGCCTTCGACAATCGCGGTTGGAGAGGAAGCGCTCCTACGAATCAAGACCGTCGACGCACAAGGGAATCCGTACGAACGGCCGTTCAATCTGAGTCCAGTGGGTTACGTAGGTATTGTGGAGGGGGGTGTCTATGGCACGTTGGTATATGGTTATGCAAGTGGTTCAGAGATAGAGCGAGGAGACACGCTCCACAATATCGAAACGGACGTCACGGCGTTCGAGTCGGGTTTTCAGTTGAAGTTTCTTGCCAACGAACAATCGCCAACGGACTCGGCGGAGGTTCGGTTCGTTGTTGTCAAGACCGGAGAGGGATCGAGCTGGTACCCCATTCCTCCGGAGTTGTATCCCTTTGATGCGCGGGATACGGTGAGAGGCATTGGCGGAGTGGTGGTGACGAAGAGCGCTGCAACGATAGCACTTGATATTCCGACACCCAAAGAGATTTGGCCTACCTTGCCGGCGGGAAGGTCGGGAGGAAATCCAGGGAAGCGGAACGTCAAGGAGCGCATCACCGTCACAGCCGCGCGAGGTGGAGTACCTGCCATCAATTATGAGGTCGAAATCTCAGCGACGATGGTTCTACCTTCAGGTGGGCACGAGCATACGCCGCCGCCGCCCCAAGCTTTGTTAGGGGAGTTAAAGGATATACGAACAGGCAGGAAGGGAAAAGGGACATTGAAAACAGAGACAGACACTGAAGGAAAGATTGTGCTTGAATACACAGCGCCGGAATTCAGTGGCAAGTTTGAGGTAACAGCGAAATCGACAACGGAACAAGGAGAAGATAAGGATGAGTTGACCGTGAAGGTGCCTGAGTTGCAGCCTCTTCCAGCGGGTCAGCATTACAGACTCATCGGCTTGTTTGGTGAGCCAGGGGTTATCTCGGAGCATCGAAAGAATCATTTCGGGACTGAAACTTTGATTGCTAAAGTGAGAACTCTCGCTAATGCAGTCTATCAAGATTCCGCATATGTACTACGAATTAATGATATCAGCTTACCATGGGGCGGAGTTTTCGACATTGAAAATAATTGGAGCACTCCACACAGCAGACATAGAGTGGGAATAAATGTAGACATTGATGATTTGGATGCAAATGGCAAACGGATAGATGCAGAATACTTAGAAAGACTTGTAAGAAGCAAGACTTTTCAAGGCAGGTTCTTTAGTGAGGGAACCCACTTTCACCTGACTTTCCGTTGAGGAGAATGACTGACATGAAGCAATATTTCCTTCTCTTAATCTTCGTAATTCTTCCTTATGGTCGTGCTGTCTTTTCCCAGGAGTTTGAATTACGAAACAGAATCACCATTGACGTGAAAGCACACGTCGATCTTATCCACGGCTCAAAGTTCAAATACTCCTACGAAATCACGAGCTTACCGCCAAGCCAACAAAACGTATGGCGTTTTTGGATCATCACCCGTGATACTACCTTACCTACAGACATCACTGAACCCGCCACTTGGTTTAAGGCATTGATCAGTCGTGACACAGCACTACAGCAGTTAGTCATCGATTGGGGCGGACCAAGCAAGGAGGGTGTTAAGCCTGGCAAGAAGAAGGGCGATTTTTCCTTCCTGTCCAGCTCCTTACCTGGCCTCTGCAGTTATTATTCAGAAGGTTACGCACCGCCACCTTCGTTTCCTGCAGGAATGGCACCTGATTCGATCCCCGGCTATGATGATCTAACACCTTACGGTCCGGGGATCGTAAGGACAACTATTGGCCCAGTCGCACCACCTTCTCCCTTCATCCCCCTCGTCTTCTTGGACACCCTCATCAGCTACACACGCCAAGCTTTTGCCCTGGGCTGGATCAAAAACCGGGACATCGTGCAAGACTTGAATGCCGAGTTAAACAACGCGAAGCGACAGCTTCGTCGCAACAACAGAAGAGCGGCGAAGGATATCCTGCGGGACTTTGTTGATGAAGTCGAAGATCTGTTCGAAGAAGGAGAAGAAGAAGAGGACGAGCGCAGCGACCCACAAGATGTCGAGATCACCAGCGAGGCCTATGCGCTGCTGAAGTTTAATGCAGAGTATCTGATTTCAAAATTGTAGGTCGAGCAGCTTGCTCGACCCGGAGGAGGAGCCATGAACTGGAAATCCATCGTGTCAGCGATACTCGTTGCGACGACGGCAACGGCGCAAACTGTCCATCATCTCCCCTTTGCGTCACAGGGTAACGCCATCGAGCTTGCTGTTGCAAACAGTTCACTGGTGGAAGTGTCGAATGTACGGGTCATACTCACCAATGCCCCTTCATGGCTGAAATTTCTCACTACTGAACAGACTCTCCAACGAATCAAGGCTGGAGAAGAGCATTCTGCTGTCTTGAGCTTTTCAGTGGATCAATCTGCTCCTGTTGGCAAGGAACAGACGCTCACATTTGTTATCATCGCCAATGAGCAGCGTTGGACGAAAGAGATCCGCGTTGTCGTTTCTGCGCCCGAAACGTTTGAGCTCTTTCAGAACTACCCTAATCCCTTTAATCCTACCACAATGCTCTCCTATCAATTACCTGTGCCTGGAAAAGTGACGTTGAAGGTATACAACCTGCTGGGCCAGGAAGTCGCTACGATTGTCGACGGAGAGCGCAAGGCGGGGTATCATCAGGAGGCGTTTGATGCTCGCAATCTGGCAAGCGGGGTGTATGTGTACCAACTCTCGCTCACAGGCGCAGGTGACAACCGCACACTCGCCCGCAAGACGATGCTGCTGCTGAAATAGGCTTCCTTATCCCTGACCGTCAACAGGGGCATTGCCTCTCATCCCTCTAACGCTTTCCGAACAGCTTCGCTCGCCTGGCTGCCGGCTTGGATCATGAATCCCACTTCGGAATTCAAGCTGACCATCCGCATGCCGCGCTTCGCCCACTCGACTCCCCTTGCAAGATCGTTCATGTGAATGGCCGGAGTGACTGAATATCTCTTGCAGGCTTCAACGGTCGCGTTGACCGCCGCTGTAACGCTCGGGTCATCCAACTTTCCCGGAACACCAAGAGCGAGCGATAAATCCGTTGGACCGATGAGCGCGACATCCACTCCGTCAACGGAAACAATCTCGTTGACGTTCTCCACCGCTTGCCGCGTTTCGACTTGCACAACGAGCATTGTTTCGTCGTTCATGGCCACGAGCGTCTCAGAGAGAGCGCCGCCGCGAAAATCGGTGTGGCCGCGTGTGAGCACAGCTCCACGGCGTCCAGTGGGAGGATATTTCATCAGTTGGAGAGCTTCGATCACGTCTTCTTTCCGCACAACACGCGGCAGCATAATTCCCTGCGCGCCGGCGTCAAGCGGCTGTGTAATATGCGCGTAGGTCGGCTCCGGCACTCGCACAATGGGCGTTATTCCCACAAGCCGCGCGGTTCGGCAAAGGTCGGCAATCGTTTCGATGTTGAAGGGGCCGTGCTCGCCGTCGATCAGCACAAAGTCGAACCCGGCCCGCGCGAGCAGGTGCATCACGGGAGGCTGCCGGAATTCGATGAGCATCGTCCCGACGGCAGAACCGCCGTTCCGGAGTGTGTGTTTGAGTGTGTTCGTGGCAACGGTGGGGGAGGACATGAAGGATCCTTTCGTAGAGTGGCACAAGATAACGACTCTTCCGTTCGGCTTCAACAGAAAGCTCAACGTCGCTCTTGCCCATTGACAGTCTCAAGAAATTTCTTCTTCTTATGCCATACTCAGTCACGAATCGGAAAGGGAGAGTATGCACCAGCGTCGCCCCCGATGCGCCAGATATGTATTCACGCGTTCTCCGCGCATCCTTCCATTCTACCCTGAAACGTTTAGGATGGGGGGAATCGCGCCATGGAACGCGTAAAGCGGTACAAACGGGAGCTTGTTATACTCCTGCTCTTTCTCGGGGTCGCGTTCATTTTTTGGTCATCGATCCCACTCCAACGTCATTTCTACGAGTTCGTGGAGCCCGTACAGCGTTTCACCGCGGAGAACCAATTCCTCGGGATATCCCTGTTCGTGCTCCTCGGCGTGCTCTCCACAATGTTCATGCCGTTCTCGAGCTACCCGCTCGTGCCGGTGATGACAGCGATCTGGGGCCCCCACCTCACCTTCGGACTTCTCATGCTCGGCTGGCTCATCGGCGGCGTCATCGCCTATGGTATCGCCTACTTTGCCGGCTATCCGCTCGTGCGGAGCCTCGTAAAGCCGAATGAGCTTGACCGTTACACGCGGATGCTCGAAGGCCGCACCGGTTTCTGGCTCGTGCTCCTCTTTCGCACCGTTACGCCCTCCGAGGTTGGGAGCTATACCCTGGGGGTCCTCCGCTACCATTTCTCCAAGTACCTCATTATCACCCTCATTTCAGAGCTCCCGGTCGCGTACTTCGGCGTCTACGCCTCGCACGCGCTCCTCACCGAACAGCGGGTGCTCCTCATTGGTCTCGTGGTAGGAGGAATAGTGATGTGGGTGTCTATTGCCTACCTCTTCCGAAAGGCGTTCCAAGTGCGGAACCCCTCAATGACCTTTCTAAACCTCGCTCGTTTCATCCAATCCTACACCACCAATGCAAAGACCGATCCGCGAACGGCAGAACGCATCGTTGCGCATATCACCAACCCCGAAGGAGTGGTGGTGGAGCTCGGGACAGGCGACGGCAATATCACAAAGGCTTTGCTCTCCCGACTAGGGAACCGCGCGAGGCTTTTCGCATTTGAAATATCCCAAGATGAAATTGAATCATTGAAATCCATCCGCGATCCCCGCCTCGTTATTGTGAATGCGGACGCACGGAAGGTGCGCGCCGAACTCGCGGCGCGGGGGGTCGCCGAAGCTGATTTCGTAGTTTCTTCTCTCCCGGTCACCCATTGGAAGCGCTCCAATCTCGCCGCGTTCCACAGCGACATCGCCGAGCTTATCGGCCACCGCGGGGCATTCATCAACCTATGCCACACCTCCTATTATTTACGTTACCAGCTCTTTCAGAAATTTTTCAGAGCAGTGGAGCACAGGATCTCCTTTCGCATCCCCTTCCCGCTCTCTATTACCCTATTGAGGAGGAGGTAATCAATTTCGCTTTAGTGGGAATACGAGAAGCGAACGTCGCTTGCTCCCACGAGCCTCTCACCTGCTCGTCAGAAGCCGGGGGAGGCGGGGTTCGTGTAGCTCTGCCATGGGGAAACCTGCGTAACGTTTCACCATCACCCCTTCCTGTTCAATTCCTTCCAACAACTTCTTCTAAATTGACAGTCTCAAAAAATTTCTTCTTCTTATGCTCTGCTCATTCACAAATCGAAAAGAAGAATATGCACCCGCGTCGACGGCTCACATCCTTGCTGATGTTCATCCCTGCAATGCTCATCGCTCAATCACCATCCGACCCTCCCACGATGTTCTTTGAAGAGTACGAGCCAAAGTCCTCGCTCGTTGTTCCCGAAAACATCGTCAGGCGCGCAAAGTACCCGTTCATCGACATCCATAACCATCAACGACTCAACATGAGCGACGGCGCGCTCGATACGCTCATTCACGAAATGGACAAGCTCAACATGCGTGTGCTCGTGAACCTGAGTGGACGAAGCGGCGCACCCCTTGCCGAGGAAGTACAACGCCTGAACGCTCGATACCCCGGACGGGTGCTGCTCTTCGCTAACGTGAATATGACCGGCTTCGAAGAACCCGGCTGGGGCGAGCGAGCGGCGAATCAGCTTGCAGAAGATGTGAACAACGGTGCGCGCGGACTAAAGATTTACAAAAACTTCGGTATGACGCTCAAGGATTCGCGCGGCGAGCGTGTGCGAGTAGACGACCGGCGCTTCGATCCGATCTGGAAAAAAGCCGGCGAGCTTGGCATCCCCGTGCTCATCCACACTGCCGACCCGCATCAGTTCTGGGAGCCGCACGACACGTACAACGAGCGATGGTTGGAGCTCAAAGAACGTCCCGAGCGCATCAGGCCGCCGGACCAGTTCCCGCCCTTTGAAACCATCATGGCCGAGCAGCGACGCCTCTTTGCCAAGCATCCGCGCACGAATTTCATCAACGCACACCTGAGTTGGTACGGCAGCGACTTAGCTCGGTTGGGAGCGATGCTGGATACGTTGCCCAACGTGTACACGGAAATCGGCGCCGTGATTGCAGAACTCGGCCGCCAACCGCACTTCGCCCGGCAGTGGTTTATGAAGTATCAGGACCGCGTGCTCTTCGGCAAAGATGTATGGGCGCCGAGCGAGTACTACGTCTACTTCCGCGTGCTTGAAACAGCGGACGAGTATTTCGACTACTACCGGAAGCGGCATGCATTCTGGAAGATGTACGGCCTGGAACTCCCGGACGGCGTCCTCAAGAAGCTCTACTACAAGAACGCACTGCGGATCATTCCCGGCCTCCGCGCAGAGGATTATCTGCATTAGCCCAACACTTGCAACCGACAAAAAAAATCCTATTGAAGAGTCCACATGGCAAACCCGGATAACCTTCCCTATCTCCTCAAACTCCTCGACGACGACTCGCCGGTGGTGCAGGAGTCCGTGCTCATGGAGCTTTCATCCTTCGGGCCGCGCTTGTCGAAAGAATTAGCGCGCTTGAAGATTCCCGTAAGCGAAGACCAGCATCTGCGGATGACGAGTTTGTTGCAAGAGTTCAACGCGCGATGGCTGTTGAGCGAATGGCCGGCCATGCTGGCAATGACAGCCGACAAGGAACGTCTTGAGAAAGCGATGACGCTCATTGGACAGTTCCAGTACGGCCGCGGCTATCCTGTGCCGTTAGCGACACTGCTGAATGAGCTTGCGAAGGAATTCCGCCACGCGAACCACAAGCAAAACCCACTCGCTCTCGCCTATTTCCTCTTTCAAACGAAGCGGCTCCGGGGAACAGATTCCGATTACTACAACCCGCTCAACAGCAATCTCGTGTATGTCATCGAGGAGCGACGCGGCATTCCCATCAGCCTCGCGTGTATCTACATTCTGGTGGGGCATCGGTTGGGATTCGATGTGGAAGGAATTAATATGCCCGGACATTTTCTTGCGCGGGCAATCTTCAACAAGCAGTCGTACGTTGTGGATTGCTTCAACGGCGGGCGGTGCATGACAGAAAACGAGGCCGTGTCCTGGAACCATGGCGCCCCCGTGCCGATTGCGGACTTGCTTCCGCTCGAATGCGACTCGACAACCATCATCGCACGCGCACTGCGGAACCTCATCAACGCCTACCAGCAAGAAAACCACGAGCCCAACATGCGGCTCATGACCGAACTCCTCCAGATGATGAATGCCGATACGGAGGACGACGAAACGGACGGATAACAACACAGCCGGACTTGTGTCCGGCCGTGCATTGTCTTCGACATCCTACCGGCTGCCTCGTTACCTACTCCAAATACTTCCTCAGAAGCGGACGGGCTGGCGAATAAGACTGGTGAGCAGAAAAGCTTTTCCTGACGACGAGGGTCTCCTCATCAAAGCGGCTTATTTCTTTCTTTATCATCTTAAAAAATATTTCAGCAGCTTCCCGAAACTCCGACAGCTTGTCGTTCTCCCAATCGTACTCGATAGCTGAAGGAACGAAGTGCCGTCAATCCATCCCTTCTACTCCTCCGGCTGAAACCGTTCCACCTCCTCAAGGATCGTCGGAACGATTTCTTCTTCCTTCACGCGTTTCACCACTTCACCCTTCCGGTAGAGAATTGCAACACCTTTGCCTGCAGCGATACCAATATCGGCTTCGCTCGCTTCGCCCGGCCCATTGACCACACAGCCGAGCACGGCAATCTTCACGGGCTTCTTCACACCCGCTAACTTTTCTTCCAACTGCGCCATGATGCCGAAGAGGTCAACCTCCAGCCGACCGCACGTTGGACACGCAATGAGCTCGATGTTGCGGGAGGCAAGACTGAGTGAGCGGAGGATTTCCTTCGCCACCTCAATTTCCTTGACCGGATCGTCGGTAAGCGAGACGCGGATCGTATCGCCAATGCCTTCTGCCAGCAACGTGCCGATGCCCACAGCCGATTTAATTGTGCCGACGCGCATCGTTCCCGCTTCCGTCACACCGAGATGCAGTGGAATATCCCTATGCTGGGCAACGAGACGGTTGGCTTCGATCATCAGCTTGACGTCGGTGGACTTCACGGAGATAACGATATCACGGAACCCAAATTCATCACAGATCTCCACATGCCGCATCGCACTCTCAAACAACGCTTCCGGCGTGGGGTAACCGTGTTTCTCCAGAATGTCCTCTTCCAGCGAACCGGAATTGACGCCGATGCGGATTGGGATGCCGCGATCCTTCGCGGCCGTCAATACCTGCCGGATGCGATCCTTCGAGCCGATGTTGCCGGGGTTGATGCGCACTTTTGCGACGCCGGCTTCAATCGCCTTCAGCGCAAAGATATGATTGAAATGAATATCAGCCACAATCGGCACGGGCGACTGCCGGACGATTTCCTTCATCGCATCGGCGGCTTCCTTGTCGTTCACCGTCACGCGAACGATATCGCACCCGGCCTCTGCCGCGGCACGAATCTGTCCGAGCGTACCGGCGATGTCGTCGGTCTTTGTCTTCGTCATCGTCTGAACGGAGATGGGGGCATCGCCGCCGATCTTCACGCCGCCGACAACGACCTGTCGGGTCTTGCGCCGCACACCGACTTTATACGTCGGGTGAGGTTGCCAGCCGTTGATTTCCTGGACTACGGGGGGGAATACGTCCCGCATAGAGGTCATTGTTGAAGTTTCCTTTCCTTCCGAAAGATAGATCAAACCGGAGGTTTGATAAAACTCTGCTCAGTCAAACGATGAACCACACCTGCCTGCCGCAGGCAGGTGTGGTTGATGGTAGAGCTGTTTGATTCGTACGCTGAGTAATTACGTAACATCACTGAGACTATTGTTCAACAGCCCGCTAATTCAGCTTCTTGCTCGCTTCAAACAGGATCTTCTTTTCCTCCTCCGTCAAATTCTGATATCCGCTGCGGCTGATCTTGTCTAATATCTCATCGATCCGCTGCTGCATCTCTGCGCGCTCGTCCTTCGGCTTGCCATCGCGGATGTCGTAGACCTTTGCATCCACCGTCTCGTTCGTCCTGTACGGACTCTTCGGCGTGGTGGGCATCGTCATCTTGACGCGAACGTCGTTCCACCACCGATGCAGCGGCAAGCGGCCGGTAAGCGAAAGGACGTAAAGGTATCCGGCGAACGCGCCGCCAAGGTGGGCAAGGTTGGCAACATTGGTCGGCCCGCCAATCGCGAGAATGCCGAGCACGATCAAACCCATGACGAAGTACTTTGCCTTCACCGGCACAAGGAAGTACAGAAAGATGTAGCGGTCGGGAAAAAGCATCGCAAACGCGATCAGCACGCCATACACCGCCCCGGAAGCGCCGACTGTCGGAACGGCAGATTGCGACGGTTCAAGGATCGGCGCCAGAATCAACTGGAAGATGCCGGCAACCACTCCGCACATCAGATAGAACGTCAGGAACCGACGCGAACCCCACGTGTGCTCAACTTCCATTCCGAACATCCACAAGGCAAACATGTTGAAGAGCAAATGCCAGAAGTCCGCATGAATGAACTGATAGGAGAATAGCTGCCACGGCCAGAAGCCGAACCCTATCGGCATGAGACCGAAGTAGTAATAGATGTAGTTCGTCAGCTGCGTCCCGTCCTGGCTGAACGAGCCGAAGAACAGTATCATCACGAACAGTAGCGCGTTCGTCAGCAGAAGAATCTTGATGACCGGAGGAAAGAACGAGAATCCTCCGAACATGGATGGACGATAGTAATTTCTAGAGTAGGACATAGAATCGAATCGTTATTTGTCTGCCAACGCAGCGACGCCGGGGAGCGTTTTGCCTTCGAGGAATTCCAACGATGCGCCGCCGCCGGTCGAGACGTGAGACACGCTGTTCTCTAATCCCGCCTTCGCAATTGCAGCCGCCGAGTCTCCACCACCGACAATCGTAATGCATCCTGCTTTTGTTGCTTTTCCCAACGCACGCGCGATGGCATTCGTTCCTTCGGCGAACCGATCCAGCTCGAACACGCCCATCGGACCGTTCCACACAACGGTCTTTGCTTTTCGGATCTCATCGCTGAACATCTTCACAGTCTCCGGCCCGATATCAAGCCCCTGCCAGCCGGATGGAATGGCGTTCACCGGCACGGTTTGCGTGTTCGCCGCGTTATCGAACGCGTCCGCCACCACACAGTCGACAGGCAGGAGAAGCTGCACACCGCGCGAGCGCGCGTCCTCAAGAATCTTCTTTGCCATCTCGATACGGTCTTCCTCTAACAACGATTTCCCGATCTCCAACCCCTGCGCCTTGAGAAAGGTAAACATCATCCCCCCGCCAATCAAGATTGCGTCCGCTTTACCGAGCAGGCTCTGGATGACGTCGATCTTGCCTGAAATCTTTGCCCCTCCCAGCACAGCAACATACGGCTTCGCCGGGTTGCTCACTGCCCGACTGAGGTATTCAAGCTCTTTCTCCATCAGCAAGCCTGCAACTGCAGGAAGAAATGCGGCAATGGCCACCGTCGATGCGTGTGCCCGATGCGCCGAACCGAACGCGTCGTTCACAAACACATCGGCGTACGAAGTGAGCTCCTTCCCCATGGCTTCCCGTTCCGACGCTTCCTTGGATGTCTCCTGCGGATGAAAGCGCGTGTTCTCCAACATCAACACCTCGCCGGTGCTGAGCGAATCGACAACGGCTTTCGCCTCCGGGCCGATCGCTGCCGGCGCGAACCGAACCGGTTTGTTCAGCAGCTTCGATAACCGTTCAGCGACGGGTTTCATGCGATGCTTCCCCTCGATGAACGCGGCTTCGTCGAACGGCTTCCCATCCTTTTCGGCTTTCTCCTTCGCTTTCTTCACGTCCTTCTTGGGATCGCCAAGATGAGACATGAGGGTCAGATACTTCGGGTTCCGTTCCAAAATATAGTTGATGGTAGGAAGCGCAGCCCGAATCCGGTTGTCATCCTGAGCAACGCCGTTCTTCATCGGCACATTGAAGTCCACGCGCATGATGACGCGCTTCCCGTTGAAGTCGATATCCCGTACGGTTTTTTTCTTCATGACGGTGCTTTCCCGGAATCACGTCGCTTCAACGTTGTGCTCGACGACGGCATTCCGTGACGTCGTTGGAGAAGAAGAAAGGCTGTGCACGCCTACCCGCAGGCACAAGCGCACACAGCCCGTCTTGGTCAACTCACCGCGGTACGTAGGCAGACAACGAAAAACTCTTACAGCTTCGACGCCATGAGATTCAACAGGTCGACGGTCCGCCAGGAGTACCCCCACTCGTTGTCGTACCATGAAATAATCTTGAAGAATCGTTTCTCCCCTTTCAAGTTATTCTGCATCGTTGCCAACGAATCGTAGATGGATGAGCGGTCGTCATGAATAAAGTCGGTGGAAACGACCTCCTCATTGCAATACCCCAGAATCCCTTTGAGGTAACGTTCCGACGCCTTCTTCATGAGGCTGTCGATCTCTTCGATGGAGGTATCGCGCTCGGACCGGAAGGTCAGGTCGATCACCGAGACGTTCGGCGTTGGAATGCGGAACGACATGCCGGTGAGTTTACCTTTCGTCTGCGGAAGCACCTCGCCCACCGCTTTGGCCGCACCGGTCGTTGAAGGGATGACGTTGATCGCCGCCGCTCTGCCACCCCGCCAATCCTTCTTCGACGGACCGTCGACGACTTTCTGCGTCGCTGTGTACGAATGGATCGTCGTCATCAGCCCCGTTTCGATGCCGATTCCTTCTTTCATGAGGACGTGCACCACCGGCGCCAAGCAGTTCGTTGTGCACGAGGCGTTGGAGACGATGTGATGTTTGGCCGGATCGTATTCTCCTTCATTCACTCCCATCACGATGGTCTTCACATCTCCTTTGCCGGGCGCGGAGATGAGCACTTTCTTTGCACCCGCCGCGAGATGCCCCTTCGCTTTTTCTGAATCGGTGAACAAGCCGGTCGATTCGACGACAATGTCGACGCCTAATTCCTTCCACGGCAGCTGCGAAGGATCTTTCTGGGCCAGAACGCACTTCACCTTGTGGCCATTGACGATGAGGATGTCGTCCGATTCGAGGGAAGCGTTGCTTTTCTCACTTCCGAGTGTGCCGCGGAATTTTCCATGCACGGAATCGTACTTGAGCTGGTATGCGAAGTATTTTGCATCCGGGCTCACATCGATAACAGCGACAACGTCGACCGTCTTACCCAGGTAACCCGCCTCCGCCATGATATTGAGAATCTGTCGCCCGATGCGGCCAAAGCCGTTGATTGCTACTTTCACTGCCATAGAGACCTCCGGGGATTAGGAGTTCGAGGTGTCAATATTGAAGGGACCGCAGGAGGAACGAACGCCGTCAACTTAGGCAGAAATGGAGTGAAAGTCAAGAAAACGGCTTCCACCTTGATCCCGAAATAGAGACGTGTTCTGTCGTAGGTTCGAAGAACGACATCCGTGAGAAATGGACGGACTCTTTTTCACCCCATAGGTGAAAATCATGACCCGCAACGCGAGAATCCTCTCGCCACTTTTCTTTTCGGAAAAGAAAAGTGGCACAAAAGAAAACGTGTCGAAGTCAAACACACGCGATGGCCGTTCCTCCGCACAACCCACAATTCTTGGCGCATTTGTGGAAGGAGGTCATGAATGTGGTGCGCGATTGCACCAAGAATTGAACACACGCCATCGCTTTCCAACCCGCGCCCCGTGACTTCGACATCCTCCCACTTGCTCCACTTCAGTTGGAACAGCTCTCTAAATCGGATTCGAGGCTTCCACCGATGAACTCACTCTGCCAACGCAATCGATGCCGCAATCACCGACTCCGCACCAGCTTTCAGCAGCGTCCCCGCGCAGGAGGCAATGGTCGCGCCAGTCGTGATCACATCGTCAACAAGCACACAGCGCGCACGATCGAGAACCGCCGCGGCGTGCTGCGTGACAGCGAACGCATCTTCAACATTTTCCTTTCGTTTGTCGATGTGAAGCTTGGTTTGCGTTTCCGTGTAGCGCGTTCGATACACCACGTCGGTACGAACCGGAATGCCGGTTTCCTCCGCAATACCGCGCGCAATCAGCTCCGCCTGATTGTATCCGCGCTCACGCATCTTCCGTTTGTGAAGCGGGATTGGAACGAGGAGGTCCGCCGCCACGCCGCGCTGCTTCGTCGCTCGTCCTACCTCGTGGCCAAACAAGTAGCCGATGGAAACGAAGCCGTCGTACTTCATGGCGTGTGCCATGTGCTGAAACGCGCCGTCGGCATGTAAAACGAAACACGAAACCAGGTCGGCGATCACATTTGTCTCGAGCAACCGCGAGCGCGTTTGTTGGTACAGCGGATGCTCTGGATGCAACCACTCAATGGAACTCAAACACGTACTGCAAACATGCGTCTCCTTTCCATTGAGGTGCTGCCGGCAGTGGAGGCAAACGGGAGGATAGAAAAAATCGAGCAGCGGCCGAAACAACAGACCGGTAATTTTCCGGGGAGTTTGGATCACGGTGAACCTCGACGGATTGGCTTATCTCTGACCTTCCACCTTCGTCCACAAAACGGACTTCGGCGGATAAATCTGACCTCTGACTTCTGACCTCTGCATTCCACAATCCGCCACCCCTCACCCCCTCTTCCCCTCTAACCTCTCAATCTCATCCCGCAACTCTGCCGCACGCTCGAACTCCAAATCCTTCGCCGCGCGATGCATCTCTTCACGCAACTCGGCAAGCAAATCCTTCCGCTGTTCGTCGGTCAAGTACTTCACCACCGACTCCGAAACGGCGAAGGCCTTCTGTCGTTCGCGCCGCAGCTCGCGCTGAGCACGAACATCCGCAACGGCGGTAGCGGCGAGCACCGCGTCCACGCTCTTGTAGATCGTCTCCGGTGTAATCCCCTGTGCTCTGTTATAGGTGATCTGTTTCTCGCGGCGACGATTCGTTTCATCAATCATCCGCTGCATGGAACCGGTGACGGTATCGGCGTAGAGGATGACCGTGCCGTTCGCGTTGCGCGCTGTGCGTCCAGCCGTCTGGATCAGCGAGCGGTCTGAGCGGAGGAAGCCCTCCTTATCCGCATCGATGATGGCCACGAGCGAGACTTCGGGAAGGTCGAGTCCCTCACGCAACAGATTCACACCGACGAGCACATCGAACCCGCCGAGCCGTAAGTCTCGCAGAATCTCCACCCGCTCTAACGCATCAACCTCAGAATGAACATACCGAACCCGGATGCCGATGTTGAGCAGATACTCGGTGAGGTCTTCCGCCATGCGCTTCGTCAGCGTGGTGATAAGGACGCGCTCCTTGCGCGCTGCCCGTTGGCGAATCTCAGCGATCAGGTCGTCAATCTGATTCTTTGAAGGCCGCACCTCGACCGCCGGATCGACAAGCCCCGTCGGCCGAATCACTTGCTCCACCACCACCCCCTTGCATTTCTCAAGTTCGTAGTCCCCCGGCGTTGCACTGACGAAGATCACCTGGCCCACCATCGCTTCCCACTCTTCGAATGTGAGCGGGCGGTTATCGAGCGCCGAGGGAAGCCGGAAGCCGTACTCGACAAGCGTCTCCTTCCTCGAGCGGTCGCCGTGCCACATGCCGCGTATCTGCGGAACGGTGACATGCGATTCGTCAATTACGGTAAGGAAATCGTCTGGGAAATAATCGAGCAGGCAGAACGGGCGCGAGCCGGGCGGACGACCGGCGAGATGGCGAGAATAATTTTCGATGCCCGAGCAGTAACCGACCTCCCGCATCATCTCCATATCGAACCGTGTGCGCTGCTCTAACCGCTGTGCTTCCACAAGTTTGCCTGCCGCACGAAGCTCCGCCAATCGCTCACGCAGCTCGGCTTCAATCGCCGGCAGTGCTCGCTCGATGGTTTGGCGCGTCGTCACAAACTGCTTGGCGGGATAGATGATCTCGGAATCGGTGTCGCCCACAATTCGGCCGTCGGTCTTCTGAATGTAGGAGATGCGCTCGACCTCATCCCCGAACAATTCGATGCGCACTGTTTCCTCGTTCTCGTAACCGGGAATGATTTCGATGACATCGCCGCGCACGCGGAAGGTGCCGCGCTTGAACTCGTAATCGTTCCGCTCATACAACATATCCAGCAGCTTCTTCAACAGATGCCGGCGCGGCATCGTCTCCCCCTTGCGCACGAGGAGTGTCGTCGAGATCCACTCATCCGGCGCACCGATACCGTAGATGCAGCTCACCGATGCTACAACGATCACATTCGGGTCGCCGCTTAACAGCGCGCTCGTGGCGCGCAAACGCAGCCGGTCAATCTCATCGTTGACCGACGAGTCCTTAGCGATGTAGGTGTCGGAGCTGGGGACGTAGGCTTCAGGCTGGTAGTAGTCGTAGTAGCTGATGAAGAACTCGACGCGGTTCTTCGGAAAGAAGCTCTTGAACTCTGCATACAGCTGCGCGGCAAGCGTCTTGTTGTGCGACATCACGAGCACCGGCTTGTCGATCTGGGCAATGACGTTGCTGATGGTAAACGTCTTCCCGCTGCCGGTGACGCCGAGCAGTGTGTGGTACCGGTCGCCGCGCGCCAAGCCCTCAGCGAGCTGACGAATCGCCTCAGGCTGGTCGCCGCTCGGACGATAGTCGGACACCAAATGGTACGGCATGGCTCTTCGTTGGGCTGTTACTCTTTCGACCCGCCGGTGCGCGCAATGTACAGGAACGCATCGCTCACAAACTCCGCGGCATTCGTCGTGAAGGAATCGGGAATGCCCTTCTTGAACTGATCGAACATGAACGGATTGCCGCCGGCCGAGATGCTCAGGTTGGGGTTGATGATGATCGACCGCGTCGCGCCCGAGCAGGTGAGGTTCACTTTGGTCTTCACCGCGGGGAACGCCACCTCAATCAGCGGCTCAACGACTACCGCCTGCCCCATCAGCGTCATGGCATCGGGCGTCTCGCAGGTAACGTCGATGTTCTGTGTATTCAGCAGCGCGAGGCATTCCTGCACAACCTTCCGCGTGATGGCGGCAACTTCATTGGCGACCATCGTCATCTTCTCACGCTCAGCGGTGAATTTGTTCCATTCCCTGAGCGTGTTCATCAACAATATCTTGGACGCTTCGTTCATGAAAACTTCCCTCGTGGTTGGTGTGGAATCGATCCGTGAGAATATATTCTTCATGCCTCGGCGGGTCAACCAAGGCTTGCATTCGTCCCTCTCTTCCCCTACTTTCCAACAGCATGAAACACCTCATTGTTCTCAGTTTTCTCGCGCTCGCATCCGGCTGTGCTGAATCATCGCTTGACAATGACGACCGCCGGCTCGCGCAGGCCTACGCCTCTCTCCTCACCATCTTCGATGAAGAGCGCGCCGGCATTGCCACACCCGACGACGCCTCCCACCGCTCGCGCGCAGACAGCGTTCTGCAGCACTATGGATTCAACCGTGAGCAATTCACCACCCGCCTTCGAACTCTTGCCACGCAGCCCGAGGCGTTCCGCGAGTTTCACCGCATCGTTGCTGAACAACTTTGAGTCAGCTCATGGCCGGCACTTCAGCCCGGTCCATCATGCCGACAAAGTGCGCGAAGAGGTAGTCGCTATCGTGCGGGCCGGGCGACGCTTCGGGATGGTACTGAACAGAAAAGAGAGGAAGCTCACGGTGACGGAGGCCTTCGTTCGTTCCGTCATTAAGATTGACGTGGGTGATTTCGACGGCAGAGGGATCGAGCGAGATGGGATCGACGGCAAAGCCATGATTCTGCGACGTCATTTCGATGGCCTGCGTGACGAGATTCTTGACGGGATGATTTGCACCCCGATGGCCGAACTTCAGCTTGAACGTTTTTCCTCCTAACGCAAGCGCGAGCAGTTGATGCCCCAAGCAAATGCCGAAGATCGGCTTCTTCCCGATCAACGCCCTGAGATTCCTTACGGCGTAGCGCACCGCGGCCGGATCCCCGGGACCGTTGGAAAGGAAAATGCCGTCCGGATTGAGCTCGAGCACCTGCTCGGCCGAATACTGAGACGGCACGACGGTGAGCTGACAGCCGTAGGAGGCGAGCCTTCGGAGGATGTTATGCTTCACACCGTAATCCATCACCACCACGTTCCAGCGTTTGCCGTTCATGGAGTTGAGCTTTGCCGATGCAAGCGGCGCTAACGCAAACGGTGTTGTGTCAACCTCGTTCCATAGGTACGGCTCGTGTGTTGTCACGTGCTTCGTCAGATCGAGGCCTGCCATGAGCGGCGAGGAACGCGCTTTCTCCACGAGCCGTGCATCATCCAGATCGACGGTTGACAGGACGCCGCGCATTGCTCCGACGGTGCGGATGAGCTTCGTCAGCATACGCGTGTCGATTCCCTGAATCGCGGGAACGCCGTGCTCTTTCAGCCAATCACCCAGACTGCGGTTCGCGCGGAAGTTGCTGTAGAAATCAAAGTACTCGCGCACGACGAATCCGGCGACGCGCGGCTTCACCGACTCAAGGTCGTCAACGTTCACACCATAGTTGCCGATGAGCGGATACGTCATCGTTACGATCTGACCCGCGTAGGAGGGATCGGTGAGAATCTCTTGATAACCGGTGAGACTGGTGTTGAAAACGACTTCGCCCGTTACTTCGACATCGGCGCCGAATGCTTCGCCGGTAAAGACCGTTCCGTTCTCAAGGGCAAGCTTTGCTTTCAACTCAGGATGGAAAGTGTGAAGTGAGAAGAAGGATGAACTCGGATGCAACATAGCAATAATTCCAGCATGAATCAAACACTGCTCGTTCATCAACAACGCGACGAATGTCGCAGCACTCCACAACCTCAGCGCGCGTGAATAGTCATCGCGACGTGGCGTTGTCCCTCGTAGAGGAAAACGGAGGTGGGGAAATATCACCTTGACAAACCTTCTAAAAAGTGTTATTTTTCGTTGAAAAATCAGGGGTTTTTGAATGGTGCAGAGTCCTTTGCCGTCGGATTTGAAGGAGCGAGAACGAAGCGTGCTGCGGCTTGTGGTGCACAACTACATCCACACCGCGGTGCCGGTGGGATCGCGCGTCCTCTCCAAGCGATTCCACTCGCACCTCAGTCCCGCAACAATCCGAAACGTGATGGCCGACCTGGAAGAGAGCGGCTATCTCTCGCATCCCCACACCTCCGCCGGTCGCGTCCCAACCGACCTCGGCTACCGCTACTACGTGGACTATCTGATGGAGGTCGAAAAACTCTCGGAGAAGGAAAAGGAAAGCATCGAACAAGCGTTGGACCAAACGGGATCGCCGGACGACCTTCTGCGCGAAGCGTCAAGACTCCTCGGCAAGATTTCCAAACAACTCAGCGTGGTCTCTTCCCCGCATTTCAGCAGCGGAGTATTTGAAAAACTTGAACTCGTTCCTCTCTCCAACATGAGATTGCTTGTGGTCATCTCCATTCGGTCCGGCCTGGTGCGCACGCTGATGTTAGAAGTCGGCATGGAGCTCCGTCGCGGCGCCGTCGAGCATGTCAGCCGGCTGTTGAACGAGCGGCTTTCCGGACTGACGTTGCAAGAGATTCGGGACACCTTCCTCGAGCGTATACGCGACGTGAAAGACGAAGAGACGGGGCTCGTTCGCCTCTTTATCGAGAGTGTGGATCAGCTGTTTACCGACGCGCCCGACCGTGAACGCCTTCATATCTCCGGCACGCAGAATATCATCGAGCAGCCGGAGTTTGTCGACCCGAAGAACTTTCGCAGCGTCATCGAACTTGTCGAGAATCAAGAGATTATCGTTCACCTCCTCGAGAAGCATGATTCGGCAGAAGAGGATTTTGTTATTACCATCGGTAAAGAGAATGACGATAAAACTCAGGGATACAGCGTTGTAACGGCAATCTATGACATTCGGGGAGTGTCGGGACGTGTTGGCGTCATCGGTCCGAAACGGATGCACTACTCCAAGGTCGTACCGATCGTTGACTACGTGGCGAAGGCTGTTGCGCGCATGCTTGGAAGTTAACCAATGACTACCGAATATGAGTGAAGAAAAACAACCAGAACAGACGAATGAAGTTGAGCACGTCCAACAGGAGGAAGCATCAAGCGAAGGTGCAACCAGCACACCCAACGCGCTGGAGGCACAACTGAACCAGTATAAGGACCTCCTTCTCCGCAAGGCTGCGGAGTTTGAAAATTACAAGCGGCGCGTCGAGCAGGAGTCGCTCGCCCTCATGAAATTTGCCAATGAAGGGTTGATCACGGACATCCTTCCGGTGGTGGACGATATTGAGCGGTCGCTGAAGGCAGGCCGCAAACAGAAGGATTTCGACACCTTCTACAAGGGATTGGAATTGATCCATCAAAAGCTGTTAAAGATTCTTGCAGCACGCGGCGTTCGAGTGATGGAGAGCGGTGGCCAGGAGTTCAACGTCGATGATCATGATGCGATGCTGCAAGTGCCGCGAGAAGACGTCCCGCCCCACACCGTGCTCGAAGAAGTTGAAAAGGGATATCTGCTTCACGACAAAGTCATACGCCACGCCAAGGTCATCGTCTCCGCCGCTCCCGAACCAGCTCCTGTCCAGGAGCGCGAGCCAAGCAACGCTGCATCGGAACAGAAGCACTCGTGAGGCATAACGATGACAAAGCGTGATTACTATGAAATTCTCGACGTTGCGCGCTCGGCCACACCGGATGAGATCAAGAAAGCATACCGCCAGCTTGCCCTTAAGTATCACCCCGACCGCAATCCCGGCGACAAGCAGGCCGAGGAGCAATTCAAGGAAGCTGCCGAAGCGTATGAAGTCCTGAGCGACCCTGAAAAACGCCAACGCTACGACCAGTTCGGCCATGACGGCATGAAGGGCGCACACGTCCGCGACTTCCACGACATCAACGACATTTTCAATACGTTCGGCGATATTTTCGGGTCGGGATTCGGCGGCAGCATCTTCGACGAAGTCTTCGGCAGTCGGCAGACACGACGACGCTCCACACCAACTGGCACACCGGGCCCCGACCTGCGCGTCAAGTTGCGGTTAACGCTGGAAGAAATCGCCTCGGGGGTCGAAAAGAAAATCAAGGTGAAACGCTTCAAGCGCTGCGAGACGTGCGGCGGCACCGGTGCACGCAGCAATTCGGACCGGGTAACGTGCCCGCAGTGCAACGGAAGCGGCGAGTTGCGCCAGGTCTCGCGGTCGATGTTCGGTCAGTTCGTGAACATCTCCACCTGCCCGACGTGCGGCGGGGAGGGGCGTGTGATTCGCGGCCTCTGCCCGGCATGTCAGGGTGAAGGACGCGTGAAGGGAGAATCGACAATCAAAGTATCCGTACCTGCGGGAGTAGCTGAAGGGAATTACATTCCGCTACGCGGCCAAGGGAACGCGGGACGACGCGGCGGTCCTCCGGGAGATTTAGTCGTGGAGATTGAAGAAGAACCGCATCCGTTCCTCCATCGCAACGGCGACGACGTTATCTATGACCTGTGGATCAGCTTTCCGACAGCCGCGTTGGGCGGCGAGATCGAGGTGCCGACATTAACATCGAAAGCACGACTGACGATCGAGCCAGGAACTCCTGCCGGCCGCATGTTGCGCATGCGGGAACGGGGTATTCCTCACCTCAACGGCTACGGGCGCGGCGATCAACTCATCCGCGTCAATATCTGGGTTCCTGCAAAGCTCAGCGCAAAAGAAAAGGAGCTCATCCGCCAGCTTGAAGGGCTGGAACACTTGACCCCGAACGAAGAAGAACGACGGATGAGCGGCAAATCGTTTTTCGAAAAAGTGAAAGATGCGTTCTCCTGATGACTCATGTGGCGTCGGGTTACTGAATGGCTCGCGCTCACGTCGGTAGAGAGGAAGGTTATCCTCTTTCTGGCGGGGGCGTTCCTGATCGGCTCCGGACTTCGCCTCTACAGCGCGATGTATCCCGAGCGAGCGACGCATGATTATAGCGTGCCGGACAGCGCGTTCGCCGCGCTCAGCCAGCGCCCAGTTGAGACGAGCAAGCAGACACCATCGTTTGCCGTCAACATCAACACGGCAACGAAAGAGGAGTTGATGGCCTTGCCGGGCGTCGGCGAAGTGACGGCTGAACGCATTATGCTCTATCGACAGGACGCCGGCCCGTTTACGTCCATCAACGACCTTATGAAGGTCAAAGGTATCGGTCAAAAACGACTGGAACAACTGAAACCGCTCATCACCGTCGAACCAACAACCAGGGAGGAATAATGTCCGTTTATCAGCAACCCAAAGGCTCCATCATCTACAAAGCCATCATCGTTGTTCTGGTCGGTCTCCTCATCTATGTCATCTACGAGCCATATCAGATTCGCGAGCAGGAACGGCAGTTCCGCCACGAGTCCCGCCTGCGCATGCTGAACGTTCGCGAAGCGCAGCTCCAACACATCAATCGCTTCTTCCGTTACAATTCCTCCGTCGATTCGCTGGTGCAATTCATTCGCGACAGCCTCATCGCCCAGAACATAAACCTTGAACGGTTCCGCCCGCTTTCACACGGCCTCTTTACGCCTGAATCGCTGCTCTACTCTCCGCGCACGCACCGGCCATACATCCTGATGGCGGACGATACCTCACGCATCAAGAAGTACTTCCTCCAGTGCCCGGACGGCCATGGCTCGATCGGTTCGATGGATGACGACACGCGCGTCAACAAAGCGTCGTGGGAAGACTAACCATGGCTTCTCCTATCCGACATCTGGGCATTGCCTTCAGAGGAAAGAAGCTTTCGCTCGCGGAGATCGAACTCTCGAAATCTCCTCAAGTCCTCGCACTGGATGAAGGCGAGTGTGCAGTCGATTTCTCCGACCCGGCGACCAATCCAGAGATGCATGCCGAGATCGGCGCGGTAGCGGGCGAGATTGAAGCACTTGCTCAAAAAAACGGCGTACAGGCACAGGCCATTTCCTTTGCCCTCCCATCCTCAGCGCTCTTCATCAACAGCATCCCTGTCGATACATCGCTCAAGAACGATGCGCTCACTGCACTGCTGCAGTGGGAGCTTCAGCAGTACTTTCCCGACATGACACCACGCACGTTCGTGACCGACTCGCATCTGTTTCCGGTGAAGTCCAAAGACGCTGTACCAACGCTACTCGTTGCGGTACGCCGCGGGAGCGTTGCGTTTCTTCAGCGTGTTTGCGCCGAATTGAAACTGAAGCTGCACGTCGTGGACGTCGACCACTTCAGCGTCGAGAAAACCCTTCTTGCCAACTATCCGGAGGTCAAAAAGGAAACCGTCGCGCTCTTTGGCCTGTATGAAGGATCTCTCGCCGCGAGCATCCTCCACAAGCGGGAACTTGTTCACTACCGTCATTTCCGCGACGCCTCATTGGAAAACGCCACAACCGCCGGAGCGTATCTCAAGGAACTGCGGCAGACCCACGAAGAAATGAAACCGAACGCTGCCT
This sequence comes from Bacteroidota bacterium, assembly GCA_041695045.1. Lineage (GTDB taxonomy): Bacteria > Bacteroidota > Ignavibacteria > UBA10030 > UBA10030 > JBGFRR01. Next base: position 29,041 of record JBGFRR010000059.1, read on the forward strand.
ATCTCTACGGAACAGCCGTCGCACCCGACGGCGCAACAAGTCTTCGTCAACATGTTGGCGTGCAAACAACCCCGCTGAACGTCTTCCGGAAACTCACCGCCGTACCGGGCGTCGATAAAGGGCTCCTGAAAGAAAGTTATCGCTTCGCTGCGGCAATCGGTGTGGCACTGCGAAAAGAGTAAATGAGAATCATCGCCGGCACCTACCGCGGCAGACGACTCACAACGGCGCGCGACTTGTCGATCCGCCCCACCGCCGACCGTGCCAAACAAACCATCTTCGACATGCTCAGCACGCGCATCGACTTCGAGCGCGTGGACGTGCTCGACCTCTTCGCAGGAAGCGGGAGCTTGGGATTGGAAGCCGTCAGCCGCGGCGCACGGTCGGTGGTGTTCGTCGAACAGTCGCGCCGCTCGATCGCCGTCCTCGAAGCCAACATTCACTCGCTCGGATGCGAGGCGCTGTGCTCCATCAGGCAGGCGGACGTGTTCTGGTTCCTCAAGAACACTCGCCGCCGTTTTGACCTCGTGTTCGCCGACCCACCGTATGCGCTCGAACGCATCGGCGAATTGCCCCTTACCATCGCCGAGAGCGGCGTGGTGAACCCTGGCGGGTACGTCGTGATGGAACACAGCCGGTCCTCGTCGGTGGCAGTCCCGGAAGACGCGTTTGAGGTCATTCGCAAACCGTTTGGCCAAACCGTTGTCGTACTGATGCGAGTTCGACAATCAGCAGCTCACTCACAGGACGAGAGCAGACGATGAGAATCGCCATTTATCCGGGAACATTCGACCCGATCACCAACGGCCATCTCGACATTCTCGAGCGGGCCATCAAGCTCTTCGACCGTGTTATCATTACCGTAGCACGGAATCCGGCAAAGGATCCTCTCTTCTCGGAAACGGAACGCCTCGCGATGATCAAGGACGCCGTCCGGAAGTATCCGACTGTCGAAGTTGATGTATTCGACGGCCTGTTGGTGGATTACGCAAAAAAGAAAAGAGCAACGGCTATCGTGCGGGGCCTGCGGGCAATTTCGGACTTCGAGTATGAGTTACAGATGGCGTTGATGAACCGCAAGTTGGACGAGGACGTGGAAACGGTGTTTTTGATGCCGAACGAGAAGTACACGTATCTCAATTCGAGCATCGTTCGGGAAATTGCGCGCTACCATGGGGAGTTCAAGCAGTTCGTTCCCCCTGCTGTTTATCGCGCTCTCAAGAAAAAATTCTCACGTTGAACGAGTCAAGTATCCCAAAATAATGAAATCACTCTCACGCAAAGTCGCCGGCGCTGAAGCGTCCCCCACACTCGCCCTCTCGGCGCTGGCCAAGCAACTCCGTTCGGAAGGTGTTGACGTCGTCTCGCTCACGGCCGGCGAACCCGACTTCCCCACGCCGGCACACATCAAGGAAGCCGCCAAGAAGGCCATTGACGAAAACTTTACGATGTACACCCACAATGCCGGCATTCCGGAGCTCCGCACAGCCATCGTCGAAAAATTCCGCAGGGATAACGGACTGACGTTCGACGTGAACGAGATTCTCGTCTCCAACGGCGCGAAACACTCGATCTTCAACGCGTTGTGCGCCATCTGCAACCGTGGGGATGAAGTGATTGTCCCGGCGCCGTATTGGGTAAGCTATCCGGAAATCGTTAAGTTAGTCGATGCGAAACCGGTCATACTCCAGGCCGCAGAGCAGAAGCGGTTCAAGGTCACTCCCGCACAACTCCGAAAAGCCATCACGAAGAAAACCAAAGCGCTCATCATTTGCTCGCCGTCGAACCCCACGGGCAGCATGTACACCGGCGAGGATCTGCGCGAGATCGCGCACCTCGTCCGCAAGCACAACCTGTATGTCATCTCAGATGAGATCTACGAGAAGGTGATTTACGACGGCGCCCGGCATGAGAGCATCGGCGCCATCGAGGAGATTCGCGATAACGTCATCACCGTCAACGGCGTGTCGAAAGCGTTCTCGATGACCGGCTGGCGCATCGGCTACCTTGGCGCGCGCCGACCGATCGTAGAAGCGGCGGAGAAAGTCCAGAGCCAAACAACGTCGAACGCCTCCTCCATTTCACAGCGCGCTGCACTTGCGGCGCTGAACGGCGGGGAAGAAGAAGTCGCCGCCATGCGCGAGGAATTTCTCAAACGCCGCAACTTCATCCACACTGCCCTTTCGTCCATTCCCGGTGTACGTTGTATCAAACCGGACGGAGCGTTCTACCTCTTTCCCAACGTCAGCAAATTTTTCGGCAGAACGTACAGGGGCACGACGTTAAAGTCCGGCGACGATGTGGCGACCTACCTTCTGGAAGAAGAACGTGTTGTTGTCGTTCCGGGAAGCGGCTTTGGCGCGAAGAAGTTCATCCGCCTGTCGTACGCCTGCTCGATGCATGAGCTTGAGAAGGCGGCAGAGCGGTTGAAACGAGGATTTGAGCTCATTCGATGATGCTGCACCCTTCTTTCTTTGGTTGACTTTCGCA
>JBGFRR010000121.1:0-30214 GCA_041695045.1 Bacteroidota bacterium
ATTGACTCAATGAAATACTGTGCGCAGGAAGAAATTCCATGGTCGGCCAAATTCCAAAATCATCCACGAACGTTTTATGTGAGTGGCTGTGATTTTGAGAATCCCGCTGTCCTTCAGCGGGACCTGAATAAGGAGGAGCCACTATGATCGGACAGACTATTTCACACTCTCCCGCTAAACAACAGCGGGACGCTCAAAAGCAGCGCAAGATTCTCGAGAAGTCCCATCCCGAACAAAGTTCGGGACGAGGATGCTCGTTCACAGAACGGAACGGCACTCGGCGAAGGCGGAATGTCCCAAATTTCCTCCCGCAATCTGTTCATGCGGGATTGGAATTTTCAGGATCCCGCTGAGCGAAGCGAAAGCGGGAGGCGGATGTCATGATCGGCCAAATTCCAAAATCGCCCACGAACGCTTTCTGTGAGTGGAAGCGATTTTGAGAATCCCGCCGTTGTTTGGCGGGATCTGCAGACTACGAACTATCATGATTAACCAAACGATATCGCATTATAAGATTCTGGAGAAGCTTGGTGAAGGAGGAATGGGTGTGGTGTATAAAGCCCAGGACCTCAAGCTCGACTGCCTCGTGGCTCTTGTATTCCCCGAAGGGGAAACATATTCCAACCGAGGGCACCCGCCAGACCGCTCGGCGGGCTGGTCGCCCTCGGAAATTCCGATACCAAAAAAGATCACACACCCTGAAGGGGTGAAATAGTGGGGGGCATATGCCACAATCACTAGCGAAAGTTTTGTTGCACATTGTCTTTTCAACGAAAAACCGTTATGCATTCTTGACCGACAAGAAGATTCGGGAAGAAATGCACGCGTATCTTGGCGGTACATGCAACGCGTTGGATTGCCCGGTTTTGATCGTGGGTGGTGTCGCTGAGCATGTGCATATCCTTTGTGCACTTTCACGCAATCTCTCAATCGCGAAGCTTGTCGGTGATCTAAAACGGGAATCCTCCAAGTGGGTGAAAACGAAAGAAAGGATGCTCACCAAGTTCGCGTGGCAGAACGGATACGGTGCATTCTCTGTTGGTCAGTCGGAAGTTGAACGCGTGCGGGCGTACATCGCTGGACAGGAGGAGCATCATAGGAAGAGAACGTTTCAGGATGAATACCGCGCCTTTCTCAAGGAGTATGGTGTGGACTACGATGAACGGTATGTGTGGGATTGATGATATCTCACCCTTTCAGGGTTCGATAGTGATCTTTTATTCTGTAGGTCGGGACGGTGTCCCGACCTGGGATATTCGACCCCGTTGGGGTCGGCAACGTGCAATGCAGAGAAAAGAGTTCATGCGTTGCATCTACATCTCCTGGCAGGGTTGGATAACAGCCAAGGTCGACACGTGGAGGAGAAGAGGAAATACGCTTGATCGGCCGGACGATTTCACATTCTCAGATTCCCGAGTAGTAGGTCAAGTTTCTAACTTGACTTACGTTTGATTCTTGGTAAAAAGGTCAACGTATGATCGGACATACAATATCCCACTATAAGATCCTTGAAAAGTTAGGTGAAGGAGGAATGGGTGTGGTGTATAAAGCCCAAGACCTCAAGCTTGACCGCCTCGTGGCGCTGAAGTTTCTGCCTCACCACATCTCAGCCTCAGAACAAGATAAAGCCCGTTTCCTTCAAGAAGCCAAAGCCGCTGCGGCATTGAACCACGCCAACATCTGCACAATCTATGGCATCGAAGAGCACGATGAGGAACACTTCATCGTGATGGAATATGTGGATGGGGAAACGTTGCGGAAGAAAATATCTGGTCGTTCGGTAAAGTGTTCAGGAATTGCTCGTTGATATCAAGCAACGCTCGACGACGGTTTTTACCCCCAAGCATGAGAAATCGATTGCCGTACTTCCATTCGGCAACCTCAGCCCCGACCCTGCTGACGAATACTTCGCTGACGGACTGACCGATGAGCTCATCACCGACCTCTCGCCGATCTGCACCCTGCACGTGATTGCGCGGGCTTCGATGATGCGCTTCAAGAGGAGCGGTAAGGATCCTCTGATTGTGGCGCGGGAATTGAATGTTCGATACGTGCTCGACGGCAGTGTCCGGCGTTCCGGCTCTTCGCTCCGGCTCACGGTTCGCCTCATTGATGCGGCAGCCGATGTGACGATCTGGTCTGATAAGCTGGGAGGTTCCGTCGAGGACGTTTTCGCAATGCAGGAACAGGTGTCGAGGACAATCGTCGAGCAACTGCGGCTCAAACTGAGTCCCGAGGAAGGGCGTCGCCTTGCGGAACGCCCGATTGACGACCTGCGCGCATACGAGACGTATCTTCAAGCCCGGCAATTGATGTGGACGATCGAAGCTTCTGCTCTTGAGCGCGCGCGACAGTTGCTGACTAACGCGCTGGATCTGGTTGGGGAGAACTCGCTCCTGCTGAGCACGCTTGGCTGGGTTCATCTGTTTTTACTCGAAACCGGACAGGCGGAACTGACACAACAGCTCGAGGCCGCCGACCCCCTTCTTCGTCGACTACTTGATGTGTACCCATTGACCTTTGTCAACCACGGCTGGGTAGGTTACCTTGAATGGCAGCAGGGGCGGTACTCAATCGCACTCCCCCACTTCCGAAGGGCGTACGAACTTGAGCCGAATGTCCCAGTGATCGCTTGGAGTTACGCATGTGGACTCGCGAGTGCAGGCATGAAAGAAGAAGCCTGTTCGGTGGTTGACCGTATGTCCAACGATCTTCTTGCCACACCGTTCGGGAAACTGGTGATCTTTCTCAAGCATGCCCTGCGAGGCGAAGAGAAAGCTGCCCTGGCCTCCGTGACGCCCGAGTTCATTGCCTTCGCCAGGACTCAAACATTTGCTTCACGCGATCTTGCGGGTTATTATGGAATGATCGGCCATGTCGATGAGGGCCTCGACTGGCTCGAAACGGCGATTGACCTCGGCTATATTAATTATCCGTTTCTTGCTTTCCATCATCCGTTTTATAATGCACTTCGAGAACACCCGCGGTTTTCTAAAGTGATTGAGCGGATCAAACCACGGTGGGAAGCGTTTGAGGCGTGAGGATGATCGGACAGACCATATCCCATTACAGGATTCTTGAAAAATTGGGCGAAGGCGGCATGGGTCTCGTTTACAAGGCCAAGACAACAACAAGCTTGATCGGATGATTGACAATTCAATCGTCAAATAATATATTAGATGACGACTAATTGGACACCCGTTTATGGCTCTCGAATTTCGATTCATTTCCCGTCTGTTGGAAATCAACAAGCTTGTCAAGCAAAAGTCCCATTTCGTCTTCGGCCCCCGACAAACAGGCAAAACTTCCCTCATCAGGGTCGCGCTGAACGATGTCCTGGTCTATGACCTCCTCGATACGCGAACGTACTTGAACCTGAGCCAGAATCCCGGCAGGCTGGAGGAAGAAATCAAGCCCTCGGATCGCATTGTCGTCATCGACGAGATCCAGCGGCTACCCGACCTCCTGCATGAAGTCCACAGACTGATCGAGAAGAGGAACATCCGGTTTTTACTGACAGGCTCCAGCGCGCGCAAACTGCGCCGCGGAGGAGTCAACCTGCTGGGAGGCAGAGCGCGGACAAAATATCTTCACCCGTTCGTCCGAAGAGAGCTGAAAGAAGAATTCACGCTCGACCGGGCGCTTCGTGCAGGTCTTCTGCCATCGATCTATCTTTCGGATGATCCAGACGCCGACCTGAAAGCGTACACGGGAACATACCTCCAGCAGGAGGTCGTTGCTGAAGGAGCGATGCGGAACGTACCGGCCTTCAGTCGGTTTCTTCGCGTCGCTGCGTTTTGCAATGGCACGGTCGTCAATTTTACAAACGTCGCCAATGATGCGCAGGTGCCGCGTACCACCGTCTATGAGTACTTCGAGATCCTGAAGGATACACTCATCCTGTATGAATTGCCTGCCTGGAAACAGTCGAAGAAACGAAAGCCACTCGTCTCGTCAAAGTATTACTTTTTCGATGTGGGCGTTGTCGCGGCATTGCAAGGAAGGCGGTTTGTTCCCGGCTCAACTGAGTACGGCGAAGCATTCGAAACGTATCTGGCACACGAACTCCGAGCGTACAGCGACTACGTTGCCGGGGAACCGATTGCGTTCTGGCGGTCACAATCCGGCTATGAGGTTGACTTTATTCTGGGCGATCATACAGCGATCGAGGTCAAGGCAAAACGCACGGTCAGCCAGCAGGATGTGAAAGCGTTGACGGCGCTCGCTGAAGAAAAGAAGTTGAAAAACTACCTCTGTGTGTGTCTTGAATCCCGTTCACGCGCTCTAGGAAAGATACAAATCCTGCCGTATGATGAGTTCCTCGACGCGCTCTGGGATGGAGAGTATCGGAATTAGAAACAACTTACAGAACGCAGAAGGAAAACTCCCGCCGAACTCCTGTAAGTGGATTCAGCTTTCGAACGGAACGATACCAAAGGAAATCATATAATGGTGAAAATGCTTCCTGAGGAGCTGCAGAAGGAAGTGAAGGACTTTGTCCAGTTCTTGTTGGATAAATGATCGAAGAAGCGGGGCGTAAAACTTCGACAGGGTTGGGCAGGAGCACTTCGAGATTTCCGCGCGCAGTACACATCACTGGAACTTCAGAAAAAAGCTCTCGAATGGCGCGGAGACTAATCCATGTACCTTGTGGACACGAATGTTTGGTTGGAACGCTTGCTCTGCAGAAAAGAGCGTCATTCAATCTACAAACAGGTGAGGGCGAAGCTCGCCTTCCGGAATGTAGCGGCTGGCCTGCCGAAAAATCGCCCGAACTGTTCCGGCATCGAGTTCTTGGTGCCGGGGAATGGTGAGCGTTTGCTTTTGGCCTGCAGTCGTTACACGGCGGAGTTTTACGTGGGAGCCCCGTTGGGAAAGAAAAGAAAAACCAAACGAGTGGAAGATGTTGATGAGATCGTCGCCGGAGAGGCGCTTGGGTTTAGGCATGGGCTGTGTCCAACTCCATGGTCAAAAGGAGCCGGGGATTGGGTGCGAGCCCGAATTCCGCGGGGTCTTCTCCCTCGAGATGGAGAGCAACAGCCTCCTGAAGGTTGGCAATGGTTTCATCGAGAGTTTTTCCCTGAGTAACCACGCTAATCTCAAGGCATTCAGCGACATAATAACTTTCGCCTTTTCGAATATAGGCTTTGATGGTGTGTTGGAGTGGCGCCATTGTCGTATTCCTCGATAAGAATTCTTGCCAAGCCTTGGCTTTGAAGTGTATCAAAAATGTCGTTCTTTTGCAAGACCTATTGTTTCTCTGATAGTTCATTCAGACCCGAGAAGCAAAAGTATCTCAAAATTATGAGTCGAGGGCTCAACATGATTAAGCTATCTGCTCTTCTTCTGTTGCTGCTTTCTTCGCTATTCGCCCAACAACCGCCACAAAAGAATCCCGCCGTCGAAACCATCGTCAAGGAGATTTCGACGGAGAACCTGAAAGCGATCGTTGAGAAGTTGGTCAGCTTTGGGACGCGGCATACGCTCTCGGACACCGTCAGCCCCACGCGAGGCATTGGTGCAGCACGGAGGTGGATTAAATCGGAGTTCGAGAAGTACACTCAGGCGAGTGGAGGAAGGATGACAGTGGAGTTCCACGAGACTATCGTACAGCCGTCAGCACGGGTTCCCAGGCCAACGAAGATTGTCAACGTCGTCGCAACGCTTCACCAGGCACCGACACATCATCGCATGCCGCAGCGGTATATCGTGGTCGGCGGGCATTATGATTCGCGGGCCAGCGACCCGATGGATGCCCAGAGCGACGCGCCCGGAGCGAACGACGATGGCAGCGGAACGGCCTTGGTGCTTGAATTAGCACGAGTTCTCAGCAAGTACGAGTTCGAGGCGACGATTGTCTTCATCGCGTTTGCCGGAGAGGAACAGGGTCTGCTCGGTGCAACAGCATGGGCTGAGATGGCAAAGAAAAATGGCTGGAACGTCGAGGCGATGTTCAACAACGACATTGTCGGCAGCAGCGTTGGAGGAGACGGCAGCAAGGAAGACCGCTATGTGCGGCTTTTCTCGGAGGCGCTGAGTCCCGTCGATACCGGCGCGGTGCTGCGTGCACGGGTCGCCCTCGGCCACGAGAACGACGGCGGCTCGCGGTCGCTCGCGCGCTACATCAAGGAGCTTGCGGAGTGGTACAATCCGGATTTTGAAGTGAAGTTAGTATACCGCCTCGACCGCTTTTCGCGCGGCGGCGACCATCGGCCGTTTCACAATCTTGGCTATCCGGCCGTCCGTTTCAGCGTTGCGCGGGAAAACTACGACTGGCAGCATCAGAATGTTCGTGTGGAGAACGGCAAGCAGTACGGCGACCTGATCGAGTTTATGGACTTTCCGTATCTCACCAATGTGGCCCGAGCCAATGCAACGGCAATCGCCACGCTCGCCTGGGCGCCCGCGCCGCCGAAGAATGTGGGTTTGGTGAGTGCGCTCGGGTATGAAACCGTCCTCCGCTGGGAGAAGAACACTGAAGCCGACCTCGCGGGCTACTATGTGAGCTACCGGGAAACGACGTCGCCCGTCTGGCAGCATTCGGTCTTCACAACGGATACGTCGATCACCCTGAACGTGCCGAAGGATGAGTATCTCTTTGCTGTTCAGGCGATCAACAAGGAGGCGAATGTGAGTTTATTCGCGCTGCCGCGGGCGGTGGGGAGGTAAAACGTAATTGACTTTAGAAGAACCGTTCAGTACACGACTCCAGGCTGAGCAATGACGACCATTACGATTCCAAAATCGTCCGCAAAGAAGAAGGAACTGATCGCTCTGCCACGCGATGAGTATGAGGCTTACATCGCATGGCTTAAGCGTCTCAAATCCACGTGTGTATTCGATCCCACTATTTCCGACAGGAGAGCCCTCCAGAGGGCAAGAAAAAATCTTGCAAAAGGAAAAGCACTCACACTAGCGGACTTGGAACGTGAGTTGGACACTCCTCGTTGATCCTGCCGTTTTCAAATTCCTCAAACGAATACCTCAAAGAGACGCTGCGCGGATTGTTTCCGTGATCAAAGGTATCTCAAGTTGAGCGATCTTTTCAGGTAGGGGACTGAAGCCCGCTATTTTTTTGAGTATTTGTTCCCCGACCTAAAGGTCGGGGCAACCTGCGCGTCCTGCAGACGAGTTGCCACGTCCTTCAGGACGTGGAGAAGAATTCCAGACCAATCTTTCAGGGGTTTTAACCCCTCACACATGGTGGTCAGCTTCAGAAGTACGACTAGTTAAGGGTGGTGTCTGGTTTGGGTGAAGCACTACGATAACCCCACATGTTTATACCATCGCCTTCGCGTAGTATTGAAACCGCAGTAACTCCCCCAACGTCTTGATCGCGTAGCGCTTTTCAAGGTATGAGAGGTACTTGATCAGCAGCATCGCCGTCGCGTAGGCGTCGCCGGATGCTCGATGTCGGGCCGGGATGTCGATTTCCATGAACTTCGCCACAGGGCCAAGCGACTTGCTCGGTAAGTGTGGCAGGAGTTTTCGTGAGAGACGCGCCGTGCAGAGCTGCGGGTTCATCAGCTCAATGCCTTGCTCGCGGATCGCCGTGTGATACACAAACCCCCAGTCGAACGGCGCATTGTGGGCGACAAACACCGCATCGTGCAGAAATCGGGCAATGGTCGGCGTTACTTCCCTCGCTGTCGGCGCATCCTGCACCATGTAGTTGTCGATGCCCGTCAGCTCTGTTATGGAAGGAGAAATCGAGACGAGCGGATTGACCAGCGTTGAGTATTCATCCATCAGTACGCCGCTCTGTACTCTCATCATCGCAATCTCGGTCATCCGGTCTTCCATCGGACTCAATCCTGTCGTTTCTACGTCAACCACGACAAACGTCGTCTCCCTGATCGGTTGCTCGTCGTGCAGCATCTCATCTCCCTTGAGTTAGCGTTTCCCCTGGATGAATTCTTCTGCAATGGCCACATCCTCTTCGCTTCCGAGGAAGAGCGGCGTTCGTTGATGGAGGGAATTCGGCTGAATGTCGAGAATCCTCCGCCAGCCGTCGCTTACCCGTCCGCCAGCCTGCTCGATGATGAATCCCATCGGGTTTGCTTCGTACAGCAGGCGCAGTTTTCCTTCCGGATTTTTCGTATCGGCCGGATACATGAAAATTCCTCCGTAGAGCAACGTGCGGTGCACATCGCCAACCATGGAGCCGATATAACGACTCGTGTACGGCCGATTCGTCGCTTTGTCATCTTGGTGGAGATACCTGATGAAGTTCTTTACGTTCTCATCCCAGCGATGGAAGTTTCCTTCATTCACGCTATACATCGTTCCCCATTTTGGAATCCGGATGTTCTCGTGCGAGAGCAAGAACTCTCCAATGCTCGGGTCGAGCGTGAAGCCGTGCACGCCATCGCCGGTGGTGTAGACCAGCATTGTTGATGAACCGTAGATGACATATCCTGCCGCAACTTGTTTGTATCCGGGCTGTAAGCAATCCTGCATCGTTCCCTTGCCGCCGGGCGTCACGCGTCGGTAGATGGAAAAGATGGTGCCGATGGTAACGTTCGCATCGATGTTGGATGAGCCGTCGAGAGGGTCGTAGAGGAGAACATACTTGCCGGTGGGGTAGGGGTCGGGGATGTGGAGGACCTCCTCATTTTCTTCCGACGCCATCACGCACAAATGCCCGCCGTGGTCCATGGCTTTGAAGATCGTCTCATCCGCAAAAACGTCGAGCTTCTTCACATGGTCGCCGTGGATGTTCTCGCGTCCGACGACGCCAAGGATGTCCACCAACCCCGCTTTACTGACTTCGCGCCAGATGACTTTGATCGCGAGCGTTAAATCTCTGAGCAGGCCGGAAAAGTCGCCTGTTGCGCCGGGGTGGGCGCGCTCGCCTTCAATGATGTGGCGCTCAATCGTGACGACTTTTTTCTGAGACATGACGCTTGGACTTGTGGGGAGGAAATACCGGCGGGAAGAATATAGACCAAAAAGTAGCGTTTGTCAACGCTCGAGCCCGACTTCCTGGTCTTTGTACTGGAGGAGATAGAGCTTACGGTAGATGCCGTCGCGGGCAATGAGTTCTTGGTGCGTTCCGATCTCGCGCACCTGACCTTTGTGCAGGACGATAATCTTGTCGGCTCGCTGAATCGTCGAGAGACGATGCGCAATGACGATGGAGGTGCGGCCCTGCAGCAGCTTCTTGATGGCTGCCTGGATGAGCTGCTCGGTTTCCGTATCGACGCTCGAGGTTGCTTCATCCAAGACGAGGATCGTTGGGTTGTATGCGAGCGCGCGGGCGAAGGAAAGGAGTTGTTTCTGTCCGACGGAGAGTGTGGCGCCTCGCTCTTTCACTTCGGCATTGTACTGCCCGGGAAGCCGTTCAATGAACCGGTCTGCACCGACGAGGCGGGCAGCTTCTCGGATACGGTCTTCAGTGATTCTGTCGTTCCCCAGCGTAATGTTCCCGGCAATCGTTCCCGAAAAGAGGAACACATCCTGCAGCACGATGCCGATCGTGCTCCGTACCTCTTCGGGGTGGACGTGCTGGATGTTGACTCCATCCAACATGATCTCCCCCTTCTGGATTTCATAAAACCGACACAGCAAGTTGATCAGCGATGTCTTGCCCGCTCCCGTGTGCCCAACGACCGCAATCGTTTCGCCGGGGTTGATGTGGAAGGATACCCCCTTGAGCACCCACTCGGGCGAGCCTGCCCCGTCAGACGGTGCGTTATAGGCGAACCAGATGTCGCGGAATTCGATCTCGCCTCGTACAGAACCCAGCGGCTTCGGGTGTGTCGGCGCAGCGATGATCGTGCGGTCGTCGAGAAGCTGGAAGACCCGCTCCGACGACGCCATGGCCGTTTGCAGGATGTTGTATTTTTCCGAGAGGTCGCGAATCGGCCGCCAGAACATCTCGTTGAATTGCAAGAAGGCCATCACCGTCCCTAACGTAATCGCCCCCTCCAGTGCGTTCAGGCCAGCATACCAAATGATGAGTCCAACCGCGAGCGCGCCGATAAGCTCCACACCGGGGTAGAACAGGGCGTAGTAGAGGATCGATTTGATGTTGGCATCGCGGTGGGCGGCGTTGATGGAGGCAAACGTATCGGCAGACGTTTTCTCGCGATTGAACAGTTGGTCAACAACCATCCCGCTGATGTGTTCCTGCACGAACGAGTTGATGCGGGCGAGATGAAGGCGAACCTCGCGATAGGCTTCACGCGCTTTGCGGCGGAAGAGGAATGTCCCGTAGAACAGCAGCGGCAACACGCTCAACGACACCAGCGCTAACTCCCAATTCATCATGAACATGAAGACGAGAATGCCAACGATGGTGAAGATGTCGGTGAACACCATGACGATGCCGGAGGAGAACATCTCGTTGAGCACCTCGATGTCGTTTGTGACGCGGGTGATCATCCGGCCGATGGGATTGCGGTCGTAGAAGCGGGGAGAGAGGCGCTGGAGGTGCTCGAATACCCGCATGCGGAGGTCGAAAATTGTCCGCTGACCGATCCATTGAGTGAGGTATGCGTTGGCATACTGGACGAAGCCCCGGAACAGCAGCACGCCGAAGAACATCAGCGTGGTCATGAGCAGGCCGTGCTTGTCGCCGTTGGCGATGTCGACATCCACCGCGATTTTCACGAAGTACGGACGCACAGCTTCCAGCGCGCTGACAAGCAAGCTGAGGAGGATGCCCGCCACAACGTGCCGGCGATACGGCCGCAAGTACTGCAGCAGGCGCCGCATCAACCGCGCATCGTAGGCTTTACCGAGGACTTCTTCTTCGTGCATCGAACAATGAAAAATTCAAAATAAAAAATTCAAAATTCAAAATGCAAAAAAAACTTTACGCGAATTTAGCTTTGTTTGTCTTACGAGCTCTGCTTGCGATACTGCCCAAAATTTTCTTCATCTCTTCCGATTCATCGATGAGCGACTCCAGCTCGGATCGTCGAACCAAATTCTTGCGCTGCTTGGGATATACTCCGTGAGGTCGAGGACAGCTATCGCAAACTCAAAGGCTCTCTCACTGATCGAGAATGGTTTGTTCATCGCCCCCTCCTTTTTCATTTTTCATTGAATCTACATCTCATCAAGCTCTTGCTCCAGCAACTGTTTCTCATGCAAGTCCGCGTAGATTCCGCCGCGGGCAACAAGTTCCTCGTGCGTTCCGCGCTCGACAATTTCGCCGTTGTGCAGCACCACAATCAGGTCGGCATCCTTGACTGTGGAGATGCGATGGCTGATGATGATGCTCGTCCGGTCTTTCATAAACTCTTTGAGTCGCTTCAAAATCTCCCCCTCCGTCTCTGTATCCACCGATGAAAGGGCGTCGTCGAGAAGAAGAATGCTCGGTTGTCGCATCAGTGCCCGTGCGATGCTCGTGCGCTGCTTCTGTCCGCCCGAGAGCGTAATGCCCCGTTCCCCGATCATCGTCTCGAACTGTTTGGGGAACTCCCTCACGTCTTTGGTGAGTTGCGCAATCTCTGCCGCCGATTCGAGAAAAGCGCCGTTGTCGCCAGCAACGCCATAGCGGATGTTCTCCGCGAGCGTGTCCGAGAAGAGGAACGTCTCCTGCGGCACCATTCCGATGTGGCGGCGCAGGACGGCCAGCGGAATCTTCTGTACATCCACGCCGTCGATGAGCACTCTGCCTTCCGTGGCGTCGTAGAGGCGGGGAATAAGGTTCACGAGCGAGGTCCTTCCGCTTCCCGTGTGGCCCACAATGGCCACCGTTGCACCGCGTTCGATCTTCAGATTGATATTCCGCAGTGTTGGCGTGGCGGTGTTGTGATGTGTGAAGGAGACATTCCGGAACTCAATCTCTCCGCGCAGTTCCGTGATAGTCGTATCCGTCTCTTCTGTATCCCGAATATCAGGCTGCGTATCGAAAATCTTCGCTAACCGTGCCATCGAGGCCGCACCCTGTTGGAGGACGTTCGTCACCCAGCCGAACGCGATCATCGGCCAGATCAGGAGCACGAGGTAGCCGAAAAAGGCTGTGAGCGTGCCGATGCTGATCTCGCCGTCGATCACACGCGAGCCGCCGAAGTAGATGACCATGAGCAGCGAGAGGCCGACGAGGACAAACATGAGCGGCCACAGAATGGACTGCACGCGGGCAAGGACGAGGTTCTTCTTCAGATACTCCCAGCTGAGCGTGCGGAACTCTTTCGTCTCGTACTGTTCCCGCACGTATGCCTTGGCGACTCGATGTCCCGAAAGGTTCTCCTGCGCCCGCGCGGTCAGCCGTGAGAACTGTTCCTGCCGTTCGTTGAACTTGGAATGGATGATTTGACCGAGACGATAGACCACAATCGAGACGATGGGCAGAGGTACAAGTGCAAGCAGTGTGAGCTGCCAGTCGCTCACAGCCATCATCGTGAGCACCATCGTGAACGTCATCAGCGCGTCGGACGGATACATGATGCCCGGGCCGAGTACGTTGCGAACGGCGCTGATGTCGTTGGTGGCGTGCGCCATCAGGTCGCCGGTCGGCGTGTTCTGGAAGTACGAGTAGTGCAGCTTCTGAAGATGCGTGAGCAGGTCGTTGCGCAGGTCGTATTCGATGTGGCGCGACACGACGATGATGGTTTGCCGCGTCAAAAAGGTGAAGAAACCGGCAATGAGCGAGAAGAGTACGATCAATCCTCCCCACATGAACAGTTCGCCGCTGACATCGACGCCCGCAGCAAGACCGCGCTCCAATTCATCCACAGCGGAGCCGAGGAACCGCGGCTGCACGACGGTGAAGAGGTTGCTCCCCACCACCGTGAGAATGCCGAGGAACAGCGTCCGCTTGTAGCGAAGAAGATAGGGCTTAAGTCTGAGAAGAGATTTCAACGCGTGTTATCTCATCAGCTCAAAATCCAGAGAGTTCGGGAGTGCATCCGTCCGCCATCTTTTTGGCGGAACTCCCTCACAACTCCATGGTTGTTATCCGATCAACTTGAATCCGGTGTACGGATGCAGCACCTTCGGGATGATCACTTTTCCTTCTGGCGTCTGATACTGCTCGAGCAACGCGGCAACCACGCGCGGCAGGGCAAGCCCGGAGCCGTTCAGCGTATGCACAAACTCCGGCTTCCCGTTTGCCGGCTTGAAGCGGACGTTCATCCGCCGCGCCTGAAACGCCTCGAAGTTACTGCACGACGAAACCTCCAACCATTGCCGTTGACCCGGCGACCAGACTTCGAGGTCGTACTTCTTTGACTGCGTGAACCCCATATCGCCGGTGCACATCAACAGCGTTCGATACGGCAGCCCCAACTGCTGCAGCAACTGTTCGGCATCCTGGCGGAGTGATTCTAGCTCATCGTACGATGTTGCCGGGTGGACAAATTTCACCAGCTCGACCTTGTCGAACTGATGAATACGATTTAACCCTCGCACGTCTTTACCGTATGATCCCGCCTCACGTCGGAAGCAAGGCGTGTATGAGGCGTACCGAATCGGCAAGTCTTTCTCCGTAACGATCTCATCGCGATGGAAATTGCTGACCGGAACTTCGGCTGTGGGGATGAGGTATAATTGATCGCGCTCAACGACGTACATGAGGTCCTCTTTATCCGGCAACTGTCCGGTGCCGCGTGCGCTCACTTCGTTCACGACGATCGGTGGTGTAATCTCGCGGTAGCCACGCTCCAACGCCTGGTCGAGGAAAAAGTTGATCAACGCACGCTCGAACGTTGCTCCCTTGCCCACGTAGAACGGGAACCCTGCACCCGTCGCTTTCGCTCCGCGAGTGAAGTCGATGATGCCCAAGTTCTCGGCTAACTCCCAATGCGGCTTGAGCGGGAAATCGACAACCGGTTCTTCCCCCCAGCGGAACACCTCCTTGTTGTCGGCCGGAGTTTTTCCGACCGGCGCGGAGGGGTGGGGGATATTCGGAACGGTTAGGAGTGCTTCGGCGAGCGCGTGCTCGACATTGCGCAGTTCATGGTCGATGGCCTGAATGCGATGCTTCACGTCTTCCATGGATGCGATGGCATCGGCGGCATCCTTTCCGGCGGCTTTGAGCTTTCCGATTTCTGCGGAAACCTTGTTGCGCCGGGCTTTGAGGCTTTCGCCTTCCTGAATCAATGAGCGACGGCGTTCATCAAGCTTGATGATCTCTCCAAGATTGACTGTCATGCCTTTTGCTTCCGCGCCCTTACGGACGAGGTCAAACTGCTCACGAATGAATTTGAGGTCGAGCATGCGCGCCCTGTTACTTGTTCGAGATTTCAAAATCCACCACGAGCGGCAGGTGGTCGGATGCATTCGAATGAATCACCCACGCCCGCACGGGTCGGAGCGCTTGTCCGCCGCCGGTTGTGGGCTTCGACACAAAAATGTAGTCGATGCGCTTCGACGGCTGCGTCGTAGGATAGGTCCAACCATCTTCGCTGCCTGCGACATCCCAACAATCGATGAAGCGCTCCTTCATCCGTGCGATGGTAGGGCTTGGCGGCACGTCATTGAAATCGCCGCACGCGATGATGGAACGCGGTGCGTATCTCTCTGACGCGGCAAGGAGTTCAGCCACGCTCGTTAAGCGTTCTGCATCGTCCGCGCGATAGTCGAGGTGTGTGTTCATCACAACGATTTCCTGTCCCTTCACCTCTAACATCAGTTGAAGCAGTCCTCGCTGTTCGCCTTCCCGGAACATCGTGTAGTGGTGATTGCGCTCTTCAATGATCGGGTAGCGGGTGAGGAACGCGTTCCCGTAATCCCCTCCCTGATAGTCGATGTTCTTGCCGAAGGCATACGTCATGCCGGTCAGGTCGGAGAGCATGACGATGATGTCGATCTTGTTCGTTCGCTCAACGCCGCGGTCGACCTCTTGCAGCGCAACAACATCGGCCCCGGAATCTTTGATGAGTCGTGCAATACGCCTGATGTCGATCGTTCCATCAACGCCTTCTCCATGATGGATGTTGTAGGTCATCACTCGGAGAAACGGCTTTTCCTCTGTCGGCCGAAAGACACCACAGCTGGTGAACCAGAGAAAGCATACGAAAAGGGAAAGGAGAAAATGGAGGCGACTCATCCCGCCAGGACACCTCCAATCCACACCAGGCCGATGCTCAAGCTCGCCGTTCCGGAAACTCCTTGCAGCACGCGCAGCGTTGTTTCACCCTTCATACGGAGCGCCATCTCTCCGATGAGAAAGGCGAACAGACCCATCGCTGCCATCGTGCCGATGCCGAAAAGAACAAGGTAGACGGCCGCGCCGAGGATCGATTGCGAAAGTGCGACAGGAATGATCACCATGACCGCCGCTGAGCCGGCGAAGCCGTGCGTTGCGCCGACGAGGAACATCGAGTGCGAGTGATGATGATGCGCGCCCTGCTTGTGCGAGTGGATGTGGATGTGCTCGACGCCGTCGTGCTGGTGCTTGTGAATATGGACGCGCTGCTTTTTGAAGACGCCGCGCAGCACCCACGCGCCGATGGCAACGAGCATCACGCCAACCAACAGCTCTGCGGCCGATTCGACCATCGGCGGAATGACAAACCGGAAGGCAATCGAGAGCAGACCGAGCACGAGCAGGATCGTCGTGTGGCCGAGACCCCAGAGAATGCCGAACCGCGCGGCTTCGCGCGAATTCGGGTTCTTGCTGACGAACGCGGTCACTGCCCCGACGTGGTCGACATCGAATGCGTGGATGCAGCCGAGAATGAACCCGGCGAGGACAGAGGGGAGGTATTCCATGTTAGTTCTTGTGGATGTGAAGGAGTTCCTGTTTGAGCATTGAAAGACCCTGGGTGATGTTCAGGGGACTTAGGCCGAGTTCTTCTTCCGCTTTGGTGGTGATGAATCCTGTGACGAGTGGGCGTGCGGCCGGCTGATGCAGGTCGGCCGTGCGTACACGCTCGATGAGTGCTTTGTCCAGCTTGAACACATCGGCGATGCGCTGCGCGAATTCGTACCTGCTCACCCGCTCGCTGCCGCACACATGGTAGATGCCGCTTTTGTTGCGTTCCATGATCCGCACCATGGCAAGAGCGAGGTCGCTTACATACGTCGGATTACTGATTTGGTCGTCTACGCATCGGATTGGTTTTTGTGCGGTCAGGCTTTCCAGCACCCAAAGCGCGAAGTTCTTCTTCACGTTCATCCCGTGGCCGTAGAGTACAATCGTCCGCACGATGGCATAATGAATCTCACCGATGCGGATGGCGTTCTCGGCGGCGAGCTTCGTCTTGCCGTAGTATGAGATCGGGTTCGGGCGGTCGTCTTCCCGATAGGGGCCGTGTTTGCCGTCGAAAACGTAATCTGTCGAAACATGAATCAATGGTGCACCGACCTTGCGTGCCGCTTCGACGAGATTTTCCACGCCGCTCACGTTCACTTTCCATGCTTCTTCGCGGTGCTCCTCGCACCAATCGACGTTCGTTACGGCGGCGGCGTTCAGCATGACATCCGGATGAAAACTCGAGACCAAGCTCTTTACGTCGCTTTTGCGCGTGATGTCAAGCTGCGTGTAGTCGAACAACTGATGGTCGAACACAAAGGAACGGTGACGGGAGGTGTTGAGGACTTCGTACTCCGTCTGGGTGCTGAGCATCAACGAGAGGCGCTGGCCGAGGAGTCCATTGCTTCCGCAGATAAGAATTCGCTTCATCGGAGACTCTCTTCGAGCGCCGCCGCCGCATCGGTCTTTTCATCGCGGTACTTCATGATCACCGGAGTGTAAAGCGCAATGTGGTGTTGCTTGGCGAACGGTGCGTCGATATGCCGGCTTCCCTGAACCACGACCGCGCCTTCGGGAATAATGAGTGGGCTCTCCGGCGTGCGGCGATAGATTTGTTCATGCACGAGGTCGTACACCGGCGTTGATCCGGTGAGCACGACGCCCGCGCCGATGACAGCGCGACGCTTCACAATCGTCCCCTCATACACACCACCGTTGCCGCTGATGAGCACATCGTCCTCGATGATCACCGGAAGAGCGCCGACTGGCTCCAACACGCCACCGATTTGCGCCGCGGCGCTGATGTGGACGCGCTTGCCGATTTGCGCGCACGAGCCGACGAGTGCATGCGAGTCGATCATCGTTCCCTCGCCGATAAACGCACCGACGTTCACATACGCCGGCGGCATGATCACAACGCCTTTCGCCAGAAAGACGCCGTCGCGGATGCTCGTTCCGCCCGGCACAACACGCACCTGATGCTCGAGCGTGAGACGCTTGAGAGGATAGGTGCTCTTGTCAAAGTACCGGAAGCGGTCGTCGATCGAAACGTCTGTCAACTCGCCAAGACGGAAGCCAAGGAGGAGGCCCTTCTTGACCCATTCGTTGACGAGCCATCCGCCGGGGTGGTTCGATTGCGGCGCGGGTTGAGCGGCGCGCACTTCGCCGCCGTTGAGAAAAAACTTCAGCTCGTTGAATGCCCGCAACGCAGCAGCACGGTCGAGCGACTTCGTCTCCTGAGCAAAAAACGTTTCGATCTGGTCTTTGAGAGCCGTCATGGGATTCGTTTCAGTTCCCGCAGGATGGTTTTCAACTTTTCCCGATTTTTCTCGCTGATGGGCACGAGCGGTAACCTGTAGACTTCCTCGATCATCCCCATCATGGCGAGGGCGGCCTTCACCGGGATAGGATTGGACTCGATGAAGTTGCCGTTCATCAGCGGCAGGAGCCTCTCGTGAAGTGTACGAGCCTTCTGCCAATCGTTTTTTAAGCAAGCTCGGACCATGTCCGAAAACTCCTTTGGAGTCTCATTGGCGACGACGGAAATGCATCCGTCTCCTCCTACGGCCATCAGCGGCAGCGTGAACGCATCGTCGCCCGAGAGCAGTGAACACCGCTCCGGTCGATTGAGGGCAATCTCCATGATCTGCGCCATGTTGCCGGACGCTTCTTTGATGCCGATGATTGCCGGGAACTCTTCTGCCATTCGAAGGAACGTCGTCGCCTCAATGTTGCCGCCCGTTCGGCCCGGAACATTATACACAATAATCTGCAGATCTACCGTTTCGGCAATCGCGCGGTAGTGCTGCACGTATCCTTCCTGCGTCGGCTTGTTGTAGTACGGCCCGACGATGAGCGCTGCATCAGCGCCGAGCTGTTGTGCGGTGCACGTGAGCTCGATCGTTTTCTGTGTGCTGTTGCTTCCCGTGCCGGCGAAGACCTTTGCGCGTCCGGCTGCCTGCTCGACGACAACCTCGATGACGCGAGCGGCTTCCGTCGGCGTCAGCGTTGGATTCTCACCCGTTGTGCCGACCGGCACCAAGGCCTCGACGCCGTTAGCAATCTGGAAATCCACGAGCTTGCGAAGCGCCGATTCATCGAGAGCGCCATCCGTGGTGAACGGCGTAACGAGCGCTGTGCCTGTCCCTTGAAATCGCTGTGCCATTGTTTCTTCCTCACGTCATGGTTGAAACAGATCTCGAACGACGTCTTCCATCGTGAACATTCCCTGCTTGCGTTGAATCCATTGCGCGGCGAGTAGCGCGCCCGCAGCAAACCCGCTCCGGTTTTTTGCTGTGTGCGTCAGCTCGATCTGGTCTGCGGACGAGTCGAACACCACGCGGTGCATCCCGACGATCGCGCCGGCCCGCGACGAGCTGATGTGAAGCTGGTCCGGCTTGATTGCTCCTTCCGGAGCAGTGGTGAGCAGCGACTTCTTCCGTTCAAGCAGACCGAGCAGGATGTTCCCCAACGTCAACGCCGTTCCGCTCGGACTATCCGCCTTGTCTTTGTGATGCGCTTCGTGGATGAACACATCGTACGCGGGGAGACGATTGAAGATCTGTCCCGCTGCACGGAGAAGATGCTGGAATGCATTCACGCCGATGGAGAAGTTCGATGCATAGACGAGTCCTGTTCCAGCCGATCGAACTGTGTTGCGCACCTCGTCAAGATGATCCTGCCAGCCTGTGGTGCCAATGACGAGCGGCTTTTTCCACGCGCTCCATCGCCGAACATGATCGACAACCGAAATGGCATGGGCAAAATGAATCGCCACTTGTACGCGCTCGACGTCCGAGGCATTGGGCGCAGGAGACGCGGAGGTCAGCCGTAGGACGATCTCGTGCCCATCTTCCAGCGCCAACCGCTCCACCTCAAGGCCCATCCTGCCGTAGCCGATGAGTGCAATGTTCATGGTGCATCTGCGCTTGAATGTACCGGTTCGAACACTTCGGCCTCGGGCGCCGGCTCGAAAAACTCACGGTGCAGGCGCGTGACGGCCTCCACGACGTCGGCTTCGTCGATGACAATGCTCATGTTGATTTCCGACGCGCCCTGAGAAATCATCATGGCGTTAATGGAGCCGAGAGCGCGGAAAATCCTGTCAGCCACGCCGGCGGTATAGCGCATTTGTTCTCCGACGATGCAGAGGATGGCTTTGTGGTGATACACGCCGACCTCGGCAAAAGTTTGGAGGTCGGCGACAATCTCGTCGAGGTGTTCGATGGTGTCGATGGTGAGCGAAACGGCCACCTCCGACGTGCTCACGAGGTCGACGGGCGTTTTGTGCCTGCTGAAGACCGAGAAGATGGATTCGAGAAAGCCGTACGCCATCAGCATGCGGGTGGACTGAATGTTGATGACCGTAATGCCTCTCTTGGAGGCGATGGCTTTGACGGCGACGTTGGACTTCGGCGGGTCGGCGACAATGCGGGTGCCCGACGATGACGGCCGGCGCGAATTCAACACGAGCACCGGGATGTTCTTCTTCACGGCCGGAAGAATCGTGCTGGGATGAAGAACTTTTGAGCCGAAGTACGCCAGTTCCGACGCTTCACGGAACGAAAGCACCTTGAGCTTCTGCGCGGTGGGGACGATGCGCGGGTCTGCCGTCAACACGCCGTCGACGTCCGTCCAGATTTGAATTTCCTCTGCGTTCAGCACCGAGCCGAAAATCGCGGCAGAGTAATCCGAACCCCCGCGGCCGAGCGTTGTCGTTACGCCGGTGCGCGTCGCTCCGATGAAGCCCTGCGTCACCACGATGTGTCCGTTTGCAATGAGTGGAGTGACGACGGCGTTCGCATTCTCCTCAATCTGGTTCATCAGCGGCGTTGCTGCCGTGAAGCGGTCGTCGGTAACCATAACGGCCCGCGCGTCGACGAGGGTTGCAGGAAATCCGCGGGAGGTCATTGCTTCCGAGAGGATGAGCGATGAGAGCTGTTCGCCGACGGAAGCGATGGCGTCGAGCGAACGGTTCGTGAGCTCGCCCAGGATGGCAATGCCCTGACAGAGTGTTTTCAATTCATCGAAGCGGCGGCGGATGGTAAGGATGAGTTGTTGGATGGTCGCACGATCGTCGATGAGGTTTTCGAGGGTCAACACATGCCGCTCAAGCAGCGCGTTGAGGCTGTGCGTGGCTTTTTCGGGCTTCCCATCAACGGCGTGTTTGGCGGATTCCAGCAGCGTGTTGGTTGCTCCTGCGATGGCGGAAACGACAACGAGCGGTGTGCGTGCGCGTTCCCGCTCGACAATACTGACGACGTTTGCCATCGCGCGGGCGTCTTCGACCGATGTGCCGCCGAATTTCATCACGATCATCGTTGCAGTTCCTTCATGATGTTGTCTCTCGCATTCGCTGTGCAAGCAGAGTGAGCTCGTCCGGGCTGCGCATCGCAGCGTTGAGCGCTGCTGCGGTGTTGGCAAAGTGCGCTGCGCCGGCGTAATCCCTAGTGTGTAGGAGCTTCCACAGAAACGCAGCGCCGAACACATCGCCGCAGCCGGTCGGGTCTGCCGGCGCCTCCACAGCGATACCTTCGATGTCGTGGCGCGTGAGCTTCTTGTTCTTCTGGGTGATCAGGGTGAGTCCGCGACGACCGCGTGTGATGACCAGCGCTTCGACCATCAGCGGCATCAGTTGGTTGACCAGCGTCGCTTCATCGTACCGCTCCGTCGTGAGCCCGGCGGCTTCCTCTTCGCTCATTTGGATGGAGTTGAGGAAGAAGCACCATCGGCGCCAATCGGTGAGCGGGCGACGGAAACGCGTATGGTGCTCGTCGACACCGAGAGTCAGTGAGTGAAAATCGAAATGGATTGGCGTGTTGCGCTCCCGAACTTCCATACGGATGAGGTCAAGCGTTTCCAGGGTAATGTCGAAGCCCGAGACCATGTTGATGAGGATGCCGTCTGCGTTCAAATGCGGTTGAATGTTGGAGAAGGGAATGGGAGGAGCGATGTGCCGAGAACATTCCGTCCGGCTCTGTCCGTTTTTTCCATACCGAAGCATGACGCGATTGGTCGGCTCTTTCATCACATAGATGGCCGAGGGATCAATGTTCGGGAAGCGCCCGAGCTGTTGGGTCAGCGCATCGTATTCGGCTTTGTTGATGCCGAAGAGGGGGACGATGGTATCGTCCGGTGAAGAGAGAGTTGCGAGCGTCGCGAGGGAATACACAATGCCGCCGAGCTGTTCGCGCGGCACTCCCTCGCTGTGCGGGGGTTCAATCGTGTCGATGCAAACATGGCCGATCACGGTGATGGTCATAGATTGGGTCCGGCTCGTTCAACAGATCGATGAGCGGAGAACATCTCACATCCTTCTCGTCGGTCCAAAGTCCGTCAGTTCCTTCTCGTTGATGCGCCAGAGCCGCTGGCAGGGGAAGCGGTTTTCATACAGCGGCCGGCCGATGACGGCAGAATCCACGCCAAACTTTTCCAGTTCTTGGAGTTCGATGAGGTCGCGGTAGTTTTCCACACCCCCTTGTGCCGTTACCCGGACGTTTGTTGTCGAGGCTAATTCTCGCAGTGCGTTGTAGTCGTTGCGCGAGGTCTCGGAGTCCTGCTCGGAATACAGCACACGGCACACGCCGAACTTCTTCAACCGACGTGTCAGCCTCAGCGGCGTGATGCCGGTTTCTTTCTTCCCTCCGTCGATCAAGACGTTCCGGTTACGCGACGTAATGCCGATGAGTACCTTGCGCGCGCCGAAATTCTTGATCACACGCTCCACCAGCTCCGGCTGCTCGACCGCCGCCGTGCCGATGACGACGCGGTAAACGCCGAGTGCGAAGGCTTTTTCAATTTCCTCGTACGACCGCAAGCCTCCGCCTAACTGAATGGGAATATCCACCGCTTCGACCATCTGGCGAATGATCATGCTATTCTTGACCTTCCCTTCAGCAACCCCGTCGAGGTCCACAACGTGCAGCGACTTTGCGTTCTCTCCTCTCCACAGAATGGCCATCTTCACCGGATCGACGCCGTACAGGTGCTCAGCGCTGGGTTCTCCCCGCACAAGCTGTACGCAACGCTCGTTACTGATCTCTATGGAAGGGAAAATGAGGAGCATGAGCTAACGCCGGTGCCGCTCCCCAAGTGGGAACGGCAGTAGCGTTCCTTCTCTATGCATGCAATGACGAAGGTGAAAATGCTGAAAAATACGTAGAGATTCAACCGTAGGAGGACTCCGGAATTGTCTATCGATCGTCAGCCACGTTCGATGCACCGTGCGCGGAGTACAGAGTCAGGCGAAGTGTGAGAGGAGGGGAAACGGCGTTACGGCTGTGCGAGGATGCGCTGGACGGTTTCGACGATCAACTCGGGAACGTACGGTTTCTGGACGAAATCCTTCGCGCCGGCTTCGATCATCTCGCGCTTCACCTCGGTGTTCATGAACCCGCTTGCCATGATCACTTTTACGTTGGGGTCGATCTGTTTCATCTGCACGAACACTTCCCATCCGCTGAGCTTGGGAAGTCCCATGTCCGTCAACACGAGATGGATGGAGGAATGATTGGCTCGAAACAGCTCCACGGCTTCTTCACCATCGCGCGCACTGAGGACGTTGAAGTTACTGGCCTCGAACAGTGAGCACATGAGATCGAGCAGCATCTCGTCGTCTTCGACGACAAGGATGGTATGTTGTGTCCGCGTGGTCCCCATACACTGTTCCGTATAGCGATACGGGATTCTACAATACGCAAAAAGGAGGGAAGAAACCAGAGGGGAAGCGAGGCGTTGTTAACGCTTGCCGGCTTGCCGGTCCAGGATTTCTCTGACACGGCGCAAGACCGTGTCGGGGTTATACGGTTTTGGGATGAAGTCCTGGGTTTGTTCCTGGGAGAGTTGCGCTTTGAGTGAGTGGTCGAGGTAGCCGCTGGCGAAGATTACCGTCGCGTTGGGATTGATATTGCGTATTTCACGGAAGGCGTCGAGTCCACCGAGTCGGGGCAAACCGAGGTCGCTCAGCACGAGGGCGATTTCATCCTTATGCTCGCGGTAGCGATGCACAGCTTCGACACCGTCGGTTGCTGTGAGCACGCGATAGCCATGTCCTTCCAGGGTGGAGCGGAGAAGTTCCATCAACATCTCCTCGTCTTCGACCACAAGAATCGTTTCCTTGCCTCGTGGGAGCACCTGTTCATGTTGTGTTTCCTCTTTGTGTTCTTGAACTATACCCGGCAGGACGGGAAAGTACAGCTGAAACGCTGTGCCGCGGTCGGGTTTGCTCTCAACGTCGACGAAACCGCGATGGCTTTCAACAATGCCGTAGACGACTGCAAGCCCTAACCCCGTTCCGCTGCTGCGCTGCTTCGTGGTAAAGAAGGGCTCGAAGATTCGACTGCGCGTTGCTTGGTCCATGCCGATGCCGGTGTCCCGCACGGTCAAGCAGACGTATTGCTCATCGCTGGCGGCGGGAAAGCGTTCCCGCACCTCGCGCAGCGGAAGGAGCGCCGTGCTGATAAACAACTGGCCGCCGTTGGGCATCGCATCCTTCGCATTGAGGCAGAGGTTCAGCAAGGCTTGATGGAGCTGGTTACTGTCCGCGATAATGGAGGGCATCGGCTGCGCGAGCGACGGCACGAAGGTGATGGTTTTCGGGAACGTCTCGCTCAGCATCTTTGCAACTTCTTCGACGACGGTATTGACGTTGACCGATTCCAGTTGAATGGGAGATTGGCGGGCGAACGTCAGGAGTTGACGCACGAGGGCAGTTCCGCGCTCCACGGCCTTCTGAATCGCTTCGACGCTCTGCGCCACACGTTCTAAGTTCGTTTTATCTCGGTCGATGCGCGCAATGTGGCCGAGGATGATGCCGAGAATATTATTGAAGTCGTGCGCGATGCCTCCCGCGAGCGTCCCGATACTCTGGAGCTTTTGTGCCTGGCGGAGCTGGCTCTCGAGGTGCTTCCGCTCGGTGATATCGCGAATGATGCCGCGGTATGCGACGACCCGGTTGTGCTCATCCATGACCGCCGTCGCAGTTTCCCATACCGTCAACAGCTCACCGCTTTTCTTTCGAAGGATGAGCTCGAAGTCTTTCACGAACCGCTGCTGATCGAGCGTTTTCCGGTACGCCTCACGGTCGGAGGAATGAACATACAGTGCATCCGGAATCGAAACGTTCATGAGCTCTTCCCGAGATCCATACCCGAACAGCTCCACGCCGGCAGGATTGATATCGAGGAATCGTCCCTCCGGCGTCGTGATGAAGATGACGTCCTTCGATTCTGTGAAGAGCGAGCGGTATTGCTCTTCGGACTTGCGAAGCGCTTCTTCGGCATGCTTTCGCTCAGTGATGTCGCGAAAGCTCCACGCGCGGCCGACTACCTTCCCCTCGGTGCGCTGAGGTATCGAGTAACGCTCAAACACGCGGCCGTCGGTGAGTTCTAAGATGTCAAAGCTTTCGGTTTCCGGGTAGGCGACAAGGCCCTGTACGGTCGCTACGAACAGGTCCGGTTCCTTCAATTGCTTCAGGAGAAACGCCGTCACCTCATCGCCCGAGGCACTGAGCAGGAACGACTCCGGCATCTTCCACATCGCTGCAAAGCGTTTATTATAGGTTACGATGTGCCCGCTCAAATCGACCAGCAGAATACCGTCGGCGGTGGATTCGAGCGTGCTCTGGAGAAGGGAGAGCATCTGCTTGAGGCCCTCTTCGGCGCTCTTTCGCTCCGTGATGTCGCGCAAGATGCCCTGAACAGCGGTTCCTCCCTTGTAGGAGATGTACGACACGGACGCTTCGAATGAAATCAAACGCCCGTCTCTCGCACGCGCGGTGAACTCATACCGGCGCGCCGGTTCTTCGCCGCGGGCGATCGTCCGCTGCCGCTCCTCGATGATCGGAATACTCTCCGGCGCCACGAGCTCCATAAAGTTGAACCGCGGGCTTCGGACTTCTTCCTGCGTGACGCCGAACAGCTCACAGAACTTCTTGTTGACGACGTCAAATTTTCCTTCGTACAGCAGGTAAATAGCGTCGTTCGATTGTTCGATCAGGGACCGATATTTGAGTTCCGATTTGGTAACGGCTTCCTGCGCCTTCTTGTGCTTGGTGATATCGGTGAGCGTGCCTTCATAGTAGAGGGTCGTGCCGCTGTTGTTGCGAACGACTCGCGCATTTTCCAATACCGTGATGATGCTTCCGTCCTTCCGTCGGAGAAGGAGCTCGGCGTTGCGGAGTTCACCCTTCTCCTCGAGTTGCCGTGTGAATTTCTTCCGCTGTTTCGGGTCTACGTAGAAGGTGGAGGCAATATCCAGGCTCTGGAATTCTTCAACGGAGTCATAACCTAACAGGCGCACCAGAGCAGGGTTGGCCGAGAGAATCCTACCGCCCGGAGTACTTTGATAGACGCCATCCAGAACATTTTCGAAGAGGCCGCGGTACTTCTCTTCCGACGCCCGCAGCGCCTCTTCGGCAATTCGTTGTTCCGTTACATTCCGCACCAGCGCCATCAGGGTATCGTTCGGCAGGTACACCGCGTTCACTTCGTACTGAAACACCGAACCGTCCTTCCGCCTCATCTCCCGGTCGCTCGCGTGGAAGGCCTTCCGCGCGCGCATCTCCACGTGAAATCGTCTGTACCCTTCGAGCAGCGCCGTTCGGTCGCCTACAACCACATCAGCGACGCTCATCCGCAAGAGTTCCTGCTCGGTGTAACCGGTAAGGCGGCATGCCTGTTCATTGACGGCGACGTACCGGCCTTCGTGGTCGGAGACGAGGATTGCGTCTGCGACGCTGTAGAAGAGCGTGCGATAACGGTCTTCGCTGTGCCGGAGCGCTTCCTCGGCGCGCTTTTGCTCTGTGATATCCCGCTGTGTTCCCCACGTCTGCGTGAGGAAACCATTCTCAACGATTCCGACTAAGTTGTTGAGGAAGTATTTCGGATTGCCATGCCGGTCGGCTTCATGCGATTCGGCGTCGGTGATGCGATAGCCGCCGCGGATAAACTGCCGGAGGTACTCAATGTTGTGCGGGTCGTCGGCAGGAAGGAGCGAGCCAAGCCGCGCGCCGACAAGGTCTGCCGGATTGTCGTAGCCGTACATCGCGGCCATGGCGTGATTACACTCGACCAGGAACCCATCCCGGTAGAAGAGCTGGATCTGCTCATCTTCGCTGAGATCCACAGAAAGGGGCTTCGTGAGTTCAAAGCGAAAAATTCCTTCCGCACTGTGTTGAATGAACGCCCGGTATCGCTCGTCGCTCTTGCGAAGGGCTTCTTCGGTTTGCCGTCGCTGTGTGACGTCATGGACGACACCAACCACGCCGATGATTTCCCCACGTCCGTTGCGATGGGGGACGTACGTTCCCGTTGCCCAACCGCTCTTACCGGTCTGTGGAACGAAGAAGAAAACGTCGGGAGCGGTGGTGCGCTCTCCGGCAAGGGCGCGCAGAAGGAGGTCGTACACCCCATGCTCGCGAAGATGGGGAAAAAGGTCATGTGCCTTCTTGCCTAACACTTCCGCGGCCGACATGCCGGTCAGCTCTTCCATGAACGTATTCCAGACCACGTAGCGCAATTCTGTATCATAGACCACGATGCCTTCGCCGGCGTTGGAGATAATCTGCTGATTGAATTGCGACGCTTCCTGCAAGGCCTCCTTTGCACGCATTTGCTCGGTGATGTTGTGAACGTAGACCGAGAGACCGGTGGGGGTAGGGAACGCATGAATCTGAAACCACATGTTGAGCAGAGGAACAAATTGGTCGAACTGGATGGGCACTTGCTTGCACATCGCCCGATGGAACTGGCGATAGACATCTAACGTCCGCGCGTTGGGGAGTTCCTTCCAGATGCTCTTGCCGATTGCTTCCTTTGGATTCCGTCCGACCTCCCTGAGGAATGCGGCGGCTTTCTTGTTCAGGTGCGTGCATCGCCATCGGCGATCCAGTGTGAAGGACGCCTCGGTAATGATTTCGAGGATCTGTTCTGCCGGAGGGAGGGAAACAGTCAGGCGACGCGAGCGCGTCGGTGCCCTGCGTTTCGATTTTCGAGGTGTCGGCATGAGGGGAGCAATCCTCTCTGGATGATGCAGCATCGTTGCTGCGACCGGCCTTCGCACCATGCGAGTGGTGAAGCGACAGGCGGAGAGTAACACTCTGCGGCCCCCATGTCGCGCGTGGAAACTCTCGCGGCGCCCAATTTCCGAGAAATTCAGATACGATGCAAGAAGGAATGATTAGCGGGCGTTGAACCGGCGGCGTCGGTTGCGAAGGTAGTCGACGAAGATGAACTCGCCGAGTGTGTTGAGTGTGGAGTAATACGCGCGGCCATGGTTAGCTTTTGTGAAATCCTCGACAAACTTCACGAGGTAGGGATCGCGTGCAACCATGAATGTGCTCACCACGATGCGCTCGCGCCGGCATTGCACTGCTTCGTCGAGCGTTTTGTTGACGATGCGAGGGTCGAGGCCGAACGAATTCTTATAGAGACGCCCCGCCTCGTCGAACATGGCGGAAGGTTTCCCGTCGGTGACCATGAAGATCTGTTTGTTGACGTTCGACCCGACGCGGCGGAGAAGGCTTCGCGCAAGCTGAAGGCCTGCGCGCGTGTTCGTATGGTACGGCCCGACGTTGAGGAAGGGGAGCTCGTTCAGGCTCACAAGCTTTGCGTCATCTCCGAAAACAACCAGCGAGAGGTAATCTTTTGGAAACTGCGTGCTGATGAGCTCGGCGAGTGCCAGCGCAACTTGCTTGGCCGGTGTAATGCGGTCTTCGCCGTAGAGAATCATGCTGTGGCTGATGTCAACCATCAGCACGGTTGCGCACGCCGTGAGGTGTTCTGTCTCGTACACCTCGAGATCGTCTTCCTGAAGAGAGAAGTTCTCGATGCCCTCGCGTTTCAACGCGTTGGTGAGCGTTGACGTGAGGTCGAGGTTTGCAGGGTGGTCGCCGAAATTCCACTTCTTTGTTTCGCTCAGCCTGTCGACGCCCTGTCCGGTGTAGGGGGTTTCGTGCGCACCGCCGGGGGCTTTTTTGAGCGAAGTAAAAATTTGCCGCAGTGCATCGAGGCGGATTCTCTGAACGCCGCGGGTCGTCAGCCGGTAGGTGCTGTTGACTTCTTCGATGATGCCGAGCTCTTTGAGCTTCTCGGTCAAATCCTCCAGCGACATCGTTTCATCAAAGAGACCGTACTCTCGGCCGATCGCCCGCAGCCATTCGAGTGCCTCTTCCACGTCGCCGCTGGTTTTGATGGTGAGATAGCTGAAGAGGGAGAGCAGGGATTGAAGCCGCTGCTCGTCGGTCATCGATTCAGGGGTCCATTTGCTGTAGCGGAAACGCATCGGTCGTTGTTTGCCTCAGGCGGACTGCAGAGTGTGCTGCTGTGCCTTTACAGTTCTTCTTCCATCTCTCTGCCGCGGCCGGAAAAGATCGCTCCGACCATGTCCTTGTAGGACACCACTCGACTCACTTCATCTTTGGCAATTTTGGAACTTTGGTGCAAGCCGTCGAGTACAAACTCCATCGCCGAGGCGAGCTCGTGCTTGTTCTTCTCATCGATCTTCAAGTGCTTCCGTGTCAGCTCGCGCAGTCCCGGGATGCGGTCTAACTCGGCAAAGTATGCGTCGAGCGGCATCTCGTCCGCCACTTCTATTTTATTGCCGGCTTCAAACCAGCGAACGATTGCGCCGTACTCGCCGTCATCCTGCCGCTGTCCTTCATGGGTGGAGCGAACACGCCGCTTCAGCGGGTCGGGGAAATATTGTTTGAAGACCTCCCGCACAGCTTTTCCCACCAGCGCCTTGCTCACCTTCACGGCCCCCTCCTGCTCGCCTTCGAACACCAGCTCTACTTTGCCCGTCATTCCCGGCAGCGCGTATGGCAAGTCGCAAATGCGCGGCACGATGCACTGTTCATTCAACAGAATGGCGCGTCGCTCTGCATTACTCACGAGGTTCTCCATGGCCGAGATCGTCAGCCGTGCGCTGACGCCCGACTTCTGGTCGACGAATTCGCTCTTGCGCGCTTCGAAAGCTATGTGCTCGACGATTTCGCGGAAGTAGCGCGGAATGCCGACCGCGCGCCCGTCACGCTGAATCCAGGCTTCTTGCTCGGTGATGCGAATCGCATCATCGATCATGCGAGGGTAATGGGTGATGACCTGGGAATCGATCCTATCCTTGAGCGGCGTGATGAGGTTGCCGCGGTTGGTGTAATCTTCCGGGTTTGCCGTGAAGACGATTATAACGTCTAACGGTATGCGCACGTTGAAGCCGCGAATCTGAATGTCTTTCTCTTCCATAATATTGAAGAGCCCGACTTGGATGCGCGGCTGGAGGTCGGGCAGTTCGTTGATAGCGAAGATGCCGCGGTTACTGCGGGGGATGATGCCGAAGTGTATTGCACCCTCGTGCGCGTAGTGGAGCCGGTGCGTTGCGGCTTTGATCGGGTCGATGTCGCCGATGAGGTCGGCGATGGTCACATCCGGCGTAGCGAGCTTTTCTGAGAATCGCATGCTTCGGTGAAGCCATTCGATCTCGACGTCATCGCCGTGTTGTCGGACAAGATCCGTACAGCGTTTGCAGACGGGGTGGTACGGGTTGTCGTTAATCTCGCATCCTTTGATGACGGGGATGTATTCGTCCAACAGGTTGGGAAGCATACGGACGATGCGAGACTTCGCCTGGCCTCTCAGCCCGAGCAGCAGGATGTCGTGCTTGGCAAGGATTGCATTGATCAGGGCGGGGATCACCGTATCGTCATAACCGATAATGCCGGGGAACAGAGGCTCGGATCGTTCGAGCTTGGTGATAAGGTTGACGCGGACTTCATCTTTCACGGAGACAACACGGTAGTTGCTCTTGCGAAGCTCTCCGATGGTTGCCGGACGATTCATACGGATCGTTTCTCCTTTAAACTCTTTGACAATATACAGGCTGTGATGGGGAAATGCAATGCGACGATACCTTGATTCCGACATAGAAGCGCGATCTGCTGTGGGTTCGTAGGCCGACATCCGTCAGAAATGGGTGAACCCTTTTTCACCCCAGAGGTGAAAGTGATGACCCGCAACACGAGAATCCTCTCGCCACTTTTCTTTTCGGAAAAGAAAAGTGGCACAAAAG
>JBGFRR010000067.1:0-5296 GCA_041695045.1 Bacteroidota bacterium
AAGACCATCATCGCTAACGCAGCGAAGGTGAGATAGAAGCTGTAGAAGCCGACAGCCCGGTAGTAACCTCCCAACCAGTCCAACGGCATCCCACGGACATATTCCACACCCCCTACCGATTGCCAGACGGCATACACCATGGCGACGCTCGATGACAGAAGAAATGCGATCGCAAGTCGTTTCAGCAAGACTGCGTCCTTCACCGTCCACATCATCAGTAGCATGATTAGTATAGGCCATTCATTGTCAACGACGGCCTGCAGGCTGTGGAGCGGACGCGGAGAGAGAGAAGCGGCAAGCGCATTCCACATCAGATACACAATGAGCACAATGAGAAACAGATGTCGATCGACCAGCCATTTCCGGTTCAGAACGCCGTCGAGCAACCAGCCGAGCACTGCAAACCCGATTCCGAATTGCGCCGGAACATGAGAAAGCGGAAGACCAAACGCAAACAGGTAGAGACCTGCGTGCCTGATGTGCGCTGGCCATGCGTGTCTTTGTGATTCAGTCATGCGAAAGCTCCTTGAGAAACCCATCGATACTCAACCGGATAGTCTCAGCCGGGATCGCCCTCACCGGCTGTCCATGACCCGCCCGGACAGCGACGTGCTTGACGTTGTAGGGCAGCCACTCGTGCGTTATCTGCAATGGGCTGAACAAGCCAAGGACGGGCGTTTGAACGGCGCAGGCAAAATGTACGATTGAAGTGTCGGGCGTTATCACACAACGAGCGATCTTCAACAACGCCGCAATCTCCAAAAGACGGGCGGTACGGTGTTCGGGAAATACCTCCACCCGTTCCTCTCGAAACAATCGGGCAACATTCTCCGCCATACGACGGTCATGCGGTGCGGAGATCATCACCACGCGTAATGTGCTGTGGTGCATGCAGAGGTGTTCGACTATCAAGTGCATTTGTTCTTGTGAGATTTGCCTCACCTCATCTGTCGCCGAGATATTGACGAGAATGAACCTGTGCGGGGAGATGCTTTGACGATCAAGAAAGCTCTGAACCGATTCCACCGAAGAATCATCGATCGCAATACTGAGGAGAAGTTCCTCACGGGATATTGCAAACCCAAAGACCTGCTGAATGTATGACGCGAGCACCTCTACCATGTGCTGGCTGGAGCGGTCCAAGGTGAGCAAGCGGTTAAAATAGAACCGATATTTCTCTGCCCCTTGTCCAACTTTGAATCCCTTCGGAGCAATAAGGTTGGCAAGAATGCCGCCGGATGTTGTCCGATTAAAAATGAAATTGAGCACGACATCATAGCGCATCCTGCGAGCACGGAGTACTTCCTTCATGAGTCGGAGCCAGTTCGTGTGCAGAACATGGATTTCATCGACATGGGGGTCATGGGCTATAATCTCTGCGTTAGCTGGACTTGTTACAATGCCAATGCGCAACGAAGGATGCCGAGCTTTCAGGGCGCGCATGATTGGCGTCGTCACAATCATATCGCCGATTCGATCATAGCGAAGGATGAGAAGCTTGTCGATGCTTTTAAGGTCGAGCGTACGGTCAAACTGGAGATTTTGAAAGACGAGTCGGAAAAGAGGATAAACGACGGCATGACGAAACAGCCACTCCAGACGCGCGATGATTGTTCTCATGATGCGATAGAAACCGGTTGAGCGGCGTTCTGAATGGCCTGAGGAAGGAGTTCCTGCACGGCGGCATACACAGCGGCGGGAGAGATCGTCGTGAGGTCGTCAACGTCCGTCACGAGTGTTCGGCATGGCGTATGATACGGCTCCCAGATACGAAGCTCTTTGTTGGATTGCACATACAACACAACAGACGGAATGTGGAACGCTGACGCCAAATGGACTGCGGACGTATCCGGCGTAACAAGGAAGCCGAGGCGTTTCACGAGCGACGCAAATTGGTCGAACGATGTCGTTGGCGGAGACAGAGCAACGTTCTCGAAGTCGCGCTGAATCGCCTCGGCCCTGCCCCTGTGCTGTGGATGAAAGAGAAGGAGAATCGGCAATCGCGGGTAATCCCGTTGAAGATTCAGAATGAGCGTGCGGAAATGCTCTATCCCCCAAAAGCGCACGTCACTTCCGGCTGAAAGGTTGAGACCGATGACAAACGTGCCATTCCACTCTTGCTCCAACCAGAATGAACTAGCCATCGACTCTCCTTCCTCAGAAGCATAATACCGCAGCCGCAAGCGTCGATCATCCACGTCGATGCGGAACACGCGCAACAACTCCGCAAGTCGCTCCACGATATGTGTGTCCTTCCGTGAGAGTCTCGGCACGACGATATCGTACACGTAGTCATTCTCCTTTGCAAGGCCGATGTTCCACCGACCGCCTGCAAGGAGCGCAAGCACGGTCGAGGTGGCGGAGGGGTTATCCATCAAGTCGATGACAAAGTCGTACCGCTCGTTGCGGATGGCTTGTAGGAGTTGCCAATCTTGTAACAAGTGTTTTTGATACACCCACCGTTTACGGATGACAGGGTCGTGTGTCAGTACCGCATAATTATTTTTGCTGAGAAGAACGTCGATCACCACAGAGGGGTAATGCTCATGAAGGAGATGAAAGAGAGGCGTGGAGACGAGAACATCTCCTATTCGATCTTGCCGCACAAAGAGGAATTTGCACGCGTTGAAATCGAGGCCCGCAGGCAAAGGGGCTCCTCGCTTGACATACGCAGCAAGAGCCTCGATGAGAAATTTTCGGAAGGAAATCTCCAACTGTTTAAGCGCCGCCTTCAACCGGTTCGCCTCGTTTCCGTTTCTTCAAATTGGAGCGAATAGAGCCGCTTGTAAAGCCCGCTGTCTTTCTGCAACAGT
This sequence comes from Bacteroidota bacterium, assembly GCA_041695045.1. GTDB lineage: Bacteria > Bacteroidota > Ignavibacteria > UBA10030 > UBA10030 > JBGFRR01. Next base: position 2,814 of record JBGFRR010000067.1, read on the forward strand.
TCATCGTGCGTCCCCTCCTCGATGAGCGTGCCCTTCTCAAGAACGATGATCCGGTCGCAGCGGTACACAGTGGAAAGCCGGTGCGCAATGATGAGCGACGTGCGGCCTTCCATCAACCGATCAAGCGCCTCCTGTACCATCAACTCGGATTCCGTGTCAAGCGACGATGTCGCCTCATCAAGCAACAGGATACGCGGGCTACGAAGAATTGCGCGTGCAATGGCAATGCGCTGGCGTTGGCCGCCTGAGAGTTGGATGCCTCGTTCTCCGACTTCTGTTTGATAGCCGTGTTCGAGTTGGATGATGAAATCGTGAGCGTTCGCCATCCGTGCGGCATCGAGCACCTCTGCATCGGAAGCATTGAGCCGTCCGTAGCGGATGTTTTCAGCAATGGTTCCCGCAAACAGCATCACCTCCTGCGGGACAATACCGATCTGAGCACGAAGGTCGACGGCGTTCATCTGTCGGATATCTCGGCCGTCAATCAGAATTGCCCCGTGCTGCAACTCATAGAAACGCGGCACAAGGTTGATGAGTGTGGTCTTACCACTGCCGCTGGGACCAACGAGTGCAACCTTCTCACCACCGCGTGCAATGAACGAGACTCCCTGCACGGCTGGAATCTCGCTGTTGTAAGAGAAGGAGACGTCCCGGAACTCAATGTCGCCACGCGTGATGATGAATTCTGGCTTCGTTCGTTCAAGGCGCTCTTGGTCAAGATCGAGCATCTCAAAAATTAACTGCGCAGACACTAACGTCTTCTGCAATCGTGCAACACCCTCCCCCAATGCCTTTACCGGCTTTGCTAATGAAATCATGATGAGCACAAAATACATCATCGACTCGATGGTCATCGACCCCTGAATAAAGAGGTAGCCGGTGAACACCACGAGGAGCGACGTTACCGCAGTGTTGAAGAGCTCCGTCGTTGGACTCAACAGCGCCATGGTCCGTACGATTTTCATGGAGTGATGATAGTTCGCTTCCGCTTTCTCACGGAATCTCCGCTGCTCATATTCTTCCCGTGTGAAGCCTTTGACGATGCGAATAGCGTTGATTTTTTCTTGCAGGAAAGCGGAAATGTCGGCAAGCGTATCCGTGAGGTCGCGGCTGAATGCCCGAATTCGGTCCCCAAACTTACGAGAAATGATGCCGGAGACCGTGAAAATAAGGATCGTGAAAATCGTGAGCTGCCAGTTAATGAAAAAGAGCGCGGTAGCAAACACCACCGTGTACACTACGTTCTGGGCAATTTCCACGCTCAAGTACAGCGATTGCTCTAACGCATTCACATCGTTAGTAATGCGCGACATGATGCGACCGGTTTTCTGTGTATCGAAGTAGCGGATAGGAAGGAACAGAACAGTATCGAACAGCTCAATTCGAAATCGCATGAGAATCTTGTGCTGCACGGAACTCATCAGGTACTCCCGTGCATACACGAAGATAACCTTGATGACAATCAGCACAATGATCATCACAGCAAAGATAAGGATCATCCGGAAGCTGTCGTCGTATCCCCGAATGTCGAATGAAGCAAGCAGAACGCCGAGCACTTCAAGCCGCATGTCCAAAACAATGTCTTGCCCCTTTTGAACAAGCTCCCCGATCTGCTGCAACGTGGCAATGAGTCGGGCAATGAGGAACGCGCCGAACGTGTCCGCTAGACTCATAATGCCGACGGAGACAAGGCCTGCGAGGATCCTGAGCTTATACGGCCGGAAGTACTTGAGGAGTCGGAGGAATGTTTGCATGGTACCGGTGTGGTGCACAACGTACTCGTTTTTTCACGGAATCGCAACGCGTACGTTTTACGAGAGTCTACCAAAAGCCCGCTCCTACGGAGCTTTTGCACTCTTCACGAAGTGCCCGCGAAGTCCCGTAGGGGCGATATTTTGGTAACACAAATCTACAACAACTGTAAAAGCTCCGTTAGGAGCGACATTGTAACGATAGGTAAACTCGTGGTACGTTTATCGCCCAGGGACGGCTGGGAAAAGTCGGATTCATACAGAATTTGGCAGCGCTTTTGTGCGTGTGCAATCCTCACATTCGCAGATCTGACGAAGGCGCTCGTACGTGTAGATGCCGGTGCGGTGGCCGTCTTTCCACGAAACACCGATCGCGTACGACCCAACTGTGTCGGCACCAACAAGTTCGTACTTCCCGGGCATCTCGGGTTGAATCACGGGAAGGTACGTTTTCAATAGCACTGTTTCACCCTGACAGCTGGCGCACGGGCAATTGTCCCGCAGCGTCCGCAGACGAATGCGTCCCTGATGGCCGTCATCCCACACAATGCCAAGCGTAGCGGAATCAATCAATTTGATTTGACGAGGGACCATATATTTGACCGTGCAATAAAAAAGGACAATCGATGATTGTCCTTTATGCAAAACGCTGGTGGACCGTACCGGGGTCGAATCCCGAAAAAACCGTTCGGGATTTCGCAAACAACGCTCAACCGGTGACCTTCCCGTCAC
>JBGFRR010000143.1:0-29437 GCA_041695045.1 Bacteroidota bacterium
CTCGTTGCTCCCTGCAATGGGGCAACCTTACAGGAAAGCCGTATACGGTCCGCCTCAGGCGGACGTCCGTACGGTTTGATGAGGGGACGGAGGCTCAAGCCGAGTCTCCTCCTACTCTATTCTCCATGCATCATGCACACACGGTTGATCCTTGCCTCGTCGTCTCCCCGTCGACGCAAGTTGCTGAAACAGTTGGGATTGAAGTTTTCTCTTCGACCGAGTACAGTTGAGGAGGTTATCGACCCCCGGCGTCCTCCGGCGACAAATGCGCGATTGCTCGCCTTGGCGAAAGCGCGTGATGTGAGCAACCGCGTTCGGCACGGCATCGTCATTGGCGCTGACACTATTGTCGCGTTAGGGAACACGATGCTTGGCAAGCCGAAGGATCGACGGGATGCTCGAAGGATGCTGAAGCTCCTCAGTGGAAAGGAGCATATCGTCTACACAGGCTTTGCGCTGGTTGACGCAGAAACGGGTCGGCACGTTGCCAAAGTTGAGAAAACGCGGGTGCGATTCCGACAATTGAGCGACGCGGAGATTCGGCGCTACGTTGCCTCAGGGGCGCCGATGGACAAGGCCGGGGCGTACGGCATTCAGGATGACCACGGGGCAATCTTTATTGACAAAGTGAACGGTTGTTTTTATAATGTAGTCGGTTTTCCGCTTACGCGGTTCTACGTAACACTGCAAGAATTCCTTCGACAACGACGGTAGACTATGGGTCGGCCAATTCGTGTGCTCATTGCGAAAGTAGGACTTGACGGTCATGACCGCGGCGCAAAAGTCGTCGCAGCCGCCTTGCGCGACGCCGGGATGGAAGTGATTTACTCCGGACTCCGCAAGACTCCGGAAATGATCGTTGAAGCCGCACTGCAGGAAGATGTTGATGCTATCGGCTTAAGCTTGCTCAGCGGGGCGCACATGACGCTCTTTCCGCGTGTACTTCAATTGATGAAAGAGAAGGGAATCGGGGATGTGCTGCTGTTCGGCGGAGGGATTATCCCGGCAAAAGATATTCAGGAATTGAAGACGATGGGCATCGGCGAAATCTTTACCCCCGGCGCTTCGACTCAGGACATCGTCGACTATGTGTCAACCTGGGTGCGGGAACACCGGCGTGAAGAACAACCGTTGTGAGCGGATCGACACGTGGGCAAACAAGACCGCCCGAGTCATCGACCCGGGCGGCACCGTTTTGAGAGACGGGGTTACACCACTTTCGTAACGTTGACGGCTTGCAGCCCCTTCGAGCCTTGCTCAACATCGAACTCGACGTTCTCGCCTTCCTTCAACGTCTTGTAACCCTCGCCGGCAATCGACTTATAATGCACAAAGACGTCCTCACCCGTACTGCGCTTGATGAAGCCGTAGCCTTTGGCATTATTAAACCACTTGACTGTGCCTTTTTCCATAAGGCCAACCTTTTGAAAGTGGGACTGTTAACACCGGGTTTTTGTCTCTCAACAACAAAGGTCGCACCAACGTCACCGTTCGCACGACCTTCCATTGTTTCGCCTGATACGATCTCCCGCAAAGGCGTACTCACCTCACCCGTTCCACGAACCCCACGTCTTTGTGCAGAGGTACCGCCAAAACAACTTCTGATGAAACAAAAACGGTGTGGTGGATTACTCCTGCGAGTATAGCACTCGTTGGACAAAAAAGCAAGTGGGGAAGTTTGAGAAGAGGTTGCCGACGAGGAAAGTGAGAGCGAAAGCCTTCAATTCATTGCACTTCTTCTGTATTAAGCCAGATACCGAATTTTCTCTCCTCATCCACCTCCCCGGCGGCCGCACGTTGATCCTGACGGAGACGCCGGGTTTGGATTCGAATTCCTTCGGCCGAAAATCCGAACAGGTCGTCTTGCGAAAAGATGCGCTGATAGTCTGCCGGATCGAAGAAGACCTCAAATTTCGCCGAAGCCTCGTCAAGTCGAGAGAGATAATATGCCGTGTTCTCGTCGGGGAAATTCGGATCCCATTCTTCCGCTAAACGTGAGTGGTCGATAAGCTTCACGCCCGCATGATTCCCCGTAGTGTAATAGGCAACCGGCTCGCCCGGCCGCACAACGGCATGAGCGCGTTTCACGGCCTCGTATGCGGCGCTGTGTTTACGCGTTCCCTCCGCGATGCCTCGCTTGTACTCTTCGAATGGCTCGTGAAGAGTCTCAACCCTGGAAAAATCCCGAACGTTCAGGCGATGCTGGGTGATGTCGGTTGCGAGTCCAACATAGAGGCGGTGAAGCCCCTCAATGTCCTCCTGAAGGAATCGTTCAATGCACTGTCGAACATACCGGCGGAGGAAACGTTCCATGGCTCGCGACGTCAGCGAGCTGCCTTTGATGATCATACGGTTGCTTTCATCTAACAGGGCATAATTCTTTTTCTTGTAGCTCATCATTTTCTTATACCGTCCGGAGTACGCCAGCGAGATGCCGGTGGGAAGCGAGCTGGAGAGTCGTTCCACGAACGCGATCTCTTCCTGTTTACCTTTCACGTTGTCCGGCGGAACAAAGTAGAGCCCATCGGTATCGACTTCGATGACCTCGCCGTTATACAGCTCCGTCTGACGAATGATGTGTCGTAAAAGTTCCTGACCGGTTGTCGTGACGATATCCGCTTGCGCCGCGTCGCCGAACAGCGCTTTCGAGTAGCCGAGATAGCCGTAGAACGAGTTGATCAGAATCTTGTAGCTCGATTGAAGAGCGTGGTATTTGTTTCTCGTCGTCGGGTTCTTGCTGCGCTGCATCTTGCGCTTCGCATCGATCCTCAGCTTCATCAACTCTTCCACGAGAGTAGGAAAAATTCCCAACTCGTCGCCAGCCGGTTTCATGCCTTTGCTGACGATGATGGAGGGATACAGCGATTCCACGTCGGCGTGAACGACATTCTCCAATAAACCGGTAACGAAGATGTCGGAATAGCCGCCGGAGGTTTGCGTGCCGGGAAGGGCTTTCGGGATCGAGTAACGACGACGCAGGTACTCTCGCACTAGCAGTGATTCAATCTTTGCCGCCGACCCTCCGCGCGCAATGGCTGAAAAGGGGATGGGACATATCTGTGCGAGATAGAAATAGCTTGGAAGGAGATGTTCAGAGAGGAGTCGCGTCTCGTGAACATCACCCCGCGCGTACCGGACAAGTGTCTCCGGCTCATGGTCCCAGTACCATGAGATGCGATGGCCGGGAATGTGCACACGCTCGTCAGTGCTAAACCCGAAGTGCTGAGCGAGGTACTTCAGTCCGTAGCTTTCCAATGCATGTAAAGAGGTGTCATACGCATAGGCTAACAGGAGCGTGTCAATGAATGACCGTCCGCTCACCTCGGCGATGATGTTCTCGGCGTCCTGATCCATCATTGAGCCGCGCAGACCGATGAGGCGCGGCGATGAGTAATCTCTTCCGATAGAAAAATCCACGCCGTGAAGCTCACATCGACGCAACAGGTACGGAAGGTCGAATGCGAGAATATTATGGCCTTCGATGACATCGGGGTCGCGCTCCTGAATGAGCATCACCAGCTGCTCAAGCATCGCCCGCTCGGATAACTCCCGACCGTCCACCACATGCTCCCATCCGCGATTATCGGAGAGTGCGATGATGATAATGCGATCTTCCGTGCGGCTTGGATTGCTGAACGTGTGGTCTTTCGAGTAGGTCTCGATGTCGAGCTGGAGACGATGGAGGTCGTCGAAGACCATGCCTTTGAAATGCGTGCAGCCAGACTGTATGAGGTACTGTGTGACGGGATCGGGCTTCAGGAGGAGGGCATCGACATTTGCGTACGTTTCGGCACGACGTGCAGCGGTCTTGTTGTACTGGCGCAAGACATGACGGACTGCTTCCCACATATCCGACCAACGCGGAAACGCGGCGAGGTAACGGAAGAAGCCGGTGCCGTCTAACTTCTTCAGCCAGAACTGACGGGAGAGATTGGCGAGGAGAGCGTCATCGGACAAAAAGAAGAACGGGAAGAATTCCGCATCGTGATGCGTTACCTTCCCGTTCTCGCGTCGATAGATTCTGACCGAAGAGTCGCTGACATGCTGGACTCCCACGATCTGCCCTAATTCGTTGTGGCCATAGAGCAGGGCATTCATTCGAGACTATTTTTTCTTACCCGCATGATCGAGGAATGGCGTTAACAGGTCGATCGGAATGGGGAAGATGGTTGTGGAGTTGTTCTCCGTTGCGATCTCACGCAGCGTTTGGAGATAGCGTAACGTGAGGGCGCTGGGTTGCTCGGAGAGAATGCTCGCCGCTTCTGAAAGTTTTTGCGCGGCCTGGAATTCACCCTCTGCTGCAATGACTTTCGAGCGGCGCTCGCGTTCGGCCTCTGCCTGCTTTGCCATCGCCCGCTGCATCTCCTGCGGAAGGTCGATATGCTTGACTTCCACGTTCGACACTTTTATGCCCCACGGCTCCGTCTGATGGTCGATGATCTTTTGGAGATGTGCGTTGATCTTTTCCCGCTCCGCTAACAGGTCGTCCAGCTCGGATTGACCGATGATACTGCGGAGTGTTGTTTGCGAGAGCTGCGATGTCGCGAAGAGGTAGTTCTCGACTTCCAGAACGGCCTTATCCGGCTGAACGACACGGAAGTACACAACGGCATTCACTTTCAAGGAAACGTTATCACGCGTAATGATATCCTGCGACGGCACATCCATCACCACCGTGCGGAGACTCACTTTCTCCATTCGATCAATCAGCGGGATGAGGATGATGAGCCCGGGTCCCTTAACGCCTATAAAACGTCCGAGCCGGAAAATGACACCGCGTTCATACTCCCTCAAAATGCGGATGGCATTAGCAAGGATGATAAAGCCGAAAAACACGGCCATGATAAGCAGAGCAGTCATCGGATCCATGGGAACTCCTTCTTGTCTGGTTACGTGGTAGGTTCAACGTGAAGGGTCAGTCCCTCCACGGCAACGACGCGCACACTTTTCCCTTTCGGGATTTTCCCCTTCGTGGATGTCGAATTCCAAATTTCGCCATGCACTCGCACCTGGCCGGTCGGATTCAAGACGGTCAGTGTTTCGCCGACCATCCCGACCATGCCCTCGGTGCCGGTCGTCGGCTTGCGGCGCTGTGCTTTGATCGCAAACCCAATGATGAAGAGGAAGAACACCGCCGTCAACGCGACGGTGGAGATGATGAGACTCCAGGAAATTTCGATGAACTCCAAGGCAGACTCCGAGCGAATGAGCATCACTGAACCGAGGAGCAGCGAGATAACACCCCCGACGGACAGGAGACCATGGCTGACAATCTTAATTTCGGCGATGAAGAGGATGATTGCAAATATGATGAGCGCAAGCCCCGCATAATCGACCGGCAGTGTATGCAAGGAATAGAATGCGAGAATAAGGCTGATGACGCCCACGACGCCGGGAAGAATCGTGCCGGGGTTATACAGCTCAAACAGCAAGCCGTACATTCCCAACATGAGCAAAATGTAGGCAATATTGGGGTCGCTCAGGATGTCGAGCAAGCGCTCCGACCAGCCCATCTCGATGTATTCGATAGATGCGCCCGCCGTCTCCAACTTCACTTCGCCGGTTGGAATCTCGACAGCTCGTCCGTGAATTTTTTCCAGCAGATTGTTGATGTCCTTGGCAACAAGGTCGATGACGTTCTTTTCCAATGCTTCGGTTTCCGTGATCGAGAGGCTCTTGCGCACGGCATCCTCCGCCCACTGGAGGTTTTTCTTTCGCTTCTCTGCGATGGTGCGAATGAAGGCGGCGGCGTCGTTTGTGGCCTTCTCTATCATGATGCTGTCTTGCTGGCCCTCCATCGAAACAGGATGCGCGGCGCCGATGTTCGTTCCGGGCGCCATCGCTGCGATATGAGCAGCAAGGGTAATGAACACGCCTGCAGAGCCGGCATGAGAGCCGCCCGGAGCAACAAAGACCACAACAGGAACAGGCGATTCGAGAATGTCGCTCACAATCACGCGAGTCGACTTCAGCAATCCGCCCGGTGTGTTAAGATAGATGACGAGGCATTGTGCCGCTTCGTTCTTCGCTCGCTGGATACCAGAACGGATGAACGCCGACACGGCAGGGTTGATGGCCCCGTCAATCTTGATAGCGATGACGCGCGGAGTGGGACTTTGCGCAGGCAAAGCTGTTACAGCTACGAGAAACAGAGGAAATAGGAGCCTACGCATCATAGGGCACCGTTGGTTGGGGATGAGGCGTTGCGAAGGAAGACCGCGGAGAGGGTGGGATTCGAACCCACGGTACGGTTTCCCGCACACACGCTCTCCAGGCGTGCCAGTTCAACCACTCCTGCACCTCTCCGGGTTCTACGTCTTTTTATATTGTGGAAATTCTCGATCCAACCACTGTCGTCCAACGCCACTTTGTAGAAACCTTTCTCTCTGCTGTGCCATCCGCTTTAGGCGTCCGCCAGAGGCGGGCTGCTCTTCTCCATGATGACCTCATGGCAACGTTGGAGGGACATTAAACACATAATAGCGAAACAATCACCGAAAATCAATTTCGATGATAGAATTTGCAGAAAATGTCCTGCGGTTGTACAGATTCAAAGTGGGGATGATGAAAAGTGTTCGGGAGAAGGGTAACGAAGAAATTTCTACTTAGTTATGATGTTACGCAAAGAGGCTTTTTCTTCTATTCGGGATTATATCTGGTTATTACTCTCGTTCCGACGGTTCACGTTTTGTGTTCGCCTCTTGAATCCCGCTTGCTTTTGAGCGGGATGTCCCGCCGTTATGTGGCGGGACGTAGTCTGGCGGAAGGGGTGGGATTCGAACCCACGATCCACCGAAGGCGGATTCCGGTTTTCGAGACCGGCCGATTCAACCACTCTCGCACCCTTCCGGTTGTGCCCTCGCGGCTGTTGCTTTGAAAAGCTGCTTGTCCTAAACTGCGGCGAGCAATATAATTAAAAGAGGCTGAAGTTCCAAAGGACGAAAAACAAACGGGCGGGTACCACCCCGCCCGTCTCACTGCGCTGTGTCGCCCAACGTCGTTGCTACTTCACACGTTCAACAGTGTCGATCAACAGCATTTTCGCTCCGCCGCGTTCGGCAAGCTTGCCTTTCACGCTGACAATCTCACCGACAAACGGAATCAGTAATTCATTCGCACTGCCCATTCCCTTCAACCTGCCGGTGAAGTACACAGCATTTGTCTTTTCTTCCAGTATGGCAAGCGGCACGCCGGCTTTCGCACACTTGAGCGCGCACTCTTTGTGCTGCTCTCCTCGTCCATCGCCCATACTGCCGGACATGTAGCATTTCGTGTCGATCACCTCGCCCCGTACCACCACATCGACGAGTTTCTTTTTGCCGTCCTGTGCAACAGCAGATGCGAGCGGCGCGAACAGTATACCTATGATAAACAGCCGAATTAATGTCATTGTTTTCTCCTTCTGTTGGTGTGGATGTGGGAACTGAACCTCCGTGGGAGAACAACAAAGACCGGTCGCTGAGAAGTTCCGGTTGTGGGATTATTTTTTCGGGAAACCCGGCTTCAGCAAAACTTTGAGGGTCTTTACCTCAAACGGTTTGAAGCGTAACCTCAAGGCTGTGCGCGTGGGTTTCACTTTCTGAATCTCACGTTCGAGAAGGTCGCAAGCGAACGCTTCCCGAATGGGGAACCCAAACTTCACCTGTGCATCTCGTGTTTCGCCATGCGCCTCCCGCACGCGAACAATAAGATGCTCTGAATCTTCAGCGCGCTTTATGGCCTCAACTTGAAGATTGACGCTGGGGGAGGAGACGAACGTCGGAAGCGTGCGGGCAACGCGCCCCTCAATGATAAGCAGTGGAGCGTTGAATTCTCGTGCACGGCGGATGACCTCTCCCTTTCTCCAATCTCCTGCGTGCGGCAATAAAGCATAGGAGAAACTATGTTCACCTTGATCCGTGAAGCGGTTGTCAACGGACTTCGCCGGGTCCTCCGGATGTGGATAGTGAGGTGATCGAAGCAGGGTAAGCCGAAGTGTCGCCCCCTTTGCATCGTAACCGTGTCTGCCGTTGTTCAAAAGACTCACACCGGATTTAGCATCGGAGAGGTCTGCCCAACGCTGGGCCGGCACTTCGAACTTTGCCTTGTCTTCAGGCGTGGACGGTTTCGATGTCCTTCCGGTCACACCAAAGGGGATCTCATAGCTTGGGAGAGATGAACGGATGTCGAGCGGAAACGCAACCTTGAGCAATGTTTGCTGCTCGAACCATCGAGTGTGAACGGTAAAGTCGATGCGCGGCAAGGCGTGATAGAGGATCATCTCCTGTGTAATGCGCGAGTTGCCGCTTGTGCGATATTCAACGCGGAGTACGACTCGCAGTTGGCTGTGTTCGACAAGTTTCGCAGATTTGAACTTAAGATTATGGGTGGGCTTCGATGCATACTCGGCGTCGATGTCCCACGCTTCCCATTGCTTCGGCGTGTCCGTGTAGGCCTGAAGCAGATTGCCCCGCGCACCTTTCTTGATCAGCTCGCGGCGTACGCGTTTGTCGTAGAGCGACGTCAGCAATCCTTTGCTGTCGAATCGTAATCTGAAGAACGGCGACTCGATTTGGCGGTGGCGGATTTTCCAGCCCTCAATTTCCGTTCGCCTTGGCTCGGATGGTCGGATGACGAGTGTTTTTCCTCCAAACGCCGGTACGTCGGGCACGTAGCAGAGAAGCGTTACATTCTTCCCGTGCCGTTCCATGAGGTAGTGTTCGATGGACGCGCCGTTTTCATCCTGAATGTGGAATGTCTTCTCCGCGGACTTCAATGTCAGCCTCACGTACTCACTGCGCGGCCATGGGAGAGTATTGAACACCGCAAAGAAGATAGCCTTAGTTCGTTTGGGCGGGGCATCGGTCAGAATCTTCATTGCGCGGTCGATAACGGCGCTGCATGTCGACCGAATTGCCTCGTAGTCCTGATGTGCGCGTTGATAGACGTCCGCGATCGACGTTCCACCTAAAATCGTGTACGCCTGGTTTTGGAGCAACAGCTTCCATGCATCGGCAAGCTGAGCCGCCGGAAATGCAGCAGCTTTGCCACTGAGCGATGCTAGCGAAGCGAGAAGCTCCGCGTCCAGGAGCAATTGCTCACACTCTCTATTCGCCCGCTTGACGCGTCCTTGCGTTGTGAACGTTCCGCGGTGGCGCTCAACATACAGTTCGCCGTTCCAGGTGGGGATCTCTTGGGTTCGTTCGGCGGCTTGTGAGAAGAATTGTTTTGCCGTCGAGAGTCTCGTGTTTGTGAGCCCCGGCAAGTTCTGAAACAATCCTGCCCGCTCAATCTGCTCTTTCGTCGGTCCGCCGCCTCCGTCGTTGAAGCCGTAGGTGATCAGCGCGTCGTGTACTTGTTCTTTCTGGCGGAAATTCTCCCATGCTTTCTTCACGTCCTTCGGTGTTGCTTGCGCATCGAGTCCGAGTGGAGGGAGGAAGGCGAGAATCTTCGACTTATCGAGTCCCTGCCACCAGAATATGTTGTAAGGGAACTTCGTCGTATCATTCTCGAGAAGCTTCGTCGTGAAGAAACACTGGAATCCTGACTTCACGAGCAGTTGGGGAAGCGACCATGGAAAGCCGCATGAATCCGGAAGCCATGCGATTGTGGTCTCGGCGCCGAACCGGTTTTTCATCGAGCGCTGTCCAAACAGCATTTGCCGCACGAATGACTCGCCGCTCGAACAATTGAAATCCGGCTCAACCCACATTCCCCCCACCGCCTCCCATCGTCCTTGCTCAACGTATCGCTTGACGCCGCGGAAAATTTCCGAGTAGTTCTTCTGGGCGATCTCATAGAGCCGCGCCTGGTGTTGAGTGTAGAAGAATTCCGGGAACTCCTCCATCAGCCTCAACATGCTTGAAAACGTGCGGCCAACTTTTCGCTCGGTTTCCTCCAACGTCCAAAGCTCGGCGACGGGAACGCGTGAGTGCCCGACGAGGTGAAAGAGGCCGGGGAGGAAGGTACGCATCTCCTCTGAGACTGTCTTACGAAGAAATGTTAGCGCGCGCCCAATGGCGTTCGGGTATTCTTCGCCGCGAGGGTCGAAGTACTTCAGAAAGATCAACGTCTTGCGAATGAGCTCGCGCATCTCCTTCGACTCTGGCGTTCCTGCTCCAACGACATGCTCAATCTCCCGCAGAGTTTTAAGCAACGTAGAGAGCGCGCGTGCAGTGGGGTTAACGACGGCGAGCGTTGCTAAGCCAAAAGTCTTCGGCGCGATCGACCTTCCGCTGTATGCCTGGATAGCGATCGTGTACGTTTGATTCGCTCGCGCTTTCGTGGTCAGGAGGACTTCACGATGATGTGTGTTCACTCCCTGATGCGGCATTCCGTTCACGTAAACCAACGCTTCGGGGAGGTCGAGAACGAGGGCGAGTTGACTTCCTACGAATTCTTCCGGAACGGTGACGGTGTGTCGGAACCAAACAATCTTGTCGAAGCCGCCCCAGACGATCGGGATGGGCTCCTGCCGCCACGATTTGTCTTTGAAGCGGAGAGATTCAGCGCCGACGATATCAGCCTCTTTCGTCCTCCACATAGAAAGAGGCAATTGTTGGGGGTAAATGTGATTCTTGACGTGAGGAAGCGTTTGCTCGAGCAGGTCCAAAGCCATAATGGCGTCAATTCCCCGGAAGGTTGAAAAAGGGCACGGGAAAATAGAGATTCTTGGTGAAATGAGCAAGCATTCTTCAAACCATTTTGAGATGATTGTGCGTACGGCGAGATGGAATCCGCCCAAAGTCGAGTGCTTAATTAAGAGAAGGTTTTTCCGTTGCAATTCCCTTTTCGATGGACTAAATTGGCACGGTTTTCAACCTGCCACATTCCACCAAAGCACCACTGAGAACGAGCTCACATGCAAACGATCGACTGGATGTTGGTTGGACTTTACTTTCTGCTCAGCATCGGCATTGGAGTGTACTTTACCCGGCGTGCTGGAAAGAACACGCATGAGTTTTTTCTTTCAGGAAGGAATCTGCCGTGGTGGCTTGCTGGAACGGCGATGGTGGCGACAACCTTCGCCGCCGATACGCCTCTCGCCGTTACCGAGCTGGTGGCAAAACACGGCATCGCCGGCAACTGGCTGTGGTGGAATTTTGCGTTCGGCGGCATGCTGACGGTCTTTTTCTTCGCCCGTCTCTGGCGCCGCGCAGGCATCATGACGGATGTCGAGTTGGCGGAGATTCGGTATTCCGGAAAGCCTGCGGCGTTCTTGCGCGGCTATCGCGCGCTCTTCGTCGGCATCGCCATGAACGCGGCGGTGATAGCGTGGGTGAATGTGGCGATGGAGAAGATTATCCGCGTAATGTTCCCGGGGTTGACGTTCCTCGGAGTAGAGTCGGTGACCATCGTAGGATTCACGTTCAGCGCGGCGTTGCTGTGGGTTGGTGTCGCGATGCTCGTTGTGGCATTCTATTCAGCGCTCGCGGGACTGTGGGGAGTTGCCGTAACGGATCTTTTCCAGTTTGTGCTCGCGATGGTTGGAACGACAATCCTCGCATTTGTTGTGTTGGGCTTGCCCGAAGTTGGAGGGATCGCTGGATTGCGTGAGCGGCTTCCCTCGTGGGCGTTTGAATTCACGCCTGTCATTGGGAGCGCTACGGGGGGAGAAGCGGGAATCGGCGGCGTGTTCGCGATGACGCTCACAGCGTTTATCGCGTACATCGGCGTATTGTGGTGGGCGTCGTGGTATCCCGGTGCCGAGCCGGGCGGCGGCGGATACATCGCGCAGCGCATGATGTCCGCAAAGGACGAGAAGCATTCTCTCTTCGCCACGCTCTGGTTTACGATCGCTCACTACTGTCTTCGTCCCTGGCCGTGGATCATCGTCGGTCTTGCATCGCTGGTGTTATATCCCGAGTTGCCGTTCGATCAAAAAGGGGACGGCTACGTGATGGTGATGCGCGACCACCTCCCCCCCGGTTTACTCGGACTTCTTGTTGCTGCGTTCTTCGCGGCCTACATGTCGACGATTGCAACGCAGTTGAACTGGGGCACATCCTATGTCATCAACGATTTCTACAAGCGGTTTGTGAAGCGTAATCAGTCGGAGCGACACTATGTAGCCGTCTCGCGAGTTGCGACAATACTGCTTATGGTGATTTCGCTCTTCATCTCTTCACAGGTGACACGTATTTCCGCGGTGTGGGAGTTCATCCTCGCTATCAGCGGCGGTGTTGGGCTGGTGCTCATCCTTCGCTGGTTCTGGTGGAGGATTAGCGCGTGGAGCGAGCTTACCGCAATGTTTGCCCCCTTGATTCCGTACACCATCATGCACGTCGTCGCGCAATCCATGTCGCAGGACGACCCTGCGCGTGCCTACCTCGAGTTCCCGTATAGTCTGTTTGTCATCGTCGGTTTTACGACGGTCGCGTGGCTCGCGATGACGTATGCGACAAAACCAACGAACAACGAAACGCTTGTCTCGTTCTATCGTCGTGTCCATCCCGGCGGGAAAGGATGGAAACCGATCGCTGCGCAGGTTACTGAGGTGCGGGGGGATTCGGCATATAGGGGATTGTTGTTGAATTGGATTGTCGGGGTTGTATTGGTCTATGCGATGCTGTTCGGAATCGGTAAGCTTATTCTTTCGAGTTATACCGAGGGGCTCATCTTCATTGCTGTCGGGTTTGGTGCGGCGGCTCTCATCTATCGTGATCTGTCGAAGCGCGGGTTTGAGACGGTGGTCGAATAAATGCTCTGGGTGGTCGGGCAGAGTTGTTTTTTCTTCGAAAATAGTTTATGTTTCGCCAGTCATTGAACCCCACTACCGGAGTCACAAAGACCGACGATGCCATTCAAGATACTCGTTGCTGACGATGATGAGGGGCAACGAAGGTCCCACGGCTTTGCGCTCGAAGTGACCAGTGCGATCGTCGAGGACGAAATCGAGATCGTGGAAACGGCCAACAGCGTGGAGACGTGGGCGAGGATCAAGGATACGCCGTTCAACCTGATCATTCTGGACAACGATTTCAAAGACGATAATCTGAAAGGCCACCTCCCCGGCATCGCTTTGCTCCAACTTGCCCGGCGCGAAGGATCAAACCGTACGACGCCTATTTTCTTTTGCAGTGCCGACGCCTACGACACGCTCAAGGGAATGGTCGAAAAGTTCAACGGCGTGTACCTTCCCAAGGTAGGCTATGATATTGAAAAAGTTGCAGTACTGTTCGCGGAGAAAATGAAAAAGAAGTAACCCCCCTCGTTTCTCCCCCATCCTCTCCCAATACTCACCGACCGCTTCCGCCGTTCCTCCGCCGTTGTTGCGCTTGCGCTTTCCTCCAAATAATTATACATTGCCGACGAAGTTTCAGCATGGAGGATGTCTCGTGTACGAACGCTCACTCATCGAAGCCGAACGTATCCTCGCCGCGCATAAGGATGTGCTCGTGCCGGTGAAAGAGATTTGGGTGGAAGTGACCAAACAGAGCCAGTTGCAGAACTTCGAAGCGCCCGGACTGGCGGACTTCACGGCCTTGTTGGAAGGGGACAACCGATTCGAATTCATCACCGCCGGCGAACAGCTTGGAGACGGCTACTATGAAGTGGAACAGGAAGAGGATGAATTCGAACCGGGCATGGAACGTCTTGGGTTTTACTCGGAAGACCGTGTGCGACTCAGAAACATCGAGATCAGTGAAGAAGCTCAGGAGCAGTTGTTGAGGGAAGAGGTCGGAGAGAGCGATGATGAACAAGAAGATCAACCCGCTCTTCGGTCGGAAAGTAAACCCCGCGTGGAACCCCAGTCACGCCGTGCTGCTGTCCGTCCACATCGAAACGACGCTAAGCACAAACGCAAACTCACCGCACCCAAGAAACGCCACACCGCAGCATCAGCGAGCAAGCGGAGAAAGAAGGGGCGTCGGCCGTGATATTCAAGCAAGACATCAAAGTCTGGACGGTTCGCGAACTGATGCGGCATGCCATCGACCATCTTCAGCAGCTCGGCTTTGACGAGGCCCGACTGAATGTCGAACTGCTCCTCGCTCACGCCCTCGCCTGCCAGCGAATCCATCTGTATACCTCCCGATATCAAGCGCTGAAGAGGGAAGAGGTCAATACCTTCCTGCTTCTCTATGAACGGCGTCTTGAACACGAACCGGTCCAGTATATCACCGGCACGGCGACATTCATGGGCTTGTCGTTTGCCGTCGATTCACGCGTCCTCATCCCTCGCCCGGATACCGAAACGCTCGTGGAACAAGCGCTCCTTGCCTGCAACGATTTCCCCGATGGCCGGACGATTAAGATTCTGGACATTGGAACGGGAAGCGGGAACATTGCCGTAAGTCTCGCTAAGTTCGAGCGGCGAGCAAGAGTGACCGCGATCGACAACAGCCCGGGCGCTCTTGAGGTTGCGCAAGGCAACATCGAGATTCACGGCGTCGGCGATCGAGTGCTTCTTCATGAGATGGATGCCTTCGAGCCTGTCGACCAGCTCCTCCGCACGCGGTTCGATCTTGTTGTCAGCAACCCGCCCTACGTTTCTGCCGAAGACTGGGTACGCCTACAGCCTGAAGTGCGCGACTTCGAGCCGCGTGATGCAACAACCGACGGGGCGGACGGCTATGAGCTGCATCGTCGCATCATCGAGCTTGCCCCATACCTCCTGAACGATGGCGGTGTGCTACTCCTCGAAGTTGCCGACGGCCAGGCCATGCAAGTCGTCGCGATGATGAGCCAGGCCGGCTTCCACACTATCGGTGTGGCAAACGACCTGGGCGGTATTCCTCGCGTCGTACGTGCGTCGGTCTATGCAAAGGCACGAAGCTCGGTGCGCTTGAATTAATTCCTACCAGCCATACCATTCCTATGCGGGCTCTCGTCCAACGCGTCAAGCGGTGCACGGTTCGTATCAACGGCGCCCGGCATAGTTCCATCGGCGCAGGTCTGCTTGTTCTCATCGGCGTTCGCAAGGGAGACACGGCACATGACGCACAGGCATTGGCGGAGCGGTGCGTAACGCTTCGTGTGTTCGACGACGACAATGGAAAAATGAACCTCTCCGTTCGGGATGCGCAGGGTTCAATGATGGTCGTGTCACAGTTCACGCTCTACGGCGACACGAGCCGCGGCAACAGGCCGAGTTATTCCGATGCTGCCCCACCTGAGCTTGCCGAGGCGTTGTACGAGCGGTTCATCCAATCGGCACGCCAACTGCTTGGCGATGACCGCGTAGCCAGCGGCGTCTTCCGTGCAATGATGGAGGTCGAATTGGTCAACGATGGTCCCGTTACCGTCATGCTTGAGAGTAAGAATTCCACTGCGGGGGCTTCGTGAATGTCCTGCTTCTGTTCCTCGATGGTGTCGGCATCGGCAAGCCCGACCCGGAGATCAACCCCTTCTTTCGAGCACGATTACCAACACTGACGCATTTTCTTGGACGTGAGTTGTTCAGCACACGGAGGAAGCGCATCTTCAACCGCCACTGCGAGCTGGTTCCGGTCAACACAACGCTCGGTGTGTCGGGGTTGCCGCAAAGTGGAACAGGACAGGCGGCGATCTTCACCGGTGTGAACGCGGCCAAACTCATCGGCCGCCACTTCGGTCCGTATCCCACGGTTCAACTCCAACGCGTGGTCGAGCAGAAAAATATCTTCCGTCAGCTGAAGGAACGCGGCCGCTCGGTTGCGTTTGCGAATGCCTTCCCGCGAAAATTTTTCGAATACACCAATTCCGGAACCCGCCGCCTGACCGTCACGACGCTCTCATGCATGATGGCAGGCGTTCCCTTGCTGACCGCCGATGATCTTCGAGCCAACCGCGCACTCTCAGCAGACTTCAACCGCGACCGCTGGGTAGAGATGGGATACCCTGACCTTGTTCCCATTACCCCCCAAGAAGCTGGAGAGCATCTCGCGGAGCTAACACAAGCACACGCCTTCACGCTGTTTGAGTACTGGCTTCCCGACCACGCCGGACACAAGCAAGACATGCAATGGTCGGTCGAGTTGATAGAACGCTTCGACGGTTTCCTCGGTGCGCTCGTGAGGAAGCTTGACCTGCGAAGGACGCTTGTGCTGACAATCAGCGATCACGGCAACATCGAAGACCTTTCGACGAAGACACACACACGCAACCCGGTACCATGCCTGGTGTTGGGAAGGGGAAGGAAGGAGGTCGCCAGGCGCATCAAGAACCTCACGCACATCACACCAACAATCCTCAGTATGTTTTGATCAATGACTCCCGCGTCATTCAGCCGGCGTCCTGCATTGCGCGTTGCCCTTCTCTTCGCCGCGGGTATCTTGTTGACTCGCTGGCTCCCTCTCGATCCTTATCTTTCCATCATTGTTTCTGCTGTACTGCTGTTGGTTGTTATCCTCGCGATTGCATTTCAAGCCATTCTCGTAAGGGATGCGCTTCTCCATCTTTTGCTCTGCTCGCTGGGTTTCACCCTCCAAACCCTTAATGAAACCGATATGGTTGTCGATCGTCTCAGTGGTGCGCCGGGGGGGAGCCCGATGGAGTTTTATGGAGTTGTTGATGAGCCGCCTGTTCGTCGGCCGGCCCGAGTTCAGATTGTGGTGCAGCAGGAGGAGACGGGGCGAAGGGTTCTTGTCCATGGAAGAACAAGGGTTCTCTCGAATGCCGCACAAGGGATTGAATATGGCGATCGCGTGTTCGTGTCTGGCTTGTTAGAGCCGTTCTCCCAACCGCGTAACCCCGGCGATTTCGACTATGGGCGTTTTCTAGAACTCAACCACATTCACGGTATGGTGCTTGTCGACGCACCCAACGGCTTGACGCTCGTGGAGCGAGCAACCTCTTTCTCGTTGGTGCGGTTGTTAGCGTCGACGCGCGCGTCACTGCTTGAGACGATCGATAGCCTGCACTCAAGTCTGGAGGCGAGTTTCCTCAAAGGCGTTCTTCTCGCAGACCGCAGCAGTATTCCGCATGATGTCTACCAAGCGTTTATCGACACGGGCACGGTCCATATACTTGCTGTCTCCGGACTCAACGTGGGCTTGATAGCCGTTCCACTTTACGCTGTGTTTGGTCTTCTCCGTCTCTCGCGCCGGATGCAAATTGTTGCAACGATGGGAGGGCTTGTTGTGTACATGGTGTTAATCGGTGCGCCGGCATCCGTTGTGCGCGCAACGATTATGGCGTCGGTTATTCTCGCCGCCGGCCTTGTTCAGCGACCGACGGACGTGTATCAGTCCCTGGGAGTTGCAGCGTTGCTGCTCTTGCTGTGGGATACGAACAACCTGTTTGACGTTGGCTTCCAGCTCTCGTTTGCAGCGGTTCTCTCTATCGTCTATTGCTATCCGATTTTTATGAAGCTCATCAGAATTCCGGAAGCGTTCGAAGAGATCAACGCCATTGACTACATCCTGAAGCTGTTTGCCGTCTCTCTCGCGGCGCAGGTCGGCACGCTCCCATTTACGGCATACTACTTTGACCGCATCTCGATCGCCTCACTGGCTGCCAACCTCGTTGTTGTTCCGGTATCGGTGTTTAACGTGATGCTCGGTTTTGCAACGCTGCTCTTCGCTCAGTGTTCCACCTGGATTGCCGCTTCGTATGCAGCGCTGAATGAATTCCTCGTTTCCTTCCTGCTGGGAATCGTCCGCACGGGAGCAAACTTACCCTATGCTTATATCGAAACCGCTACACCCTCAGCATCTTTTCTGATTATCTACTACATTGGTGTCGCCGGCGTCTTGCATCTCCCCAATCCGAAGGCTGTGAAGGTGCTGGTGATTGCAGGGCTTGTATGGCTGAATGTGGCAACGTACGCTCCCTTGCTTTACGGCAATGAGCGCAACCTGACTGTTACGGTGCTCGACGTCGGGCAGGGAGATGCGATTGTGATCAAATTCCCGAATGGAGCTGCAGCCGTCGTTGATGCCGGACCGCGAACGTTTTGGGCAAATGCTGGAGATCGCGTTCTTCTCCCGCATCTGAAGCGGATGGGAATTACACACGTCGATGCGGTACTCCTCTCACATGCACACAGCGACCACATCGGCGGTGTGCCAGCGCTGCTTGAACAGATGAAGGTGGGACGCGTTGTCGAGCCTGTTGTGGAGGGCAGGTCTGCATTGTATAAGGAAATTCGCACGAAGGCAGAAGAGCGGCGTGT
This sequence comes from Bacteroidota bacterium, assembly GCA_041695045.1. GTDB lineage: Bacteria > Bacteroidota > Ignavibacteria > UBA10030 > UBA10030 > JBGFRR01. The sequence goes on from JBGFRR010000143.1 coordinate 18,077, forward strand.
TCCGATGCAGCAGAAAGCATTGGGCGACACGATTCATGTCGATGACGCAGTGCGTATGTATGTGTTGCATCCCTCGGAGGATGACCGGGACGTGCGGAATCTCAATAATGGTTCGCTGGTCGTCAAGCTGGTGTATGGAGAAACGACAATCCTCCTGGCCGGCGATGCGGAGCAAGAGGCAGAGGAGAAAATCCTCCGGCGTTACGACAGGTTCTTGCAGAGCGACATCCTCAAGGCCGGCCACCATGGAAGCATGACAAGTTCCTCCGCCGCGTTCGTGAATCGCACGCGACCGACTCGCGTCGTTATCTCGGTCGGTTTGAGGAACAAATTCCATCACCCGTCGCAGGAAGTCCTTGAGCGATTTCGCGCTTCCGGTGCAGTGGTTCGCCGTACGGATTACGATGGGGCGGTCGTGTTGAGGTCGGATGGACGCTCATGGAAGGAAGTCGATTGGCGGCGTTCGGGATATTGAGTTGCCTCTCGACGTAGACAGGTCCACTGTTCCGAGGGAGTTTGCGCCAAAGGCGCATTAGCCTATGGCTGAGTACTCCCAAGAACAAACGGTTGTTCGGGAGTGAAACTCCCTCACAACGTCAGGGCGGGTTATTGCACAAGAATGACAGCCATGAGTTCGCACGGATAGTTCTTGAATCCATGAGCAAGAAACGACAAACGGAACAGAACCGGACGAAGCCGCCTGCACAGCACAGTGCAGGACGGAACGAGCGCGTCACAACGGATTCAGGCATCGAAATCGAGCGCTTGTATCTGCCGCGTGAATTTGATGTTCTTTCGAAGCTCGGATTCCCCGGCGAGTATCCCTTCACGCGCGGTATCTACCCAACGATGTACCGAGGTAAGCTCTGGACGATGCGGCAGTATGCGGGATTCGGAACGGCAGAGGAATCCAACGCACGCTATCGCTATCTCATCTCGCAGGGTACCAGCGGTCTCTCGGTTGCCTTCGACTTGCCGACGCAGATGGGGTTCGATTCCGACCACCCCATGGCGGAGGGTGAAGTCGGGAAGGTGGGCGTCGCCATCGATTCGCTGGCTGACATGGAACGATTGTTCGAGGGGATTCGGTTGGACAACGTCACGACCTCCATGACAATCAACGCAACGGCTGCGATTTTGCTCTGCATGTATGTTGCTGTTGCGAAGAAGCAGGGCGCAGATATATCCCGTCTCTCGGGCACCGTGCAGAACGACATTCTCAAGGAGTACATCGCGCGCGGCACCTACATTTATCCTCCCACTCCGTCGATGCGGCTTGTAACCGACCTTTTTCAATGGTGCGGCGAGCATCTCCCGAAGTGGAATACGATTTCGATTAGCGGGTACCACATTCGCGAAGCCGGTTCGACTGCCGTGCAGGAAGTGGCCTTTACGCTCGCGAACGCAATTGCGTATGTCCAGGCGGCTATCGATGCAGGCCTTCCGGTTGATCGTTTTGGCAGGCAGCTTTCGTTCTTCTTCAACGCGCACAACAATTTTTTTGAGGAGATTGCCAAGTTCCGAGCAGCGCGGCGATTGTGGGCGAGGATTATGAAAGAACGGTTTGGCGCAACCGATCCGGATACGATGAAACTCCGCTTTCACGCGCAAACGGGCGGATCCACACTGACTGCACAGCAGATCGACAACAACGTCGTTCGCGTGACGTTACAGGCGATCGCCGCGGTGTTGGGCGGATGTCAGTCCCTGCACACGAACGCACGTGATGAAGCGCTTGCGCTCCCCACCGAGGTGTCCGCACGATTGGCGTTAAGGACGCAGCAGGTGATTGCGTTTGAATCGGGTGTAGCCGATACGGTTGATCCGCTCGGCGGGTCGTACTTTGTCGAAGCCCTCACCGACGAAGTCGAAGCGCGGGCCGAGGAGTACATCAAGGAAATCGATTCCCTTGGCGGAGCTGTGCGCGCAATTGAACAGCAGTACTATCAACGGCACATTGCTGAGAGTGCATACAACTATCAGATGGCGGTGGAGAAGAAAGAGAAGACTATCGTCGGTGTCAATGCGTACGTCTCGGAGGATGATGGAGCAGAGGAGCTGTTCCGGATGGATGAAGCATTGCGCGAGCGCCAGATCGAAAAGCTCCGGCAGGTCAGAGCATCGCGCTCGCACTCTGTGGTTGATCGAGCGCTGGAAGGAGTAAAGCGCGCAGCGGGTTCTCAGGAGAACATCATGCCGCACATCCTGGAAGCGGTCGAAGCGTACACGACAGTCGGAGAGATTTCCGATGCCCTCCGCTCCGTCTGGGGGGAGCATGATGGGTAGTTGCTCTCGAAGCAAAAAAGGAAAATTTGTATCTACTCAGCGTGTTCTCCAATCCAAGATTTTTTCTCAAGAAAAACACTTAAGAGACTTACCACAGATTCACAGATGAATTCAAAAAATTAGTTCCGTGAAAATCAGTGTCATCTGTGGTTATTCTTTGCTTCGCTGAGCAGTTACGAAATTAACCTTAAGGGTTCGGGAGTTCAACTCCCTCACAACCTATGTTAAACCTTTTTGCAGGCAGGCTCCCTCGCAACAGTAACGTGTCGTCCTCTGTGGCAATACCATGCAGATAACCAAATCGGAACTCAAATACCTCCGATCGCTTTCTCAGAAAAAGGTGCGTGAACGCGAGGGAAAATTCCTCATCGAGGGATGGCGCAGTATTCAGGAAGCGATCGCTGGGTCGGCGCGGATTGATCTCGCCGCCGTTGTGCCGGGGCATGATGGCCATGCACTTCAACGCAATGTGCTGACCGGGCTTCGGCGAAAGCGAATTCCCATAAAAGAAATCAGCGAGCGGGAGCTTACATCGCTCTCGAGTACGATGCATGCTCAGGGAATTATCGCTGTGGTGCATCGTGAGAGTCATCGGCTGGACGATGTGCTTGGCAAGGAGGGTGGTCTTTTCGTTGCGCTTGATGCTCTGAGCGATCCGGGAAACTTAGGGACTATCATCCGCACATGCGATTGGTTCGGCGTCGATGGGTTGTTCGTGGGGAAGGGGTCGGTAGAAGTCCATAATGAAAAGGTCGTGCGTGCAACAGCCGGGTCAATCTTTCATCTCCCAATCGTTGAACAGGTCGACCTTGTGCAAGCCGCCCACCACTTCAAACGCAACGCGGGTGTGGTCGTAGCGTTCTCCGGTGATGCATCGAAAGAGTATACCGCAGCACGCACGAACAAGCCGACGCTTCTCCTGTTCGGCACGGAAGCACACGGCCTCTCACAATCGCTCATCGCGGTTGCCGACGAGGTTCTCCGCATCCCGCGCTTCGGTCGAGGTGAATCCCTCAATGTCGGTATCGCATGCGGTATCGCCCTTGCACATGTTCGTTCTTCCCACGCAGGCGACTAACGGTATGATCACCAAGGTTCCCGGTTTCAAGGTAGGCCACTACACGGATACGGACGCTCTGACCGGATGTACCGTCATCCTTTGTCCGCCGAAGACGCGGGCGAGTTGTGAAGTGCGCGGCAGCTCACCGGGAAGCCGCGAGTTGGCGCTGTTGGCGCCGGATAAGAAAATGCAGGAGGTCCATGCGGTGTTACTTGCCGGTGGCTCGGCGTTTGGTCTCTCCGCGGCAGACGGCGTGATGAAGTGGCTTGTCGAGCACAATATCGGCTATGAGACGCCGTGGGGAAAGGTGCCGATTGTGCCTGCGGTTGTGGTGTTCGATTTGAACGTGGGGAGTGCTTCGAGGTATCCGGATTCAGCTGCCGGCTACGCGGCGTGTGAGAGTGCATCGAGTATCGACGTTGCGGAAGGAAATGTTGGAGCAGGAACGGGCGCAACTCTTGGCAAGTGGAAAGGTATTGAGCACCGAATGAAAGGCGGTGTGGGAACGGCGTCCGAGTCGGTGAACGAAGTGATTGTCGGAGCGTTGGCGGTTGTGAATGCCGTCGGTGATGTGATTGATGCCGGCGGACGCGTCCTCGCCGGTGCGCGGGGAGACGACGGCCGTTTTCTCGGCGAGCATGAGCCGCATCGTCCGTTTGCGCGCGGTGAAGTGTTGCAGAACACCAATACCACGCTTGTGGTCATGGCAACGAACGCAGACTTCACGAAAGTCGACCTTCATCGCATCGCACAGCGGATGCATGACGGGATGGCCCGTGCCGTTGTTCCGGTGCACACGTCGTTCGACGGCGATGCAACGTTCGCGTTGTCGTGCGGCGATGTGAACACGGACTTCGACCTCGTTGCGGAAATAGCCGCGTCGGTTACAGCGGAGGCAATTCGGCGTGCTGTGCGAGCGGCGCGAAGTGTTTCCGGTGTGTCGGCGATCAACCGTTGATTTGAACTGAGGGGAATTTCCAGTATATTTTTCCCGTCGATCACAAAAGGAGAAAGGATCAGCCAGTACGTGAAGGCATTAACAGAGTGGCTTCGACGCTTGAAAGCATGGGTCGAGAGCTTTGCGCAGAAACCCGGCGCGTCGTGGTCGCTCTTCATCCTTGCGTTTGTGGAGTCATCGTTCTTTCCCATCCCGCCGGATGTTCTACTTATTGCGCTGGCGGTCGCCGTTCCCGCGAAGGCATTCCGGTATGCGTTCGTCTGCTCCATCGGGTCGGTGCTGGGAGGCATGTTCGGCTACTTGGTTGGCTATCAGTTTTACGATGTGTTGGGACGGCCGATCATTGAGTTTTACGGATTTCAAGCGCAGTATCAAACCGTTCAGACGTTGTATCAGGAAAATGCATTCTCGGCAATAGCGATCGCGGGTTTCACGCCAATTCCGTACAAAGTGTTCACGATTGCCGCCGGCGCGTTTCAGGTTTCGTTCTCAACACTGGTGTATGCCTCGGCTCTGAGTCGCCCTGCACGGTTCTTCTTGGTGGCGGCGTTACTGTATTTCTTCGGTCCGGAGATCAAAGTGTTTATCGACAAGTACTTTGAGTGGTTATCGATCGTATTTGTGGTGTTGCTCATACTTGGTTTTGCAGTGCTTCGTTGGATCGTTTGAATTATCAACTACTCAGGAGGTTCTCACGATGAAGGCGTTGCTTGCGGTATGTGTGTCTCTCTGCTTTGTTGTCGAAGCAGTTGCTCAGGATCAGAAGTCTCAGCAGAGTCCGAACTTGAAACAATACTACAGCGGCAAGTTCGGATTCTACCAGGCGAGCGACGGGCTGAACAACGGCCTCCTGTTCGGCATCGACGGAATCACCGAGTTCGTGCACTACCGGTTGATTCTCTCGGGTGCAATCGACTTCTACCAGAAACAGAACTTCGGGATCTTCAAGAATCCACCTGCACGGATCAACCAGCAAGCGATGATCCTTCTTCCTCTCCACGCGAATGTCGGCTTTCAGCTCGTAAGTGTATCCGATGCCGACACACGCGCGTATCTCGGAGCGGGAATCGGGTATTATCTGTATTTCTACAGCGTGGAGTATCAAAGCGAAAGCGGAGGGTTGTTTGGAGGATTGTCATCGAATACGGAATCGAGAAACGGCGGCGGCATTTTTGGTTCTGCGTTCCTCCGTATTCTCATCGGCCAGATTTTTGTTGAGCCGCGCCTTTACGTTGCCGCGAAACAAGAAGAGACTCTCCCCGGCGGCCATACCTACGTCGCTAACCCGTCGGGTTATGCCGTCACACTCGGATTCCAGTACCGCTAATGAAGACTTCGCGTGGGCCGAATAGAGTTTCTCTCCCGCGCGCTCTTTCAAAGCTCGGCTTTTCCTCTCGCGCTCAGGCATTAGCGTTGATCGCCGAGGGCCGTGTAACAGTCAACGCAAAAGTCGAAAAGAATCCCCACCGCTGGCTGGACCTGCAGCGTGATTGTGTTCAGGTTGATGGCGATGCTATGCGCCGCCCCGCCACGCGATGGATTGCGTTTCACAAGCCCGCCGGCGTGGTGACGACACGAAGAAGCGAGCGCAACGACCGGACGATTTATGACGTGTTGGGAAATGTGGGTGAGGGGCTCATTCCTGTAGGACGGCTGGATAAAGAGACAACCGGATTGCTTCTCCTCACAACCGACACCACTCTTGCAGATGCTGTGACGCGGCCCGTGACTGGGCTGGAGAAAGTATATCGCCTCGCGCTTGACTGTCCGATGGGATTTAATGATCGGAGAAAACTCGAAACCGGAATTACGATCCGTGTGGAAGGAAAAGTCTATCGCACAAAACCGGCAGCGGTACATGCGGTGAGAGGAAACGAAATCGAAATCGGAATCACAGAAGGAAAAAACCGGCAGCTGCGGCGGACGATGGAAGCGCTTGGATACGAAATTCTGGCATTACACCGGACCAGTGTTGGACCTATCCGGCTTGGTCCGTTGAAACCGGGAGAGGTTCGGGTTCTTCGTTACGATGAAATAGCACAATTGAGGAGGGCATGTCGCACACGCGCATAGTTGAAGTGTGCATCTTCAAGCTCGTTGAAAGGACGCCGCGGTACCTTCTCCTCAAACGCGCCGACGACGAAGCCGTCTATCCCGGCATCTGGCAGATTCTGAGCGGCGTTGTGAACGACGACGAGCATGCGGTCGCGACCGTACAGAGAGAATTGTCTGAAGAGACACTGCTGCCGCTCAACGCGCTGTGGGTTGTCCCGTTTGTTGACACGTTCTACCATGCCCCGAGCGATGAGATCTACTCTTGCCCCGTCTTTGCGGCTCAGGTTCCGGCTGAAGCAGAACCGGAACTCTCGGCTGAACATGCAACGTATGGTTGGTATCAGCTGAACGATGCGGTGCAACGGCTTGTATGGCCGGGTCAACGGCGTGTCATCGAGCTTGTGGACGAGTACGTGACGAAGCGAACGGAGACGAGTCGCTGGCTTGAAATTCCCAATTCCCCTTCAATAAAAAAGGAACCCTGGCTTTGAGCGTACTCGTCGTCGGTTCTGTCGCACTCGATACGGTTGAAACACCGTTCGGCAAGGTTAAAGAGGCCCTCGGTGGTTCGGCAACATACATCGCAACGGCAGCAAGTTACTTCACGGCGCCTATTCGCGTCGTTGGTGTTGTGGGGGGAGACTTCCCCCAAACATATCTCAACTTCTTTGAAGAACGCAATATCGATGCCGACGGTTTGCAGATTGTCGAAAAAGAGAAGACGTTCCGATGGGCCGGGCGGTATCATTATGACATGAATGTGCGGGACACGCTGTACACCGAGTTGAATGTGTTCAAGCAGTTCGACCCCGTTGTTCCGGAAACCTACAGACAGAGCGCGTACATCTGTCTCGGCAACATCGATCCTGTGCTTCAGCGTAAAGTTGTCGCCTCGGTGCAGCGTCCGCGACTGGTGATAGGCGACACCATGAACTACTGGATTGAGAAGAAGCCCGATGAGTTGAAGGCGACGCTCGCATTGATGAATGTTCTCGTCCTGAACGACTCCGAGGCGCGGCTCTTGACGAACGAGCCAAACTTGATTAAGGCGGCGAAGAAGATTATCTCGATGGGCCCGGGATCGGCGATCATCAAGAAGGGAGAACATGGCGCGCTGTTGGTGAACAACGGGACGATCTTTTCTGCGCCTGCGTTTCCGTTGGAGAATATTCACGACCCGACGGGCGCGGGGGATGCCTTTGCCGGAGGGTTTGTCGGCTGGTTAGCCAAGACCGACGACCTTTCTCCGGAAAACCTCAAGCGCGCGGTTGTGTACGGCAACACGCTCGCATCGTTCTGTGTTGAAAAGTTCAGTGTCGATGGGTTGCGCAATCTCACCTATCTTCAGATTCAAGACCGGTATCGTTCCTTCATGCAGTTGTCTCGCTTTGACGAGATGGAGTCATGACGATTGTTGTCCCAATAGCGTGGAAGGATGGCGCGGTAGAGTATCTTGACCAGACCAAACTGCCAGCCGCCGAAGTGTACAGAACGACGAGAGACGAGTCTGAAATAGCCGAGGCAATCAAGACGCTGGCGATTCGCGGCGCGCCGCTCATCGGCATTGCCGCGGCCTACGGAATTGTTCTCGCGATGAATCGAATCCGCCATGTTGGTCGTGAGACGGTCGCAATGCACTTTGAGCAGGCACACCATCTGCTGGCAACGACTCGACCGACTGCCGTGAATCTCTTCTGGGCACTCGACCGCATGCGACAGGTTTTCGAACAACATCGTTCAGACGAGATCAAACGCCTCTGCGAACGGCTGTTGAAGGAAGCGATGGCAATTCATCAAGAGGATGCGGAGATGTGTGAGCGCATCAGCGAGCACGGCGAGAAGCTTTTGCCAGCCGGAGCGACGGTGTTGACGCACTGCAACACCGGTCGGTTAGCAACAGGAGGAAGAGGGACCGCGCTTGGCATCATCGAGCGGGCGTGGGAACTCGGCGCGCTCAAGAACGTCTATATAGCTGAAACTCGTCCGCTCCTACAGGGGGCCCGGTTGACGGCGTGGGAACTCGCTCGGCGTGGTGTTCCCGCGACACTCATCACCGACCACACAGGCGCGTTTCTCATGCAGCAAGGGCGCATCAACGCGGTGGTTGTTGGCGCCGACCGCATCGCAGCCAATGGCGACGTGGCAAACAAGGTCGGAACGTATAGCTTAGCAATTGCGGCGCACCATCATGGCATTCCCTTTTTCGTCGCTGCGCCTTCGTCCTCGATTGATTTTGAAACTGTCAGGGGGTCACTTATCCCGATCGAAGAGCGACGAGTAGAAGAAATTACGACGATAGCCGGCACCACGATCGCTCCGGAACACGCGACGGCCTACGCGCCAGCATTCGATGTGACGCCGTATCAACTCATCGCCGCAATTGTTACGGAGCATGGAGTGGTACAGCCGCCGAATGCAGCATCTCTGCGCTCCCTCCGGTCGGCTCCCTCGCATCGTGAGCGTGTAGGGGTGGGAACGTGATCGTCAAGACCGACGCCATCGTGTTGAAGTCAAGACGGTATCGTGATACCAGCAAGCTTGTTACGCTCTACACGCGAACGTACGGAAAGCTCAAAGGGATCGCCAAGGGAGCGAGAGAAACGAAAAGCAAGTTCGGCGGGTCGCTCGAGCCCGTCGTAGTGGCCACGGTAGTCCTGTATCGCAAGGATCACCGTGAGCTGCAGTTGATTTCGCAGAGCGATCTCGTCAAGCCCTACAGGAACATCCATGAGAAGATGGATCGGCTTGCTGTCGGGCTGGCCATGGCCGAGCTTGTCGACCAGCTTACTCACGATGAAGAGGAAAATGTTCGCCTCTTCGACCTCATGGAGAAATCATTCGATACGCTTGACACATCGGAGGGAAATCACAGAGCTCTGCTGCTGATGTTTGAGCTGCGTCTGGCCGGTATCTTCGGTTTTGCCCTTTCACTCCATTGTTGCGTGCGATGCGGTCGTGAGGTTGATGGAGAAGAGGGGGAAGGTCAGTGGGTGTTAGAGCTCTCGAAGGGTGGTCTTCTCTGCTATCAATGCGGCGATGGACTGCAGCAGCGAGCAAGGCGAAAGGAGGGAATGTTCCTTGTCGGTGCGCGGGAAGTGCGAATCCTTGAGCGCTTGCTACTCGGACGCATCGAGAGCATCCCGGCTCTGATGATAGACGAGCGGACGGGGAACGTAATGGCGGAGCTGACACGTTTGTATTTATGTCATCATTTTGAGCAATTCCGGCCGCTGAAGTCGGAAGCGGTCTTTCACCAGATGAGTATCTGACCAGAACAACAAGCGTAAAGGAGGTAAGAACGATGTCGACCAAATCAGTCCTTGTAGCAGTGTTGTTGATCGCGCTCGGCATAGTGTTCGGCGTGACGTTGGTTTCCAGCTTCAAGGGAGTTGATGTAACCTTTGCCGGAGCCGATGTCCAGATTGGCGAGCAATCTCGCGCTGCGAACCCAAGCACGATCTTGAACGAGCTGAACGCAGCCTACAGTGCGATCGCACGGGAAGTAACGCCCGCCGTTGTGTATATCGAAGTAACATCCACACGCCCGCGCGATGATGGAAGCCGGTTTTTCCACTTCTTCGGTCCGGAGTTTCGCTTCGAGCCGCCGCAGGCAATCCCTCAGCAGGGGGCAGGCTCCGGCGTTATCCTCACGTCCGACGGTTACATTCTCACGAACAATCACGTCATCGAGAATGCGGATGATGGTGGGGTCGATGTGGTTCTGCACGACACGCGGAGATTCAGAGGAGCGAAGATTATTGGGACCGATAAATACACAGACCTTGCTGTTATTAAGATTGATGCGAAGGGTTTGTCCGTTCCTCGCTTGGGTGATTCCGATAACCTTGATGTTGGGCATGTTGTTTTTGCATTCGGCAACCCGCTCGGCCTTCGCTCGACGATGACGCAGGGGATCGTGAGCGCGATCGGACGGCAGATCGGCATCGTTGGCGACCGCGACCCCTACGCGATTGAGAATTTCATCCAGACCGATGCGGCAGTAAATCCCGGCAACAGCGGCGGTCCGTTGGTGGATATCAACGGCGATGTCGTCGGCATCAACACGGCGATTGCAACGACGAACCAACGTTACCAGGGGTACAGCTTTGCTATTCCAATCAACCTCGCGAAGAAAGTTGCCACCGACCTCATTAAGTACGGCAAGGCCATGCGCGGCTACATCGGTGTTCAGATTTCCACGGTCGATGCGACCATGGCCCGTGCAGCCGGGTTAGACCGCACGCAAGGAGTCATCATCAACGACGTGAATCCGGGAAGCGCAGGCGAGGAAGCCGGATTGAAATCGGGCGACATTATCCTCTCCGTCGATGGGCGAGAAGTCAATACCGCGAATCAGCTGCAGACCGTCATCGCCGGCAAACATCCGGGCGATGTTGTTACGCTGGTGATCGTTCGCGACAAGAAGAAAATCGAAAAGAAAGTAAAACTCAAAGCTCGTGATGACGAGGAAGCAGTTGTCGCAGCGCGAGACGGCGGTCGAAGCGGGTCAACACCACGAGATCGTACGGCTCAGGCTCGCGTAACATTGGGGAATATTGGTGTGACCGTACGGAATATTGACGCGGACGTCAAAAGGCAGTATGAAGTGGACCACGGTGTGTTGGTCGAAGAAGTGCGAATGGCGAGCGAAGCGGCACGGCAAGGACTTCAACAGCGCGACGTTATTCTGAGCGTCGGCGACCAACCGGTGAAGTCGGCTGCGGAATTTGAAGAAGCTATCAAGAACAGGAAGCCCGGCGATGCTGTCCTGCTTCGCGTCAAAGGCTCCAACAAGACAACGCGGTTCGTCGCCATTGAAATCCCGAAGCAGTAGTAGTCGCCGCATGAGCGTAGAAGGCGTTCCGGAGACATCCGGGACGCCTTTTTTGTTGTGTGCCGTGCAGTATCATTAGCTTAGAGGTTAAAGTCCTCTCATAATCGAACGCAAGCCGGGTTATGGAGCCAAGCGCAGGGTGTCTGTCGTGAGACGGAATCTGAAGGG
>JBGFRR010000107.1:0-5281 GCA_041695045.1 Bacteroidota bacterium
TTTATCGATTCTTTGGGCTGATCTCTCCCCAGCGGCCGCGGAACTCCGACCGCCCGGAATACAAATGCTTGATGCGCGCAATCTTCGCCATGCGCTCCTCGGCGAGCTTGTTCGCTGCCTGCGAAGTCGTCATCTTCTCTCGCTTCGCAATGGCGAACACAGAGCGAAGTGTGTCGTAGATTCCTTCGGCTTGCTTCAACGCTCGCTCTTCGCGGTACCCCTCCAACTCATTTGCAACGTTAATCACCCCCCCGGCGTTGATGACATAGTCCGGCGCGTAGAGAATGCCTCGCTCGACAAGCTGAGCGATGTGTTTCTTCTCGTCCAGCAGTTGGTTGTTCGCTCCTCCCGCGACAATGCGGCACTTGAGCCGGGGGATGGTGTCGTCGTTGAGAATTCCGCCGAGGGCGCACGGGGCGAAAATATCTGCGGCGACGTCGAAAATCTTCGCCGGCTTCACAGAGGTTGCACGCACCCGCTTGGCGAGCTGTTTGGCCTTCTGCTCGTAGATGTCTGTGACGTAGATCCTCGCACCTTCCTTGTGCAAGTGGTGGGCGAGATACATGGCGACCTTCCCCGCGCCCTGGATGGCAATCTTTCTGTTCCGCAGTGAATCGCTCCCGAACACTGCATGCGCACAGGCCTTCATGCCGACATACACTCCATAGCCGGTGACGGGAGAAGGGTCGCCGCTGCCTCCAAGCTCGCGCGAAATGCCGGTGACGTACTTCGTCTCCATCCGCACCCATTCCATGTCGCGCACGCTCGTGCCGACATCTTCTGCGGTAATGTAGCGGCCGGCAAGCCCGTCCACGAACCGGCCGTACGTCCGGAACAGGGCTTCCGTCTTCTCCTTTTCCGGGTCGCCGATGATGACCGCTTTCCCGCCGCCCAAGTTCAATCCGGCGACAGCGGCTTTATACGTCATGCCGCGTGAAAGGCGGAGGACGTCGCGCAGCGCTTCACCATCGCTGGCATACATCCACATGCGTGTGCCGCCGAGTGCAGGCCCCAGCGAGGTGTTGTGAATCGCAACAATCGCCCGCAGCCCGACTTCTTTGTCGGAGAAAAACACCACCTGCTCGTGGTCGCGGCGTTCAATCTCCTGGAACATGTTCATCGATGGAATCCTTGCGGATGAAGAGGAAACACCTGTGGATGAATCGAGCGGTGCTGTTGTGGAGGGTGGTGTGGAGTTTCTCATGGCAAAAAGAACGACTGAGGCTTACAACAAACAGTTACAAACCGCCGATTGGAACGCGGGGTCAAAATAGCCAAAAAAGGAGTATGAGGCAACCGAACGAGTAATATGATACGTCGAGATGCTTGTGGCCCGACACGGTTGTAATTCCACAATGAGTACGAACGCTTCCTTCGTGATGGCTATTTCCTAGAGACTCGGCCGATAACCCCGTCTTTCACCACAAAGCCACCAAGGCACCAAGTCCCGCTTTACGGTTCCGCTCTCCTCAGAATACCGTTCAGTAGCGGAATCCTGAGAAGCGGGAGATCCCGCCTTTCGTAGTTTTGAAAGCGGGAAAGCACAAAGAAAAATGCTTTAATGTTGTCTACCTTTGTGTAATTTCGAGTCTTTGTGTCTTAGTGGTTGAACTTTTCGGCCGGCTCTCATTTTCTATCAAGAATGATAACGGTTGCATCATTTTTGGAGACTGGAGGTTCACGATGACAGTTCCCTCGTTCTTGCATTTGTTACTTTCATTTTTCATATTCCTACGAATATTTTTTCACCACTTATTACGGTGCCTCATGCGATTTCACTCCTTATTAACTCTTGCGTCCCTCACCATCGTACTCTCTCACAACCTCGTTGGACAGGCATCATCCTCTCCAACCAGAATCATCGCCGCGCAGCGACTCACGGAATCGATCAAGGTCGACGGCCAGCTCACGGAACGCGCTTGGCAACAGCCCGGATCGCGCGGATTGATCCAGCGCGAACCGCAAGAGGGCGCTCCCGCTTCTGAGGAAACGGAGTTCTGGATCGCATACGATGAGCACGCTCTCTACGTTGCGGCGAGGATGTACGATGCGCGTCCCGACTCTATTATAGGACGGTTTGCCCGGCGAGATGAAAATTCAGAATCCGACCACATCGGCATCGGCATTGACGCGTCGTTCGACCGACGGACGGCGTACTACTTCGTGGTGAATTCCGCCGGCGCGATTGAAGATGGAACGATCTCGAACGACACGCACCGCGACTCACGCTGGGATGGTGTGTGGGATGTTGCGGTGCAGGTCGATGACGACGGATGGACGGCAGAGTTCCGGATCCCGTTTTCCCAACTTCGATTTCCCGAGCGCGACCGATATGTTTGGGGCTTCGAGCTTTCTCGAAGAATCCAGCGCAAAAATGAGGAATCGTATCTCGTCCTGCATCCACGCGACGATTTTGTGCGCGTCTCGCGGTGGACAGAGTTACACGGTATCGAGGGCGTCAAGCCGCCGTCGAGGGTCGAACTTCTGCCCTACATTGCCGCAACCGGTAAGTTCATCGAGCGACCGCCGGCGGCATCGTTCAACGCTGGCCGGACCGACCCGTTTGTGTTTGGCCGTGATTACCTTCTCAACCTTGGCGCCGACGCGAAGATCGGACTCAGCGGCGATATGACGCTCGACGTTACGCTCAATCCGGATTTCGCGCAAGTCGAAGTCGACCCCGCCGTCGTCAACCTCACTGCCTACGAGATTCGCTTCGACGAGAAGCGACCGTTCTTCGTGGAAGGCTCCAACATTCTTCGCTTCGGGCGCGGAGGAGCGGCGTATCTTCAGGATTTCAACTGGCGCGACCCGAGCTTCTTTTATAGCCGTCGCATCGGCAGGGCGCCGCAGGGCTCGGTCACGCGCGCCGGCTTCCACGACATCCCCGACCGCACCACGATTCTCGGCGCGTCGAAGCTGAGCGGGAAGATCACCGACACATGGTCCATTGCCGCCCTCGCCGCCGTTACCGAGCGTGAGTACGGCCATACGGACTCGGCGGGCGTACGCTTCAGCGAGGAGGTCGAGCCGTTGACGTTCTACGGCGTTGTGCGCAGCTTGAAAGAATTCAACGGCGCGCGGCAGGCGATCGGGTTCCTCGGTACCATCGTTGAACGGGACTTGCGCGAGCCGCGACTGAAGGATGTCCTCAACAACCGTGCGGCGTCATTCGGCGTGGACGGGTGGATGTTTCTGGATCACGATCGCATGTGGGTTGTAACGGGCTGGGCTGGCGGCTCAACCATCTCCGGCACTCAGCGGCGCTTAACGGCCGTTCAACGCTCGCCGCAGCACTATTTCCAGCGGCCGGATGCCGAACATGTTTCCGTCGACCCCAACGCCACATCAATGACCGGCTGGGCGTCACGGGTTTGGCTGGATAAGGTCAAAGGTAACTGGCTCTTCAACGCCGCAATCGGCGCGGTGCATCCGCGCTTCGAGCCGAACGACATCGGCTTCCACACCTCAACCGACCAGATCAACATGCACATCTTCGGCGGCTATGCGTGGTACGAGCCGGATGCCATCTTCCGCACGAAACAGATTTCGGCGGCCGTCTACCGAGACTACAACTTTGGCAAGGTCAAGGTGGGAGAAACTGCGCATGTGGTTTTTGAAGGGCGGCTTCTCAATTATTGGGCAGGCTCCGTGATCTATGGCCGCAAGGCTGAGACGTTTGACGACAAGCGCACACGCGGCGGGCCGTTGATGAAGTCGCTGCAAAGCGACTTTCTCTACCTTGCCGTCGTCAGCGACACGCGGCTCCCCTTAAGCGGCTTCTACTACGCTAACGGCTCGAGCGGTGCGTCGGGCGAATGGCATTTTAATACCGGGCTTTCGCTGAACTGGAAGGCCTCCCGCACATTGTCGATACGCGTGAGGCCAGACTTTTACCGCCTCCGCAACACAGCACAGTACATCACAGCGCGATCCGATCCAGCGATGACGGAAACCTATGGCGTGCGGTACATTTTTGGGACACTAGACCAGAAACTGCTCTCCGCCACGATGCGCCTCGACTGGGCATTTACGCCAACGTTGAGCCTGCAACTGTTTCTCCAGCCGCTTCTCTCGACGGGGAGCTACTCGGACATCAAGGAGTTGGCGCAGGCGGGGACGTTCACGTTCAACCGCTACGGTCGCGGCATATCGACAATCCGCTTTGAGAACAATCGATACATCATCGACCCGGACGGTGGGTTTGGACCGGCGCCGGCGTTCACGGTTCATAATCCGGACTTCAACTTCAAGTCGCTGCGCGCTAACGCCGTGCTGCGCTGGGAGTACTCGCCCGGGTCAACATTCTATTTCGTCTGGACGAATCAGAAAGTGGACATTGAAAACCACGGCGAGTTGCGGTTCGGAAGCGATTTGAGCAGGCTTTTCCGCGACCGGCCGGACAATATCTTTGCCGTCAAGATGACGTACTGGTGGGGAAGGTAAAAGCAGGATGAAGTGATGAGAAGTAAATGATGGGTGATGGATAGAAATACGGGGTGGACGCGGCGTAAAAAGCCCGGCGGACGGACTATAATCTGGGGGACAATGTGTAATATACGGAAACCATATAAGACACGAGAAGAAATGATGACAGGATCTAACATTGGCAGTACATTTGATAGAGAAAGTTCAGCGATGTACATTATCTGGAAACCGTATAAACAGTAGTGAGCCATATGGATTTAAACAGGAGGTGCTTTATATGAAACTGAAACAAATTGAAGATGAGGTGCTCCGTATGACTGAAGAAGAAAGAGCAGAATTGGCACAGAAACTGTTGCTCAGTCTGGATGCCCCATCCGAAAGTGAAATAGCAGAGGATTGGTTGGTGGAGGCACAACGCCGAGCTAGAGATCTCGATGAGGGCATTGTCCAGCCAGTACCGGCAGACGAGGTTAGACGCAAAGCTCAGGCGCTTTTGCGGTGAGCTACGTATTCCATCCAGCCGCAGAAGCTGAACATCTTGAGTCTGTTGCCTATTTCGAGTCGAAAAGGCCCGGACTCGGCGCTTCATATCTGGCAGAGTTTGAAAAAACTCTGGGGCGGGCGTGTAAATCACCACAACGGTATCCGATCGAGAGGAACCCTGACGTGCGGCGTATTCGAATGGATCGGTTCCCGTATTCAGTACTTTATCGTGAAGTTTTGGGCACTGTTCAAGTATTGGCCGTTGCTCATCATCGTAGACGCCCACAGTATTGGTTGGGAAGGCTCTAACACGGCGCTGCACCCGACCGCTCACCGCTACGCGGTTCGCGGCGGGTGAGCTTGGTCGTTA
>JBGFRR010000082.1:0-29390 GCA_041695045.1 Bacteroidota bacterium
ACAGAAAATTTTTTCCAAAATCTCATCTGTGAATCTGTGGTTTGAGTTGTTCACTGAGTAGGATTTTATCAAACCTCCGGTTTGATCTATCTTTCGAATGAACCGACAGGTTCATTGGCAGAATTTTATCAAACCTGCGGTTTGATCTATCTTTCGATTGAACCGATTCCTATGTTGGAAAGCGTTCTCCGGTAGACAGGTTCATTGGCAGTTACGAAAGATTCAATAGGGCACACACGGCCGAGACCGGTAGGCTACGCAGTCCGTTGCCGTCTGCGCAACAACGCCCCCGCGCCGACGGCACCCATGCCGAGGAAGAAGAGTAAGCTCATAACGGCCAACTCGACGGACTTCTCGAAGATGAACCAACCGATCTCGAATTTCTGTGGCGGGAAAATAAGGATCTGTGACCGTGTGGCTGCGAACGCTGTGTCGGGTTCAACCACGCGCACGCGGATTGTCCATTCGCTATCGAAGGGATTGTCGATGGGGAGTTCTTCTAACACCGTCCACTCCATATTGTGAGGCCGAAGGAGAGGAAGCGATGCGCCGCTGTACCGTTTGTTCAAGAATGACTCTCCGTGCGGTGTGAGCAAAGCAACGTCGAAGACACCGCGGTACTGCGGCTGTTTCGTCCCGATGCTGTCGGTGAATGCGTTGACAGTGGTGAGATACAGCGTATGCACGCCCGGTCGATGGAGTCGGAACGCTGCTTCACTCCAATCGCTCGCGGCGGAAAGGGAAACGGGCATGACACCAACACGTTTGTGAAGACGCGTTTCGGTAATAAGCGTGAAGAGAATGCGGCCGCCCTGGACGACAGCAAACAGAACGAAAACCGTCCCCACCCAGCGAAGGACAACGATGAATCTGTTCATACTGTTTGTTGAAGCAGCTTATCCCTGCCCCGCTTCCGGCGGGGTCATTCCTACAGCCCGACCATCAGCGTTGCCTTCAACTGGATCGTATGAATCGACCGGTTGGAGTTGATGAAGTGTTTGTCGTTCCCCGGCGAGTAAAGCGGATCGCGTTCGTCGTTGAGGGAGCGATACGAATCGAGCCGTTCATCGTGCAGCGTGTCGACGTCTTCCCACAACCTGCCCATGAGATTCACAAGGTTGTATTGAGCGGAGAGGTCGAGTTTCGTAATCAGGCCGATCTTGAGCACGACGCCGGCAGTGCCGCCAAGCCCGACGCGTGTAGCGGAGGAGATGTCAAACGTGCCGCTGGGGACTTTGGAGACTCCCTGGAATGTTGTCTTCCCGTTGATGATGTGGATGCCGAAGTTCGCGCCGAGGTACGGTTGGAGGGGCAAAAGCGGTATGCTGATGTGATATTCCGGTCCGATGCGAAGCGAGAGGATCGTATGGGCAACCTCGACGCTCCCTTTGCCGGGCTCCGAGTTGCCCGTGTTGCTGAGGAGGGAGTAATCTACTTCGCCGGCGAATACGATTCCGACGAGGCCGGCGCGTGCGCGTGCGTGCAGGTTCCATCCGCTTGCCATGCCGTACTTCGTGCCGTTGTAGTACTCAATTGTCGACCCGCCGTAGTCTGCCATCGGCGAGGTAAGGCCGAAACCGCCTCCGACTTGAATCGTGATCTGAGCGTTCCCGACCGCAGCGGCGAGAAGAAGGCCAAGAAGCAGCACGAGCACACGACCATGCCATAAACGATTCATCGACGTATCTCCCATGAGATTGGAGTGATTTGCTCTCATTGCAAAACATTACCAGAAGCGCACCGCGATTCCTTCTAACAGCAACACCAGTGAGTGAGGGGTGGAACGAATGTAGAGAAAGCGGGAAGGAAAAGCAAGGCGAGAGGGGTCGAGGAAATCAAAAACAATCCCGCCCTCGTGAGGCCGTATACAAGATAGGGCGACGTAACGCTTCACCCTACATTTAACAAGCATGACTTGGTAAGTCAACCCTAATTCGAGAACCTAAACGAAAAACCATCACCACCACCGCCATCCCCAAACCGCGGATTGACGATGTTGTTGTAAATCGATCCGAATGTGTAGCTCAAGCCGATGAATCCCCAGTAGCTGTAATTCGTCGCCAATTGTCGCCGCTGCAGGAGCACCTCTTCCTGCGAGGCTCTCCCTTTGCGCAATGCTAACTGGTCGTTCAACCGTGAGTAGTTGCCGAAAAGGTTCAAGGAAAGTCCCTCAAGTAACCGCAACGAAAGTCCTGCGAACACACTCACGCGCTTCTTCTTGAAATCGTGGAGGTAGTGCGAACCTTCTACCGACGCGTTGATCGACCCCCACGGTTGCTTGAGGTCAAGTGAAATGCTAAGCGACTGATTGCTGAGCGTTTCAAACGTCTTGTCAAAAATCGTCTCTTCGTAGTAGCTGACGTTGTGATAGCCGACGCGGTAGAGGAAACGGAGCTGCTGCCGCGTCGATTCGGAGTACGGGAAGAGGTTGTACTCGACGGCCGGAGCGACATTCCAGGCATGCTTCGTGTTGAGGAATGTCGAACTGAAGGCCGAGGCAAAGCCGCCGACCGACCAATGGTCGGTAATGCTCTTGACAACAAGTGCGTTGACGTTGCGCCCCCGAGAGAAGCTCTTGATCTCTCGGGTCTCGGTTCCTGTTCCTGTTGGAATCTCGTACTTAAACGTGCTCTCGTTGTAGTTCGCGTTGAACGAGAACCGCAGTTTCCACTCGTGCGTGATCCTCCGCGCCGAAAGCCCGCCGTTGAGGAAAAGCAACCTTGTCGCTTGTTGCCCGTTCAGGTTGCTGTTCATGTTGACGCTGAACGTCCAATAATCCCACCGGTCGACAACCTCCGCTGCAGTCGTGGGTTTCTTGTAACCGATGGTAAGGTACTCGGCAAGCGGCGTCCGGGCGACGTATCGCGCAAGTCCGATCTTCAGGTAATGCACCAGCGCGCTGCGGATCATATCCTGCGTATCGGATTGCTTTGTGGTGAACGTTAGCGTGTCGTGTACGCCGCGGGCAAGGTTTTGACCGATGAAGGTGAGCGTGTACTCCCTGCCTCCTCCGCCGGTCGGCTGCGTGGTGATGAGGACGTGCACGTCGGCTTGATGGCGATCGCGCACATAGTTCACGAATGCAATCTCCGTGCGGATGTAATTCTCATCGCAGAACCCGCAATCGATAAACACCTTGGGAGCTTTGCTCTGCAACGTTGTCGAGGTGTCGGTTTCCTCCTGGGCTAGGAGAGGAGTGAGGAAAAGAAAAGGAATGAGCCGCAGCGCAGCGGATCGAACCATGGCAACCTCCTCCAGAAGTTATTGGGTATCCGTTACGTGATGAGTGTGAGAGATGCTACAATAGCTCATACATAGACGCCCGAGGCACTGTAAATGTTTCCCCGTTGGGAAAACTGAAATGCGCATGATACAGGCCGTAGTTGAACGGCAATTCTACAAGCTCTTGATCGGGGAAGACTTTTTTGATCTCCCTTCTGAACGCGCGGTCAAGGCCGTAATCGTCATCCACATACAGGAATCCACCGCGCGTCAGATACGTGCGAAGACGCTCGACTTCGTAGTCCGAGAAGACGATGTTGCCGTGGCCAGTCAGGAAGAGAATCGGATACGCGAAGAGGCGGTCGCTGGAAAGTTCGACGAACTCGTATTTCGGGTCGATGTCGATCGTTGTGTGCTGCTGGATGAAGCGGAGGAGGTTGGTTTCCGACGAGGGGTCGTTGTACCAATCCCCGCCGCCGCTGTACTTGAGTCGGGCGATACGCACTTTGCTTTCGATTCGACTTTGTGCGTCGGCAACTACGAAGGGCAAGAGTATCAGAAGCAGAACGATTCGCATGGAATGAATGTAGAAAAAAGGGGGAGCGAAAGCAACCGCGGGAGGGCGGTTGTGCTCAGCCAAACGTGCGGTTGGCGATGGCGCGGCCTTCAGGAGGCAGTAGTTTCCTGCCTGCTGTGTTGTATCTCGTTCCTTTTTCTTGTATTCTCCCGTTGTTACTCAAGGCGCATCCTCCCTTTGAGCCAATATGAGATTTTTCGATGCCACTTTCTGGCAGGGTGTAACCATGGTCGGTCCCGTTTCCGGTGTTGAGGTCGGGATTTTTGCGCTCCTCTCTCTCGTGGCAACGATCACCAACATTGCCTTTGCCGTGTTCGTGTATCTCGAGAATCCAAAGGGAATCCTGAACCGGCTCTGGTCGTTCGTCATCCTGTGTCTGGTGCTTTGGGGCTGTGGTGAATTTGTCATGCGGGTGACGACGGATAGTGTCGTCGCGGATGTTGCCAACCGGGTCAGCGGTATCGGCTTCTGTCTTCTCCCTTCTGCCTTTCTGCACTTTGCGTTAGCCTTCACAGAACAACACGTTCTGCTCGCCCGGCGATGGATATTTCCCGTTTTGTATGGACCGGGAGCTGCGTTTTCATTGCTGCAGCTTGCTTCTCCTTCAGAGTTTGCAGGCAGAGTTACAACAACCGTCCTGCTCTCGTACGGATTCAGTTCGACACCGGGGCCGGCCTTCTGGGCATTCATCATCTGGCTGGAAATGTGTTTCCTCGCGGGATTGTATCATTGCCATCGGAGATTCAGAACGGCAAGAACAAAGCGCGAAAGGCAGCAAGCCTTGTATGTGGTTCTCGGCGTTTCAATCCCGCTCCTGATCGGTTCCATCACCGATGCCTTCCTTCCGCTTGCAGGAATTGAGACCCTGCGCGTGGCAGTGCTGACAACGACCGTGACCGCCGCGCTGGTCGGCTATGCGGTGGTGAAATTCCGGCTCATGTCGCTCACGCCTCAGGCAACGGCTAACACCATTTTGAACACCATGGGTGATCTTCTTGCTGTGACGGATGTTGAAGGACGCGTCGTTTTCACAAATGAGTTATTCCGGAAGACCGCCTTCTCCAAGAGCGGCGGGGAGTGCACTTCATCGAATATCCGCGAATTCATTGAAGACGCAAGCACCCCTTCTCCTCATGATCCGAATGTGCGGACTCAGGATCAACGCCTTGAGACGTGGACGAGAACCCCTCGCGTACGCGAGGGAACCCCTGTTACCACTCCGCTGAAGGATAAAAGAAACTTTTCGTCCACGTCTCTTGTCTCGGTTGAAGCGAGGTTCAAGCCGTCCCGGGGAGAATCATTTCCGATATTGCTGACAGTTTCACCGATGCATGATGGGGGCGAGTACGTTGGCCATATTTTTCTTGCCAGGGACATCACAGAGCGCAAGCAAGCAGAGGAAGCGCTGCGTGAATCTGAAGCAAAGTTCCGCTGGTTATTTCAGAACGTCCCTGATGGTGTCTATGTGAGCACTCCCGACGGCAGACTTCTCGTCGTGAACGAAGCACTCGTACGGATGCTTGGTTACAGTTCCACAGAAGAGCTTCTGGCGGCAGACGTGCGGCGCGATTTGTATGTGAATCCGGAGGAAAGAACATTATGGATTGAAAAACTCGAAGCAAGCGGGAGGCTACACGGCGCTGAGCTTCATCTGAAACGGAAAGACGGGAATACGTTGACGGTTATTGAGAACGCGCACCTCGTCACCGATGCGCAGGGCATGGTCTATTATGAGGGGACGCTGACCGATATTACCGAACAAAAAATCCTCCAGCAACAGCTTGAAGAAACGGCTCGTCAGCGGAAGGAAGACCTCGAACATTTTGCCGTCTCGCTGCAGCGCGCTCAGGAGGAGGAGCGGCGAAGAGTTGCGCGCGAACTGCACGATGACCTGGGTCAGCAGCTCACCGGCATGAGGCTGAGTCTTGACGTTTTCGAGAATGATGTTCCCCGGACCAACAGGAAGATGATCCGCAAGCTCGGGGATCTCAAGCGCCAGATTGACAGGATGATTGTGGAGATACGAAGGATCTCCGGTAACTTGAGGCCCACGGCGCTGGATGATTTTGGACTTGTTGTCGCGCTGCAACTCTTGTGTAGGACATTCGCGAAAGTGCATCGAGTGAAGATTTCTTATCAGGCAAGCAATTCTCCAACGGCGCGTTACCCTGCACACGCGGAAATCGCACTGTACCGGATAGCACAGGAAGCACTTTCCAACGTTGTCAGGCACGCGAAGGCATCAAACGTTCTCATACAACTCTCAGAACGCGAAAAAAACCTTCTGTTGGACATTGAGGATGACGGGCGGGGATTTGTTTTGGAAGAGGGACGAGCTCGCTCCGACCTGTCGGCACAGGGGATGGGCTTAATCAGCATGCGGGAACGGGCAGAGCTTTTGGGCGGAGCGTTCCGCATCGAGTCGGTCCCAGGACAAGGGACCCACATTGCTGTGGAAGTTCCGGTTTAGGGTGAAAGGAAGAAAAGGATGCGATCGAAGAAAAGAATCACGATCCTGATTGTCGATGATCACAGTGTGGTGCGAAAGGGATTGTGTGCATTGTTTACAAGTGCGCCGGAGTTCCGCATTGTTGGAGAGGCGTCCAACGGCGAGCAGGCGATTCGCCTTGCCGGAAAGCGCAAGCCCGACGTTGCCATGATCGATATTTCGATGCCGAAGTTGAACGGTATAGAAACGACACGCATCATCAAGGAGCGCAATCCGGACATAAGGGTGCTGATTCTGACCATCTATGATGATGAGGAACAC
Organism: Bacteroidota bacterium; assembly: GCA_041695045.1. Classification (GTDB taxonomy): domain Bacteria; phylum Bacteroidota; class Ignavibacteria; order UBA10030; family UBA10030; genus JBGFRR01. Next base: position 6,570 of record JBGFRR010000082.1, read on the forward strand.
GTCTCTCAGATTATTCGCGCCGGTGCGAACGGGTACATCTTGAAGAACGCGGGGAAAAAGGAATTGTTCGCGGCGGTTCGTGCAGTAGCGGCGGGCGAACCATTCTTTAGCCCTACGATATCAAAGCTCATCGTTCAGAGATTTATTGACAAGGCGAGGGAGGAAAGCGCCCGGGTGACCGCGGCCGAACCGCTGACGAAACGTGAAGCAGAAATTCTTTGCTGCATTGCTCAAGGATTGACCAACCGCGAAATTGCCCAGAAGCTCTTTCTAAGCCCCAGTACGGTCAATACCCACCGCACGAATCTTATGAAAAAACTCGACATCCATGATACGGCGGGGCTGGTTCGGTATGCGATCAAAACAGGCCTCGTCGAACCGGAGCAGTAGACGTTGCTGAGCGTTACAAGATATGCCTTCCGCACGTTCCGAGTTCTACTGCGTTGAAACCATGTTCACCTCACAGGTGTCATCCTGCCGGTCTCGATATTCCCGCCCGCAGCCCCCGCTCAGCAGGTCGATGGCGCTGAAGGTCCTTTCATATTGACCCGGCGATATCTCAAATCCAATATAGAAACGTACAGGAACAGAAGGTTGTGTGTTCGTGGAAAGTGCGTGGAGTCGAAATCACGGCCAGTGCGTGGGAGCGATGGCGTGCGTTCAATTCTTGGCGTACCCCCCAGCTTACCGTCATAGGCTACAAGGCATTTGGGTGCCAAGAATTTCGGATTGCAGCGCCGGCAAGCCATCGCGTGTGTTTGATTTCGACATGGTTTTCTTTTCTGCCGCTTTTCTTTTGCGCAAAAGAAAAGCGGCAATGCGGCCCTTTAACCTGTCTCACGTGTTTCCTCTACCCGCATCCTCATTTCACACGATCCTTGTAATTCGAGTAAAATGCCGATTGACATTCTCAGCCGGTCTTGCTAATCTCCCAGCGGTCAACGATGGGAGGTTGGTCAGTTGAAGCAGCTCACAGTTCTCATTGCGGATGACGACGCTAATTTTCGTGCCGGACTCTCTGAGCTCCTAAGGCGCGAAAGCGGCTTGAAGGTTATCGGCCATGCCAAGGATGGTCTCGACGCGGTTGCAAAGGCTCAGAGGCTCAATCCCGATATCGTATTCATGGATTTTGTGATGCCGGGACTCGACGGCGTTGAAGCCGCAAAGCAAATCGTTGAACGCAGACCGTCAACAAAAATCGTCCTTGTCACAATCCATAACGAAAAGACCTATCGGAACCTTGCCGCACTCTCGAAGACCGACTTCGTGTGCTTTCTCTACAAGGGTTCCATCGTTCAAGACCTCCCGAAAGCGATCGCAAAAACTAAGACACGCTTGTCACGGGAAGCCAAAAAGCATCAATGAGGTGCATCAACTCTCTATATGTAATCACAATCAACAAAAAGGAGAAGGTACATGAAACACCGATTCGTTGTTTCGATATTGTTGGCTGCCGCAGTGTTTCTCTTTGCGAGCACTGCATCTGGCCAGGCTGTGGTCGATCTGCAACTGCGCTCGGAGCTCTCGAAAACCAGCAAGCCTGTCCAGGTTATCGTAACGTTTTGGGGTGACGGACCCCCCACCGCCGGACATCTTGACGTACTGAATCGTGCGGGTATCACAACCGGCTTCACATTCCAGTCGCTACCGATTGCGGGAGTTCTTGCAACAGCCGCGCAAGTGGACGCTCTCGCAGCAGAACCTGCGGTGTGGTCGCTGTATTTCAACGAAAAGGTCGAATATGAGAACTACGAAGCCACCTCGCTGACAGGCGTTCGCAGATTGCGTACGGATGCGCTGCTGACCTCACAAAATCGCGGGCTCCCGATTTCCGGCAAAGGAGTGGGCGTTGTGATCAACGACAGCGGCGTCGACGGCACACACGAGGATGTGAAGTACGGGCCTCATCTGGTTCAGAATGTGCATGGAACAACCAACTTGAACGCTTGGAGCAGCCTTCTTCCTGTCACCTATGTTGAGGGCGTTCCCAACACCGACGTAGGTTCCGGGCATGGTACTCATGTTGCCGGCATCGTCGGCGCAACGGGTGCAAAGTCCAGGGGCAAGCACGAAGGCGTCGCACCAGGAGCAAGCCTCATCGGCTACGGATCAGGCGCTGCGGTGGCAATGCTCGATGTCCTCGGTGCTTTCGACTATGCTATCACCCATCAGTTTCGGTACGGTATTCGAGTCATCACAAACTCCTGGGGGACGACACGCGACAGCGGAACAGATTTCAATCCGGCCGATCCCATCAACGTGGCTACCAAGAAGTGCTATGATCGCGGCATTGTCGTGGTTTTTTCGGCCGGCAATTCTGGCCCCGGCGAGCATACAATCACCGGCAACTACAAAAAGGCGCCGTGGGTGATTAGCGTTGCTGCGGGAGACAAAAGCGGGAGACTTGCGGATTTTTCTTCGCGGGGCTTGAAGGGTCGGAAAAGAACGGTGGCCGTCGACGGACAGATATGGACGTGGGAGGATCGGCCGACAGTGACTGCGCCGGGCGTGGACATCATCTCGACGCGCACACTCGGCGGCTCGCTGACACTCCTTGCAGCCGAGAAAGACGCCGCCAACATCGAGCCCGCTTACCTGCCGTTCTACACGCACATGAGCGGCACATCGATGGCAGCCCCGCACGCTGCGGGTGTCGTGGCACTCATGCTTGAAGCCAACCCACGTCTGTCGCCTGCACAGGTCAAGCAAATACTGCAAGAAACGGCGACAAACATGCCGGGCAACGAGTCGTGGGAGGTCGGCGCAGGCTACATCAACGCGTATGCGGCCGTTCTGAAGGCTGCCGACATGAGCAAGCCGTTTGGAACGACGGTCAACGCGTTCCGGAGATTCAACAGCAACGTGAATACCTCTGTAACGCGGACTGCATTCGCGATCGACTACAACCCGGTAGCCTCTCCAACGGGGAACCGGTACCGGTTCACAGTTCCGGCGGGCCTCACAGCGCTCCAGGCGAAAATAGATGCGCGCGGCGTGTTGGGGGTAACCGGTAACACCATCAACCTGGTGCTTATCGCACCCGACGGAAGAGAATACAGCTCCGGTGTTAATCTTCTCTTTCCACTGTTCACGGATCGGACCGTTGCGGTTGTCTCGCCCGCGTCCGGGAACTGGATTGTGGAACTGCGCGGGCTGCGGGGCACGGCTGCAAATCCAACCCATGGTGCGGCGCTTCCCGAACGAGTCAACGGCCTTGTGACTCTTGTTAAAGAGAATGGATTCAGCGGGCTGAATGACATCGCAGGTCATCCTGCGGAAGCCTCTATCAAACTTGCCGTCATCGAGCGCCTGGTCGATGGTTACTCCGACGGCACATACAAGCCCGAGAAGGTTCTGAAGAGGATTGAACTTGCGGATTATTTGATGATGGGCGAAGCGATCAGGCAATACCTGCCGGCAAGCGGCATGCGGTCTTTCGCTGATGTGAAGTCGAGGCAACTGCTGCTGGTTGAGTCCGTTACCGCGCGCGGTGCAGCGTTGAGAGACCGCTTCCATGCATTCAGGGGCGTGATGCTCCCCGCGCAGAACGGTACATTCTCGCCAAACGGAGAAGTCAAGCGCGTAGACGTTGCGTATTCAACGGTACAGAGTCTTGGCCTCGAAAAGGAAGCGCTTGCGCGCGTCGGCACGCAAGTGACGGTTCAGTATCAGGATCAGCGTATTCCGATTGACGATGCATCGGCCATCCCCCCCGGCTTTGAGGGCTACGTTCAGCTCGCGCTGGACCTGAATCTGATCAATGCGTTTTTCTCCTTGCAGCAGGGGCCGTTTGATCTGAAGCCGACGATCCGCGCGACGTTCAAGCCGCTTGCCGATGTGACACGCGGGGAATTCGCTGTCATCGTTACACGCACATTCGGCCAATGGATGTCTCCCTCCTTCGCGAGCGCTTCTGCCAATACGGAGATTGCAACTGAACCGGTCGTCAGCGGCGCTCCGGTTGAGTTTCATCTCGCGCAGAACTACCCGAATCCGTTCAATCCGTCCACACAACTTCGGTATCAACTGCCGTCTGACGCACACGTGTCAATCAAGGTTTTCGATCTCCTTGGAAGAGAAATGGCTCTTGTTGTGGACGGCGTGCAATCTGCCGGGTATCACAGCGTGGTCTTCGACGCGGGAAATCTTGCAGGCGGCGTCTATTTTTATCGGATTGACGTACGCGAGATGAGCGGAAATCATTACAGCAAGACCAACAAGATGGTCCTCGCAAAGTAAACCCAACGGGGCCTGGAGAAATGTTCTCCGGGCCTCTTCCTTTTCTCAATAAAACCAGTACAGAAGGTTACCTTCTTCTGAGACTCACACAGAACAAAGTATTTCCGGGACGCGACACTAGGCTCAGCTTGTCCGAAGGGTGTCAATAAGGATTCAGGCGAAGACGGGAAAATCGGTCTAACTTTGGACCGAATGGCCGAGGTGAAAAGGCCTAATTCTCTCAAAACCCTCTGTTTTCGCTATTGACAATTGGATTGAATTATATTAAATTCGTACCCAGCGAGTCTAAGAACCTAACCCGAAAGGGTAACAACATGGGTACACCAACTCGCAAGACATAACCCCCGCCGTTCCATCGAGGATGGCGGGATAGTTATCGATCAAGAGGCTACCTGGTGAGGGTAGCCTTTTTTTGTATTTGTACTTCAGGGAGGTGGTAATGGGAAAAATTGCAATTTTTATTGATGGCGGCTACTTGGATAAGGTGTTATACCATGATCATGGGAGCAAGAAATTGAATTATCGAGGGCTCGCCGAAGAGATTACAAAGCCAGACGAGATCTTACGAACGTATTATTATCATTGTTTGCCTTACCAAAGCAATCCTCCTACCGAAGAAGAGAGACAGCGTTTCGCCAACAAGCAGTTGAGGCAGTGAAGGCAGAAGGGGTAGTAGTTTCACTTTGGCATGGTTCTTTTTCAGAGCATACCGCGCCAAGCCGAGAGCTGTATAACAAATGTGACGAAAGAATCTTACTGACCGGAGATATTGTTTCCAGGCTGTTGAGGTAACACAATTCTAAGCGCATATTGTAAGGAGCTTTTATTTCTCTGGGAAACTCCTTATCTTACGGGCACAGTACCGTCCCGCCAGTCACGAATTATGCTCGCAAAGCTACGTAGCGCCACCACACAAGGAATTGCCGCGACCCTCGTCGAGGTCGAAGTCAACATTGTGCCCGCCCTTCACCGCTTCGAGATTGTTGGCCTGCCAGACAGCGCGGTCAAGGAAAGCAGCGAGCGAGTGTTTGCCGCTATCAAAAACTCCCAGTACAAGTATCCCAATCATCGGATCAGCCCTAACCTCGCACCAGCAGACATCCGGAAGAAGGGTTCTGCATTTGACCTTCCAATCGCGATGAGAATTTTGGCAGCGTCGGATCAGATCGTAACTCCTCACAACTCCGAGTAACGTTTTTCGATAAGAGGAATAGGAACATCAAAGAAGTTCTTGCCGGGATTCTGCAGTTTCATGGTCTGGAGCACGGAATTGTTGACGGCGTGAGCTCTCGCTCCGGCCGGAGATCGTGACCCGCCGAATATCTTGCGCATGACAACCTGCGGCCTCAAGGCGCGCTCGGCCGTATTGTTCTCTGGAAGTACCCCTTCATGGGCAACGCGGGCCTGACGAAGATCGTCTTCTCCCGTTCCAGCACAACCGTTCCGGCCGGCGCGCCCTTCGGCTTGCGAACATATTTCTTCTCCGTCATTGCGACGGGCACAAACGACGCGTTTTTCATCTTACTATAATATGCAGCGATTGCCGCCGCCTGCTCAATGGCTTGCTTGCTCGGTTCTCCCCTTCCTGTGCCGACGCGCAGCACCACATGCGACCCGCCTGCGCCGCGGGCATGGAACCAGAGGTCGTTCGGCTTAGCGTAGCGCTGCGTCAACAGGTCGTTGTTCGCGCTGTTCTTTCCCGCCCACACCTGAAAGCCGCCGGCCACGGTGAAGACCCGGAACGGTACCTCTTCCGTTGCAGCCGCTTTCTTCGTGGCAGTCTTTATGCCCACGCTCGCGAGTGTGTTGGCGTTTTCCGTCACGAAGCTCTGAAGCGCGTCAGCCGATTCAACATCCTCAAGCCGCTCCATCAAACGCCGCACTGTTTCAATACGCCGTTCAAGCTCATGTTTCCGCTCGGACTTTTCTTCGAGCGCGGCGTGGGCCTTCCTCGCTTTCTCGAAGTACCGTTCGACATTCTTCGCAGGACCCAATGCCGGTTCGAGCGGTATGCGAATCTGCTCACACTGCGGCGAGAACAGGTTCTCCACGTGCACGTCTCGCATTCCTTTCGAGAGTTGATGAAGGTTCGCCTTGAGCAGGTTTCCGAAGAGCTCGTATTCCGCCGCGCGGGTTACGGCGGCAGACTCCTCTTGGATCTTCTGTAATGTCCGCTCTGCGCGGTCAAGTTGCTGCTGGAGCGTGTGCAGAAGCCGTTTCTTCTCTCCAACAACGTTGCTGTGTTTGTGTGTTGAGCCGAGGAAGATGCGTACAGCTTCATGCATGGAATCAAACCCCCGGCATTCGAGTTCTCCAAGATGACGCAGTGGAAGAATGGCAAACGTGTGCGGCGTGCCGGTATCGTCATAATAGATGCGCGGGGATGCGCGGGCGAGCAGCTCCCGATGAAGCGATTCATGCTCGGTGAACAGGCGAGAGACTTCGGCCTCTGTTACTGCGGTGGTGACGATCGACTCTTCAATGCCGGCGCGGAACAGCACCTCACGCGCCAACTCTGTGCCCAAGAGTGGATTGCATCGCTTCAGCGCGGTCCATGCAGGTGTGTCGCTTTCTTGAAAGAGCTTCGCAAACGTTTCCGGTGTCGTGGGGAGTCGAAGTTCCTTTGAAACGGTCAACGGCTTTCCCACCGCATCGCGCGCTCGAAGGAAGGCATCGACAATCATCCTGTTCTGGTCAATACAATACACATTTGCTCGCGCACCAAACAGCTCTATCACAACGCTCATCGCGTTCATGGTGATTGTTATTCGCCGATCTGCAGGACTCATTGCAATGTCCGAAATCGTTCGGTGGAGGGCCGGCTGGAGGAGGTCGAGCGAGTTCTTCCGTGCGCGGTGAAACTCATCCCGCATATACAATGCGTTACGGAGCGGGTCGCAGGAAACAATCATGTGTCCCGCCGAGCCATCGGCTCTTTCGAAGGAGAGAATCAATTCCTGTCGCTGCTGCGTGAAGATAGCGGTGAATTGGCCGCCGGCAAGACGCCGGTGGAGGTTGTGCGTGAGCTGTCGGAGTGTGTAGTAGTTCGCGATCATGCGCGCTGGAAACTCCACAAAATTGGAAGGAAAAGCAACGGACGAATGCGGGGGAACTTTTCCTTGCTGGCGCTTCAAAATTTGCGTACATTAAGCCCGCACAGAAGTTCCACAAGCAGGATTCTGATGATTGCCAGCATGACCGGCTATGGCCGGGCAGAGGTTGCACGGAAGGGAATTGCGGCCACCGTCGAAGTTCGCGGAATCAACAGCCGGTACCTTGAGGTTAGCGCCCGCCTTCCTCGGCTCCTCTCGAAACGCGAAAACGACGTCAAAGAGATTGTCCGGCGATGTGTCTCCCGCGGCAAAGTGAGTGTGCTCGTCGCACTCGAAGCGGAGGTCGATGGTGTTGTTCCTCTCACGGTCAACGTCGAGGCTGCCCGTGCGTACTACCGTCTGTTGAATCAACTGCGCAAGTCGGTGCGGCTGCGCGAGTCCGTCAAGCTCAGCCACCTCATACAGTTTTCTGAAATCTTCGAGAGCGTCGAAGCAACGCGGAACGACGAGCGCGAATGGCGAGTGGTGGAAGAGGCGTTGCAAGCGGCGTTCGAGCAGTTCAATCGCATGCGCCGGGATGAAGGGACGGAGTTAGCGAAAGACTTCGCGAAGCGCATCGAGTGGATGGGGGAAACGATTGAGCAGATTGAAAAGCTCTCGAAGCAGCGCATTCCGGAAGAGCGTAAACGCTTACAAGAGCGCGTCCAGCAGCTTGTAGAAGGTCGATTCGTAATCGACCAGAACCGGCTGGAGTTGGAGATCGCCCTCCTCTCGGAAAAATTGGACGTGACCGAAGAATGCGTGCGCTTCCGGAGCCACAATAAGTTCTTCCTCGAAGCAATGGCGAACGACGACTCTGCAGGCCGTACGCTGAATTTCCTCGTGCAGGAGATGAACCGCGAGGCCAACACGATCGGCTCCAAGTCCAATGATGCTCCCATCGCCCATCTCGTTGTACGACTGAAAGAGGAGCTGGAAAAGGTGAGGGAGCAGTTGCAGAATGTTGAGTAGGTAAGTAGTAAGGAGAAGGCGGAAAGCAGACTGCCCGCCAAACCCGACTGAGCAGGAGTAGGCAGGAAAGCAGGGAGTAGCGAGGTTGGAGAGAGGGAATCAGAAGCCTCCGAAGGTCTCGGAGTATCCAGCAATCCAAGTACTCACCACTCACAACTCACCACCACCATGAGTCGTGGAAAACTCATCGTGCTTTCGGCTCCCAGCGGCAGCGGGAAGACCACGGTTGCGAAAGCAATCCTGAAGAAGTATCCGGCGATGCTCTTTTCCGTTTCGGCGACGACACGGCCGCAGCGGAACGGCGAAGTGGACGGGAGGGATTATTTCTTTCTCTCGCGAGAGGAGTTTCAGCGGCGTATCGAGAACGGCGAGTTGGTCGAGTGGGAAGAGATCTACGGCCATTTGTACGGCACGCTGAAGAGCGAGGTGGATCGAGCGTTGAACGCCGGCCGGGTGATGCTGTTCGACATCGACGTGAAGGGCGCGCTGGCCATCAAACGCATATATAGCGACGACGCCGTCCTCATCTTCATCAAAGCGCCGAGCGTTGATGTGCTGTTCGAGCGGCTCAAGGACAGGAAAACGGAAGATGAGGCAACGCTCCGCCGTCGCATGGAGCGTGTGCCGATGGAGTTAGAGCAGGGCGCGCGGTTCGATTATCAGGTTATCAACGACAAGCTCGACGACGCTATTGCCGACGTCGAGCGGATTATCAGCAAGCATCTTACGGCAGTACCAGTTCAACAGTAATGGTGGAGGACGCAGATGGCAGTACGACCGGTAGACATGGAAAAGTTCTACGACCGCATCGGCGACATCTATGAAGCCATTGTAGTGATGGCGAAACGATCGCGGCAGATTCATCAGGAAATGAAGATCGAGCTCAACCAGCGGCTTGAGACGATCCAGCAGCTGCAGTCGAACATCGAAATGACGGAAGAAGAGTTGAACGGCGGCGCAACCAATCCGGATCAGCTCAAGATCAGTTTAGAGTTCGAGACGCGGTCGAAGCCGACCGAGGTGGCGTTAGAAGAAGTGATTGAGCGAAAGCTCGAGTTTCGTTACAAGGAACCGGAAGAAGAGCCTGCGAAGACAGACGGCGAGGAGTAGCCCGTGCCGCGCGGCAAGCGCATACTGTTGGGGGTTACGGGCGGCATTGCGGCATACAAAAGCGCTTACCTTGTCCGCGAGCTGCGCCGTTCAGGAACAGACGTGAGAGTCGTGATGACCGAGGCGGCGACGAAGTTCGTCACGCCTGTCACGTTTTCTGCACTCTCCGGACATGAGGTCGAAGTGGATCTCTGGTCGATGAACCAGACGACCGATTCCAACATCGGCACGCGGCATATTCATCTCGCCAACTGGCCCGACCTGCTTCTCATCGCTCCTGCCTCGGCAAACACCATTGCCAAGCTCACCTACGGTCTGGCGGATAATCTCCTCACGACGATTGTCCTTGCCTGTCGCCGTCCCATCGTCCTCGCACCGACGATGGACGCAGACATGTATCTCAACCCCGCCACGCTGGAGAACCTCACGCGTCTCCGCGAGCGGGGATTTTTCGTTGTGCCGCCTGAGGAAGGCGAGCACGCAAGCGGCCTCGAAGGACCCGGCCGACTGCCGGGAGTTGAGTCCATCGTGCGCATCGTCCAGACGGTTCTTTCCCAATCCCATCTCGACCTCAAGAACAAGCGTATCCTCGTTACGGCTGGACCGACGGTTGAGCCGATCGATCCGGTGCGGTTCGTGAGCAATCGCTCTTCGGGCAAGATGGGGTTTGCGGTGGCGAACGCGGCCGCGCTGCGCGGCGCCTCCGTGACGCTCATTGCCGGACCTGTGGCGCTCGAAACCCCGCGCAACGTCCAACGCATCGATGTTGGTTCGGCAGAAGAAATGCACAAAGCAGTAATGCGCCACGCGAAGAAAGCCGATGCCGTTATCATGGCAGCGGCAGTGGCGGACTTTACGCCCGCACGGCGCTCGGCCGAAAAGATGAAGAAAGACGCCGACGCCAAAGACATGGAACTTCGCCTCAAACCCACGGCAGACATTCTCCAATCCCTCGGCCGGCGAAAAAACGGCGTGGTACTGGTAGGATTCGCACTTGAGACGCAGAACGCCGTCCGCAACGCTAAAGCCAAGTTGGAGCGAAAAAATCTCGACCTCATTGCGCTCAACACGGTGGACGACGAGAACGACCCGTTTGGCGCCGACACCAACAGGGTAACGCTCATCGACCGGAACGGAAGGACACAGAAGCTTCAGCCGATGCCGAAGTTCGACGTCGCGAATGCAATTCTCGATCGCGTGAAGGAATTCATGCGCTAACAGCAAGAATGGAGGAGGGGCGACCCCCCGCCTTCAGCGCGATCTTCGACATGAGTCGCCACTCCAATAGCTCGAATGTCCAACTCACGAGACGACCTCATACGACTGCTGAACGACGCTGAACAGTACCTCAAGCACGAGCGGGAATTGTTCGGTGATTTCGTATACACCGGTTCGCAACCGGTGAAATCTCAACCGACACTGAAGTCTCCACATCCCCCGCAGACAGTTCAGCTCGAAGAAGACCTCTTCGGCAACGTGGTCCCAAAGCGATCGTCAGTCGCAGAGCCCGCTTTGCCCGGCTACCCGAATGAGCCGTGGGTCGCCGCGCAAAGTCTCGACGAGCTTAACCGCATGATCTGCACGTGCACGAAATGTCCGTTGGGCTTCACGCGTACGAAGTTCGTCTTCGGCGTCGGCAACCCGCACGCGGAAGTGGTGCTCATCGGTGAAGCGCCCGGAGCCGATGAAGACGCGCAGGGCGAACCGTTCGTCGGGCGAGCGGGGCAACTGCTGAACAAAATTCTTGAAGCCATCAACTTTAAGCGCGAAGAGGTGTACATCTGCAACATCCTCAAATGCCGCCCGCCGAACAATCGCGACCCCCAGCCGGATGAAATCGATGCATGCGAGCCGCACCTCTGGAGGCAGTTAGAGCTCATCAAACCGAAGCTCATCCTCTGTCTCGGCCGCATTTCCGCGCAAGTTCTGCTCCGCACCACCGCCTCGCTCACGGCGTTGCGGGGTAGGGTGCACGACTACCGCGGCATCAAGCTGATGGTAACCTACCATCCCGCCGCGCTCCTGAGGAATCCTAACTGGAAGCGGCCAACGTGGGAGGATGTGCAGAAACTCAGAAAACTGTACGATGAGATGAAGGCAGCCGATCCCGCTTGAGAAGCAGCGGGATTCTGATTCCGGCAGTTATTGTAGCTTCACTGCGTTCGCTACAATAAGCCGGAATCGAACGTGGGAGGATGTGCAGAAACTCAGAAAACTGTACAAATGGGTTATTTTCTTCAGCAGGATGAGCGAGGATTCACGTTGATTCTCGGAACTTTTTTCATCCAATTGGAGTAGCACATTTCTGGTACGCGGCACCAGAATGAGGACTGCGCCTGAGCGGTGTGGATAAGTGTCTTGAAAGATTGTGGGCAATATATCCTTGCGCTTCAATTTGGACTGATGTATTTTTGAGAAGTTTATTCCTCCCATGCCCGAACCGCGAAAAATCTTAGGACTTGTTGAACCGCCTGCAACCGAGGGGCGCGTTCCGCCGCAAGCTGTCGACGTTGAGCAGGCTGTGCTCGGCGCGATGCTTGTTGAAAGCGACGCCATCGCCAAGGCGCTCGAGGTGCTGGACGAATCGGCGTTCTACAAGCCGGCGCACCAAAGCATCTTCGCTGCCATCGTCGCGCTGTTTGAGCAGAGCGAGCCGGTCGACCTCATTACCGTCATCGATGAACTGCGCCGTCGCGGTGAACTGGAAAAAATCGGTGGCGAGTACTACCTCACCGAGCTGACTACCAAAGTTACAAGCTCCGCCAACGTCGAGTATCACGCGCACATCGTCCTGGAAAAAGCGTTGATGCGGCAGTTGATTGCGTCGTCCGCGGAGGTGATTCAGCGCGCGTATCGCGACGCAGAGGACGCGCTGGAACTCCTCGACGAAGCCGAGCAGCGCATCTTCCAGATCTCCGAGCAGCGCATGAAGAAAACGTTCGTGTCCATGAACACGGCGGTGCATGCGACGATGGAACTGCTCGAAAGCATTCACGGCAAGCACAGCGGTGTGACGGGCGTGCCGTCGGGATTCACGGAGCTGGATCAACTCACCGGCGGGTTCCAGAAGTCCGACCTCGTCATCGTTGCAGGACGGCCGAGTCAAGGCAAGACGGCGTTTGTGCTCACGCTGGCGAAGAACGCCTCAGTCAACTACGACGTGCCGATCGGGTTTTTCTCGCTCGAAATGGCCCTCCAGCAGCTCGTCATGCGCCTCATTTGCGCGCAGGCGAAAGTCGATGCGCATGCCGTGCGGACGGGGCGCTTGCCGGAAGACGAATGGAAGAAGCTCAGCATTACCGTCGGCAAACTCTACAAAGCGAAGATCTTCATTGATGATACGCCCGCGCTCAGCGTCTTAGAGTTGCGTGCGAAAGCGCGCCGGCTGAAAGCCGAACACAACGTCGGCTTGATCGTCGTCGACTACCTGCAGCTTATGCAAGGCCCGAAGAATGTGCAAAGCCGCGAGCAGGAAATCTCGATGATTTCGCGCTCACTCAAAGCACTGGCAAAAGAGTTGAACACACCGGTCGTAGCCCTTTCACAGCTCAATCGAGCCGTCGAAGCGCGCGGCGATAAGCGTCCGGTTCTTGCCGACCTGCGCGAGTCCGGCGCCATCGAACAGGATGCCGACGTGGTGCTCTTCGTTCACCGCCCCGAGATGTACGGCATCGAGAAAGATGAAAACGGCAACCCGACGGAGGGCGTCGCTGAGATCATCGTCGGCAAACAGCGCAATGGCCCGACTGGGTCCGTGAAGCTTTCCTTTGTGAAGCGCTATGCCCAGTTTGAGAACCTCGCGCGCTTCCATGGAACTCCCCCCTCTCCTTCCAAGCTCGGTGAATCCGCCGAAGGCGGGCCTGAACCGTTCGACGACACCCCGCCGTTCTGATCCGCCGAAGTCGGGCTCCTTCACGTGCGAACACTCGTGGGATATCTTCTCTTCCTCATTCCTTCCACGCTCTCGGCGCAGGAAGGCACTCTCTCGTTCAGCGCGTCTGCCGGCTACGCACGACTTGCCCTCCGGCAGGTCGAAGAGGATAACGCGCGTGACGCAGAAGGATGGCATCGACAGGGATTTTTTCTCCCACCATTCCCTTCAATGAGGAATGCACTGGAGCTTTCTGTGAAAGGCATGTACCGCTACGATCGCGATTTTTCCGTCACCCTCTCTGTCTCGGATCTTTCGAAGGAAGTATCGACCGTCGTTGACCGGCCGGAAGCGTACATGACGCACACGCGCACCGTGGGCTACACGGACTTCATGATTGGTATGACGTATCATATCCCGACAACGCTCGCGTTCATGGAGCCGTATGCGGGAGCGGAAGTGGGTATCGTTCGTGCACGCGCGCGAAGCGATGCGTACGGCACGCGCACGCTGAAGGTCGGCGACAGCACGGAGACGTTCATCGTCGTCGGCACGCAGGGGAGATTCCATGGTTCGAAAACGAACGTGAGCGTCGTTGTTGGAACGACGCTCAAGGTGTATTCCGCCGTCATACTGCGCGCGGAAACCACATACAAGCTTGCGAAGATGGGGAAGCTCGGCGGCGAGGTAACACGGTTGGGAGAGAAACGAGAAGAACAAACGAGCATTGAGTTCGACCTTTCGGGTATCATACTGAGCGTAGGCGTGGGAGTAGAATTCTAAATGAACAGACGCGCGTTTCTTCGTGTCGGCTCGTTGGCCGCGCTTGCACCGCTTGCGGGACGCAAGTGGTGGAGAGCGATCGACGACGATCCGGATGAACTGGTCTGCAAGGCGAAGTTCGAGCTTGCCGTCTCCCGCTCGCTCCACCTGCAGCCGATGAACGACGTAGTGGCAGAGTTGGGTAAGTCGTTTCTCGGCACGCCGTATCGTGCCCACGCGCTGGAACAGCCGGGCGAAGAGCGTCTCGTCGTCAATATGCGAGGACTCGACTGCGTATCGTTCTGCGAAAACGCTATCGCGCTCGCCCGCTGTGTGAAGCGATGGGCGATGACGTTCGAGGACTATCGCCGCGAATTGCAGTTCATCCGCTACCGCAACGGCGTGATCAACGGCTACCCCAGTCGCCTGCACTATTTTGTTGACTACATCTTCGACAACGAGCGCAAGGGCGTACTCAAAAACATCACCCAAGAGATGGGGGGAAAGCCGTACAAAAAGCGGATTCACTTCATGACAAGCAATGTGCACGCCTACCGCCAGCTCAAGGAGAACCCGGTGTTTGTGGAAGAAATGCGGCGGCAGGAAGAAACCATTAGCCGCCGGTCACACTTTTATATACCGAGGGAGAAGGTCAAAAGTGCCGAGAAGAACATCCTCAGTGGGGATATTCTCGCTTTCACGACCGATATCGATGGGTTGGATGTTTCTCACACCGGCATCGCACTCTGGCATCGTGCTGCGCCCCCGATAAAGTCGGGGCAAGAGCGGCCTGCCAGCCGGACAGGCAGGCTTCACCTGCTTCACGCCCCTACAGTCGGGACGACGGTGAGCATTACCGAAAGGCCGCTTGTCGAATATCTCGCTGCCAACAAACGACAGACGGGTATCATCGTCGCGCGTGTGCTTGAGGTGTAGAAACAGAGATGCCGTCGTGTCGTTTCAGCATCAGTCATAGCATTCGATGACATTCCCACCATGGAACGTCTCTCCATTGTGCAGGGTGATATCACTCAACAAGCTGTTGATGCGATCGTCAACGCGGCGAACACAACGCTGCTTGGCGGCGGTGGAGTGGATGGCGCGATTCATCGGGCCGCCGGTCCCGAGTTGCTGGAAGAGTGCCGGAAGCTCGGCGGCTGCGCGACGGGGGATGCGAAGATGACGAAGGGATATAAGTTGCCGGCCAAGTATGTGATTCACACCGTCGGGCCTGTGTGGAATGGCGGCGGTCATGGCGAGGATGAACGGTTGGCGATTTGTTACCGCTGTTGCTTCGAGATCGCGAAAGAACGCGGGTTTCAGTCCATTGCTTTCCCATCGATTAGTACGGGTGCGTATCGATTTCCTGTTGAGCGCGCAGCACGCATTGCGTTGAGAGAAATCAAACGTGCACTGGATGAAAACCCAACCCTCAACGATGTTCGCGTGGTGTGTTTTGACTCGCATACCTACGCGTGCTATAAGGATGCACGGAAAGAAATGGAAAGATGAAAGCTTTTCTAAAATGAATTCGATCCTAACGTGTCTGCCCCGACTTAGCCGGGGGTTCTCCTTGCAGCTCACGTCTTTTTTGGTTATGATTGTCCCGAGTATGAAAGCAAGTACGACAACATGCCTTCTTCTTGCTCTCCTCATTGGTGTTTCTGAGGAAGCCGCAGCACAGCAGCCGCTTCTGAGTCCACGCGACTCGGTTGAGAGTATCTTCAATGGAAAGAAAATCTCCGTCAACTACGGCCGGCCGTCGATGCGCGGGCGCAAGATTATGGGCGGGCTCGTGCCGTTCAACAAAGTGTGGCGAACGGGCGCTAACGAGGCAACGGCATTCGTGACAGAAGCAACCCTGGTGATCGGCGGCGTGGAATTGCCGAAGGGCTCCTACACGCTCTACACGCTTCCGTCTGAAACGCGCTGGAAACTGATTATCAACAAGCAGACAGGACAATGGGGGACGGAATATAACGCAGACCTCGACTTCGCACGCATCGATATGCGGAAACGGGTTTTGAAAGAACCCGTCGAGAAATTCACGATTGCTCTGGAACGACTCGGTCCAAACCGCGGCGTGCTGAAACTGATCTGGGAGTTGACGGAGGTTTCAGTACGCTTCACGGTTCGAGCTAACAACGCGTCAACGGGACGTTTGAACTGAATCTCTGCTGTGCAGGCTCCCCCGACAATACCGCACAACCGACAATGGAGGGAATGACGATGCCAACAAAGATAACATTCCGCAACAATGGGTCGATCAAAGTTGAAGGGGACTTCGAGTTGTATGACCAGGATGGAAACAAGTTCGACCTCTCCGGCCGGACGGCGATTGCTCTCTGTCGGTGTGGTCACAGCAACAACAAACCCTTCTGCGACAGCACCCACAAGCTGATCGGATTCCAGTCAGAGATCAAAGCGTTCACCCTTCCTCCACCGCAGCCGAAGCAGTAATTCGTTCGATCCGACAAAACTTTATGTGGAGCTTCACGGCAACGTTTGCCGCTGGCGCTGTGCCTCGTATAACAATACTGCGCACGCGCTGGCGACGTTGAGTGAATCGACACCATTTGCCATCGGCACGCCGATACGCTGGTCGCACGCGGCCAGAACTGCCTCCGAGATTCCTTTCCCCTCGCTGCCGAAGACGATGCAACAATCATTCTCGAGTTTCGCCTGAGCAAGGGCACCCTGCCGGCCATGCGTCTCATGCGGTGGATGAGCGGCGAAAATCCGAACGCCGAATCGCCGTCGCACATCGTCAAGCACGGCCACAAGATGGTGTGCATGAACGACCGGCAGCGTGAACACCGCGCCCATGGAATTCCGCACGGCTCGCCGCAGGTACGGGCTGCTCGACATTTCTCCGATCATGAGCGCGTGTACACCGAACGCCGCACAGTTGCGGACAAGCACACCAAGGTTTTCCGAATTGGTCAGCCCATCGACAGCCGCAAGCAGCAAGGGGCGTGTCGATCGACGGAGAACATCATCGATCGCAGGGTCGGGCGGAATGCGCGCAACGGCCATGATCCCCTGATGAAGATGATAACCGACGATTGATTCGACGAACCGCTTCTCAGCAATGTACACCTGAATCGCTTCCGCGCGTTGAGCGATGAGTGGCTCGAGTGCCGCAAACCACTGGGGCGTGAGGAGCATGGAAACCGTCTCGAGCGAGCTTTCCAGCAGACGACGTACGACTTTCTCTCCCTCCGCAACAAGAATGCCCTGCCGTTGGTGCTCGATCGGCCGTCGCAGTGTGCGGTAGGGTTGAAGTTCCGGCAGTTCCAGCGAGGCGATATGATGTATGGCATGCATGAGGATGCTCATGAGAAGGTCGCGGAATTTTGTTCCGAAGGCAATTCTTCGCTACCTTTGCGCTGTACACAGTATCGCCGCCTTCTACCTCCTCTATGACATCCACCCACAAACCGACCGTTATCGTTTTAGGAACCGGCTTTGCGGGGTTCAGCTTCATCAAGCGTGCCGACACGAAATCCCTTGCTGTTACGGTGGTCAGTCCACGCAACTACTTTCTTTTCACACCGCTGCTTCCCAGCACAACTGTCGGGACGATCGAGTTCCGGAGCATTATTGAGCCGGTGCGTGCCGCGCGCAAGGGCATCGCGTACTATCATGCCTCTTGCACGAGCATCGACGGTCGCGGTCGCACTATCACGTGCGAAGGGGTGTTCGATAAGCGCTCGTTCAGTCTCGGGTTTGACGATCTCGTGATCGCAGTGGGAGGACGGAGCAACACGTACAACATCGCGGGCGTAGAAGAGCACGCGCTGTTTCTGAAGGACCTCGCGGATGCGCGCCTAATCCGGCAGCGGATCATCGCAAACTTCGAGCAAGCAGCCAATCCTACAGTGCCCGAGGAAGAGCAGCGGCGGCTTCTTCACTTTGTTGTCGTCGGTGGTGGGCCGACGGGTGTGGAGTTTGCGGCAGAGATGCACGATTTTCTTACCCAAGACCTCCAGAAATCGTTCCGTGCGCTGATGCCGCTCGTGCGCATTACCGTGCTCGAGGCGTCCGACCATATCCTCAACTCGTTCGATGCAACGCTGAGCGACTATACCTTGCGGCTCTTTCAGAGGCAAAGGATCGACGTACGGACCAAATCACTCGTGACGCGTGTTGATGACGGAGCGATCCATCTGCAGAATGGGACGATGATTCCGTACGGGTTGGTCGTGTGGTCGACAGGTATCGGGGCGGTAGCATTGGTGCAATCGTTCGACGTTCCGAAAGATCAGCACGGTCGAATTCTGGTCGATGAGTTTCTTCGCGTGGAGGGATTCTCTTCCGTCTACGCTGCCGGCGATTGTGCAACGATTCGTGGTAACGTCATCCCTGCGACTGCGCAAGTAGCACAGCAACAGGGAACGTATCTCGCAACGGAACTTCTGCATCGCTCGCGCGGTAAACCGGCAAGGCCGTTTCGCTATCGGCACTACGGCATGTTAGCGTACATCGGGAGCGGTCGTGCACTCGCTGACCTCGCCGCGTACAAAGGGAAGGGCTTCTCCACCTGGTTGTTCTGGCGGTCGGCGTATCTCACCAAACTCGTCAGCCTGAAGAACAAAATGCTCGTTGTGTTCGATTGGTTCAAAACGTTTGTCTTCGGCCGGGACATCAGTCGGTTCTAACGGCCATCATGCACAAAGTGCCCGAAAGCGGCCTTGCAACTCGCGTTGACATTTCGTCAAAAAGATAGTACCATTGCATACCACAGCCCTCGTACCTCTCCTTGCCGAGGTTAATCTCCACAAATCGGGTTCTCAGGAGGATAGCATGACGATCAAAGAAAAGATGAACGGCGACGTTGCCGTGCTGACACTGAAGGGGAATCTCATGGGGGAACCGGATACCGCGGACGTGCGCGACAAGATTTACAGCTTGTTGCAGGACGACGTGCGGAAGATCGTCCTCGACATGTCCAAGGTGAAATGGATTAACAGCTCCGGGCTCGGGACACTGATTGCCGCGCTCACGTCGGTCAAAAACAAAGGGGGAGATATGCGGCTTGCGGGGGTATCGGAAAAAGTGGAAAGCCTGTTCATGATTACACAACTGATCAAAGTCTTTAAGACCTACGAGAACGTCGACCGAGCCGTGAACAGCTTTCGGTAGTCCGCCTTCGGCGGATGGTCTGGAACCCGACCACATCCCGCGCAGTTTGCCCATGACCGTTCCCACGCATTTTCCATTGATCTCCCCACGCAACGATGGTGTCCGGTCATTCTCAGCGCGTTGACCACCACGGCGTACACCGTAGTGCTGCATTCCCGAACCAAGTAAGGACGACACCCATGAGACTTCGTCGAGTGGTTACTCCCGTTCTTTTTCTCATCCTGCTTTTTTCGTTCGATACGGTTGCTCAGGAGCGACGGTTAGAGTATTCCTACAGCAAGGGGCAGGTCTTGAAGTACAAGCGCTCCGTTCGCACGAGCGAGCGAGCGGCATTTCTTCCCGATGGTCGCCGTGATAGCGCCATCGATTTCTTCTACACCATGACTATTGACGACGTTACCGCCGACGGAACCGCTCATGGAACGTTAACAGTGGATTCCGTCCTTGTGCGCGTAGACCACCGGTGGCAGTTGGCTGAAGGAGATGATGAGCTTAGGAGAACGCCCGTTGCAATTCGACTGGCCAGCAGCGGTCGCATTCTCAATGCCGATCCGCGCGGAGAGTTGGGAACAGTTGCTGCGGTGCTACTCGACCGGCTGACCAATGACATGCAAAACGAAGGCATCTTACCTGAAATGGAGATGGAAGCTGGAGGAACGTGGCAAGGCGAAGTCGTGGTGTTTGTCGATACTCCCAACGGCGATGTAAAACTCAGCAGTCCTGTTACAACGCGTTTCGTGCGAAGCGAGATGTATCGCAATACACTCACGGCCCGTGTGGAGTATGAAGGACCTGTAACCGCACAGGGCCAACGAGGAACTGTTGGAACCGTGCAAGGCACGATGTGGGTCGCTCCTGAGCAGGGAAAGAAACTTCGTGAAATCGTCGAGATTGATGCAACGCTCCTCGTACCGGTCGGCGGAGGCAAAGCACAGCTTCGCGTCCGTCAATCTCATACACTGGATTTACTGAACTAAAGACATCGATGGCACGAAGGTTTAAGGCGAGAATCGTTGTTACGCTGATTGTCTGGTGCGCGGTTGCATCGGCGCACGAAAACGTTGTGAACCGTGCTGCGCGCCTTGAGCAGGAAGGAAAATTTCAGGAAGCGGCAGCGTTGCTGGAACAAGCTCTTTCTGCGGCGACGGACCAGAGACACAAGAAAGAGTTAGCGTTTGAGCTTGACCGGCTGCATCGGATTCGGTTGGATTACTCGCTAACGAACGATGCGCTCTTTGAAGTCCTGAAAGAATCCGTGAAGGAATTGACGGCCGAGGAGTTTGAGCGATGGGTGGCCGAAGGGCGATTCGACGGACGAGTGATTGACGGCACGTTCTACTTCGTCGGCACGAGCCGCAGCAACCTCTTTTTCCGCTATCCCGATGTTCGGCCGCGCCGGATCAACGCGCCGGATGAATCGGCATTTGCGCAGGCAGTGCTAGAGAACGCACGGGCTATCAAAGCGGCTGCGCTGGATCAACACACGCCGTTCGTGAAACCCACGCGCTTCCGGAATACCATGACGGTCACGCTCAAAGCGGGTGTCGTCCCTGTCGGTGAGACCGTGCGTGCTTGGCTGCCGATTCCGAGAGACTTCCCGCATCAGAAGAACGTCAAGCTTCTTGCTTCTTCCTCCCCGCCGTTGCATGTCGCTCCGCCAGAAAGCCCGATTCGCTCCGTGTACCTCGAGCAGCCCGCGCAGAACGGCAGGCCAACGGAATTCATGATAGCCTATTCCTACACGGCGTACGGCGTTTACTTCAACCTCAATCCAGCCGAGGTGAGAGCTGCCGATGTGGATGATCCGCGGCTCCGACCGTACCTCGGCGAAGTTCCGCACATCGTTTTTACCGAAAGAATCAAACGGCTCTCGGATGAGATCGCAGGCAGTGAAGCGAACCCCCTGCTGAAAGCGCGAGCGTTTTACAACTGGATAGCCGAAAACATTCAATATAGCTATGCGCTCGAGTATTCGACGATCCGAAACATCAGCGAGTATTGTTTGGCGAACAAGTATGGCGACTGCGGTCAAGCGGCGTTGTTGTTCATGACGCTCTGCCGCTACAACGGCATACCGGCACGGTGGCAATCCGGGTGGTTCACATTCCCCGGCGGCAAGACGATTCATGACTGGACGGAAATCTACATCGAGCCGTATGGATGGATTCCCGTCGATCCCTACATGGGCGTCTTTGCAATGCAGTATCTCCCGTACGTCGGAGAAGACCAGCGCCGCAAGGTGCGCGACTTCTACTTCGGTGGGCTCGACCAGTACCGGATGGCAGCAAACTCCGACCACAATCAGGAACTCTCTCCGCCGAAGCACTCGCTCCGTTCCGACAACGTGGATTTTCAACGCGGTGAGCTTGAGTGGGGGCCGAGCAACATTTACTTCAATCTCTATTCATTCAAGTTGGATGTTGAGGAATTGAAGAGCACGCCGTAGCGAGGATCCTCATTTCGGCATACAAGCGGGATTAGCTCAATTGGTAGAGCACCAGCTTCCCAAGCTGGGGGTTGCGGGTTCGAGACCCGTATCCCGCTCAATAAGTTATGATGATAGAGCACCGGCTTCCCAAGTCGCGGGTTTGAATCCCGTCTCGCGATCGAGGCTTCATCAAACCAGTCCCAACGCCCTTTGTCGAGCTCTCCCGTACCTTCGAGCCGCAGCATGTCTGCTTGCGGCTCGATTCGTTTCTGACAAGTGCAGCGCAAGAGTTTGTCGCTCGCGCGCAACGAAGCAGCCACCAACGATTATGTTTTTTCTCCCTATCAGACTCACCAGCAGGAGTTGTTATGAAACGCACGTTGGCTCTCTGTGCCCCTGGAGATGGATGCGATTGAGCGCGTGATGAAGGAGGAGAGATGCTGCAGCGGTATCCGATGGATAGAGGGAAGTGGTCGGTTGGTTGAGGTTCAACCATCTTCTGCGTATCTTGGGCGTGGGTAGGATGGACGCTTAGCTCAGCTGGTTCAGAGCGCCGCCCTTACAAGGCGGAGGTCGTAGGTTCGATCCCTACAGCGTCCACGCTATGGGGTCCCGCCGTTCGGCGGGATTCGCATTTTGGCTGTTGCTCGCGGAGAGCGCTCGCAGGCCAAAATGGAACTTAGCTCAGCTGGTTCAGAGCGCCGCCCTTACAAGGCGGAGGTCGTAGGTTCGATCCCTACAGCGTCCACGCTATGGGGTCCCGCCGTTCGGCGGGATTCGCATTTTGGCTGTTGCTCGCGGAGAGCGCTCGCAGGCCAAAATGGAACTTAGCTCAGCTGGTTCAGAGCGCCGCCCTTATCCCGCTGAACAGCAGCGGGGTCCTCAAAATCGCTTCTGCTCGTAGAAAACACTCGCAGGCGATTTTGGGACAAGCACGAGGTCGTAGGCTGAGTGTTGTGTGCGAAGTCCCGACGCTGTTGGTCGGGATTTGGAGTTGAGAATATCTACTTGCTGAAGGGCAACCCGCGAGGTTGCCCTTCGTCGTTTTATCGGGTGATATCTTTCAACTTTCGGCCGGATCTCTAGCAGGCTGTTGAAAAACTCATAGAAAATATTTTTTCTATTCCATGTCGCAACCGCGCGATGATGTATTATATTTGTAGCTACTCACCACCAACAGAGGAGATCGTCCATCATGCGCG
>JBGFRR010000073.1:0-29307 GCA_041695045.1 Bacteroidota bacterium
CTAATCGATTTGCACTCACTTGGATTCCGTACGGCTCGGTCGTGCATAGAACAACGAACGGCCAGACGGTAACGCCGGTTGCCGACATCTACGAAACGGGTGACGCATTCGTTGTGAAACTGGACATGCCGGGCGCAACGAAAGAATCGATGAACGTCAACGTTCAGCCCGGAAGTCTCACGATACGAGCGGCAATAGCACCATATCACCGGCAGCCGCTCAGCGTCCTCCATCAAGAGATGGGAAGCGACCGGTTCTATTATCGCAAATTTCATCTGGGGGACGGCATCGATTACAACGCAGTCGATGCACAATTCCATGAAGGAGTGTTGACTGTTACGCTCCCGAAAGTGGAGTCGATCAAAACAAAACACATTACCATCAAGTAACACCTAAAGTGAAGGTAAAGTGAGTTCAAACGCACACGGTGACGCCGTGCAGTGTCGAACGGCGTCTGGATGGAAGACGGCTGGGGAGGGGATGTGCCCCTTCTCAGCCGTTGTTGTTACGAATCCCTTACGTGCGGTCGCTGGTTCATTCCACTACTCGACCGTTTACCTCAGAAAGGAGAGATGATTCATGTCTGCAAAAACTGGAAAGATTATCGGTATAGACCTCGGCACAACGAACTCGGTCGTTGCGGTAATGGAAGGGAATGATCCGGTTGTTCTTGCCAACGCGGAAGGAAGTCGCACAACGCCGTCCGTTGTCGCGTTTACCAAGACGGGTGAACGGTTGGTCGGTCAGGCGGCCAAGCGCCAGGCCGTTACCAATTCCCAAAACACGATCTTCTCCATTAAGCGGTTTATGGGCCGCTTCTATGACGAGGTCACCGAGGAAATGAAACTCGTCCCGTACAAGGTGATCCGGGGGGAGAACAACACGGCCCGCGTGCAAATTGGCGACCGTGTATACTCTCCGCCGGAGATTTCTGCCATGATCTTGCAGAAGATGAAGCAAACGGCGGAAGACTACCTTGGCACAAAAGTAACGGAAGCGGTCGTTACCGTTCCTGCCTACTTCAACGACGCCCAGCGCCAGGCGACAAAAGAAGCCGGCGAAATCGCAGGGTTGAACGTGCGTCGGATTATCAACGAGCCGACGGCAGCCGCACTCGCCTATGGCCTCGACAAGAAGGGGAAAGATTCCAAGGTTGCCGTGTTCGACCTCGGCGGCGGCACGTTCGATATTTCCATCCTCGAGCTCGGCGATGGCGTCTTCGAAGTGAAAGCGACGAACGGCGATACCCACCTCGGCGGCGACAACTTCGACCAGCGTCTGGTGGATTACATTGCCGATGAGTTCAAGAAGCAAGAAGGTATTGACCTCCGCAAAGACCCGATGGCGTTACAACGGTTGCGTGAAGCTGCCGAGAAAACCAAAATGGAACTCTCGCAGCTCATACAGACAGAAATCAATCTGCCCTTCATCACGGCAACGGCCGACGGTCCGAAGCATTTGACGATGACGATTACGCGTGCCAAGTTCGAGCAACTGGTTGAGGATTTGGTGAAGCGCTGCATTCCACCTGTGGAGAAGTGCTTGAACGATGCAGGCCTCCAGCCGCATCAGATTGACGAAGTAATCCTGGTCGGTGGCATGACGCGTATGCCGCGTATCCAACAGCTCGTAAAAGAAATCTTCGGCAAGGAGGGGCACAAGGGCGTCAATCCGGACGAAGTCGTCGCAGTCGGCGCCGCAATCCAGGGCGGCGTGTTGACCGGCGAAGTCTCCGACATCCTGTTGCTCGACGTGACACCGCTGTCGCTCGGCATCGAGACGTTGGGCGGTGTGATGACGGTGATGATTCCCGCCAACACGACCATCCCGACGCGCAAGAGCGAGATCTTCTCGACAGCCAGCGACAATCAGCCGTCGGTGGAGATTCATGTGCTGCAGGGCGAGCGACCGATGGCCATCGATAACCGCACGCTCGGCAAGTTCCACTTAGACGGCATCCCGCCCGCGCCGCGTGGTATGCCGCAGATCGAAGTGACGTTCGACATCGATGCGAACGGTATGCTCCACGTGTCCGCGAAAGACAAAGCCACGGCCAAGGAGCAGTCGATCCGCATCACCTCCTCCAGCGGGTTGACGAAGGAGGAGATCGAGCGCATGAAAGCGGACGCGCAGGCACATGCAGCGGAGGACAAAAAGCGGCGTGAAGAGGTTGAGACCCGCAACCAAGCAGACACGCTTGTCTTCCAGACGCGTAAACAGCTTACCGACCTCGGTGATAAGATGCCGGCCGACGTGAAGGCGAAGGTTGAGCAAGCTGCGAACGCGTTGGAAGAAGCGCTGAAGGGCGGTACCATCAGCGACATCAAAGCGAAGATGGACGCCCTGAACGGCGCATGGAACGAGGCTTCGTCGAAGATGTACGAAGCCGCACGGTCTCAGCAAGCCGCCGGCGCTCCGACCGACGGAGGTACACAGCAGCAAACCGCGGGCGATCAGAGCAAGAAGGTCGAGAACGCGGACTTTGAGGTAGTGGATGATAAGGATAAGTGATACTCTTTTTGTGTCATTCCGATTCCGACGCAAGTCGGAAGAAGAATCCGATTGTTAGTAGACTGATGGGAGCAAAAGGCGAGGGAGCTCCGCCAAGCAGCGCGGCGGACAAGCCTCGCCTTTTGGGCAGTTGAAAATCGGCGCATTTTTGGGTAAGATGAATGAGGGAGAAACGAAAGAAACGAAATGATGCGACTCGTTGAGGTGCAAGCGCGACCCAACTATCGACTGTGGCTTCGGTACGATGATGGCGCAGAAGGTGAACTTGATCTCTCCGACTTAGTGGGGCGGGGAGTCTTCAGTCACTGGAACGATCCAAAGAACTTTGAACGCGTGTATATTGGAGACTTTGGTCAAATCTCGTGGTCTGACGAGTTAGACATCTGCCCTGATTCCGCCTATCTCGATATTACGGGTAAGAAGCCAGAGGATATTTTCCCCGGTCTACGACAGGTGAAGAATCTTGCCTGAGATCAGTCGATTCTTCGGAATAGTCATCCGGATGTATTTTCGGGAACATGGTGCCCCTCATTTCCACGCAACCTACGGAGAGCATGACGCAAAGATCAATATTGAAACACTTACTGTTCTTGAAGGGTCGCTTCCGTCTCGAGCGTATGGCTTGGTTGTTGAGTGGGCTTCGATGCATCGCCAAGAGCTCAAAGAGAATTGGGAAAGGGTCTTACACCATCAACCGTTAATGAAGATTGCACCTTTGGAGTAGTAGCAAAAGGATCAAGAAGAATAGTGAAAAGGCGAGGGAGTCCGCCAAGCCGCGCGGCGGACAAGCCTCGCCTTTTGTTTCGATGAAGGGGCTGAGAACGCGGAGTTCATAAGTCCGCTACAACAGGATAAGTAATCCATCATCATCTTGGTCATTGAAAGAATGGATGAGTGGGATGTTTTTACGAAGAAGGCTTTCAATCTCCGCAGTGGAACAATTGCCGCGACGAATCCAAATCACTCGTGGGGGAACCCACGCAACGTGACCAGGGCGTTAAAGTCGTTGTCCTTGGTAATCAGCGTGAAGCCGTTTACTCTGGCGTACGTCCAGACGGTGAGATCGTCAGCGTTCGTGAGGCCAAGATCGGCGCAATGCGCGCAATGAGGGAAGTCTGCAGCGAGGCTACGGGCAAGGGATGGGGAGAGATTATTATCGAAGAGGAACTTCACATCGGCGAGATGAGGGTACGATGCTCGTGGTCAGCTGCATAACTCAAGCATGCAAGAATATCCTTGTTGGTAAGGTCAGGAAAGTCCCGCAGAATCTCTTCATGGGACATGCCTGAGGCGAGATAGGAAAGAACATCGTACACGGTTATCCGCATCCCGCGTATGCAAGGCTTACCGCCGCGCTTGCCCGGTTTGATGGTGATAATATTTTTGTAATCGTTCATCGTTTTTGATGCGGTCAATGTAGCGAGTAGAGTGTTGAAATGCAACTCTACGATTACTCTTCAAATAACAAAACCTTGGTGAGAGAATTTTTTTCCTATGAACTTCAACAAATTTACCATCAAGTCCCAAGTAGCTGTCCAGAACGCACAGGAGATTGCGTCGAGCTACGGCAATCAGGCCATCGAGCCTGAGCACCTACTTGCTGCGTTGATTCAGGACAGCGAAGGGATCGTTGTGCCGATTCTCCAAAAAGTCGGCGCGAACGTCAACTTCATCAAGATCAAAATCAACGAGGCGCTCGAACGCCTGCCGAAAGTCCAGGGCGCGGGGGTGGGAAATCAGCATCTCTCGCCCGCGCTGGTCCAGCTCTTTGAAACGGCGCAGAAAGAAGCCGAGCAGCTCAAAGACGAATACATCAGCACCGAGCATCTCCTGCTGGGGATGCTTGCCGGAAAATCGACTGCCGCGCGCTTGCTGACCGATCAGGGTGTATCAAAGGATGGCGTCTACAAAGCCCTCAAGGATGTCCGCGGCAGCCAACGGGTAACCGACCAGACGCCGGAAGAGAAGTATCAGGCCTTGCAGCGGTTCGGTCGCGACCTCAACGACCTCGCGCGCAAAGGGAAGCTTGACCCGGTCATCGGTCGGGAAGACGAAATCCGTCGCGTGCTGCAAGTTCTCTCCCGCCGCACGAAGAACAACCCCGTCCTCATCGGCGACCCAGGCGTCGGGAAGACCGCCATCGCGGAAGGCATCGCGCATCGCATCGTGCAGGGCGATGTGCCGGAGAATCTCAAGACCAAACGGATCATTGCGCTCGACATGGGCACGCTTGTAGCGGGCACGAGCTTCCGCGGGCAGTTTGAAGAGCGGCTCAAGGCTGTGCTCAAGGAAGTGACGGAATCGAACGGCGAGATTATCCTCTTTATCGATGAGCTGCACACGCTCGTCGGTGCCGGTGCCGCTCAAGGTGCCGTCGATGCTGCCAACATGCTGAAGCCTGCCC
Source organism: Bacteroidota bacterium (assembly GCA_041695045.1). Lineage (GTDB taxonomy): Bacteria > Bacteroidota > Ignavibacteria > UBA10030 > UBA10030 > JBGFRR01. The sequence goes on from JBGFRR010000073.1 coordinate 4,916, forward strand.
TCGCGCGTGGCGATCTGCGAGCCATCGGTGCAACGACCATCGACGAGTATCGCAAACACGTTGAAAAAGACCCGGCATTGGAGCGTCGCTTCCAGCCTGTGCTTGTGGATGAGCCAAACGTGGAGGATACAATTTCTATTCTGCGCGGATTGAAGGAGCGTTACGAGGTTCACCACGGCGTTCGCATCACCGACGGGGCGATTGTGGCTGCGGCTCAACTCAGCCATCGCTACATCTCCGATCGGTTCTTGCCGGATAAGGCCATCGACCTTGTCGACGAAGCTGCGTCCAAACTCCGCATCGAAATCGACTCGATGCCCGAGGAGCTTGACGGCGTCGAGCGGCGCATCAAGCAACTGGAGATTGAGCGCGAAGCGGTGAAGCGCGAACAGGACGAAGAATCAAAGTCTCGACTCTCCGAAATCGAACAGGAATTAGCTGAATTGAACCAACAGCGCTCCGAACTGCGTGCTCACTGGCAGCTTGAAAAGGAACTCATCCAAGCCATTCGGAAGATGAAAGAGGAAATTGAGAACGCCAAACTTGAAGCCGAGCAGAAGGAACGGCAGGGGGATTTCGGTCGGGTTGCCGAGCTGCGCTACGGCGTGATTGCCAACCTCGAAAAGAAGGTGAAAGACGCTTCGGCGAAATTGGCGGAGGTCCAGCGTGACCGGAAGATGCTCAAGGAGGAAGTAGACGCGGAAGACATCGCGGAGATCGTCGCAAAGTGGACTGGCATTCCCGTGCAGCGGATGTTGGAAAGTGAACGCTCGAAGCTGCTGCATCTGGAGGAGCGCATCCACGAGCGGCTGGTTAATCAGGACGATGCCGTCCGCGCTGTGGCCGATGCGATTCGCAGAAGCCGCGCGGGCTTGCAAGACGAGAAGCGCCCGATCGGGTCGTTTATCTTTCTCGGTAGCACCGGCGTCGGAAAAACAGAGCTTGCCCGCGCGTTGGCAGAGTTCCTGTTCGTCGACGAGAACGCGATGGTGCGAATCGACATGAGCGAATATATGGAGAAGTTCTCCGTCTCGCGCCTCATCGGTGCACCGCCGGGATACGTCGGCTATGAAGAGGGCGGACAGCTCACGGAAGCCGTTCGTCGCAAGCCGTACTCTGTTGTGCTTCTCGACGAAATTGAAAAGGCGCATCCGGAGGTCTTCAACGTGCTGTTGCAGCTGCTGGATGAAGGCCGGCTGACCGACAGCAAAGGACGGACGGTGAATTTCAAAAACACCATCGTGATCATGACGTCAAATCTCGGCTCGCATCTTATTCAGGAGAAGCTGCAGTTTATAACGGAAGAAAATCGGGACGAGCTGATGGGCGACTTGCGCGTAAAGCTGTTCGACATGCTGCGGCAGACGATCCGGCCGGAGTTTCTCAACCGCATTGACGAGATTATCCTCTTCAAGCCGCTCACCATGTCGGAGATTGCGCAGATTGTCGACCTCCAGCTCAAGCAGGTGAAGCGGATGCTTGCTGCGAAAAATATCACGCTCGAATTCACAGACGAGCTGCGGGAGTGGCTGGCGAAAATCGGCTATGACCCGACGTTCGGCGCGCGGCCGCTCAAGCGTGTGATTCAGAAGTACATCATTAATCCGTTCTCGCAGAAACTGCTCGAGGGTTCTGTCGGCGATGGAAATACGGTTGAGGTCAGCCTCGATGGCCGCGGCTCGGTGGAATTCATCACGCGGGCGAAGGCAGAGGTTGTTCAGTAGTTGTTCGTACCAACCGTAAGGACTTCGCTCCTCATCGGGCAGTCCACCGGAGTCGGACTGCCCGATGCTGTTTTTGCTCCCCGACGGAAATCTCAGTATGTTTCTACAACATGAAGCGTTCATCCCTTCTTGGCCATACACAGGAGTTGTTGGCAAGCATCCTCGCATCGGATTCAAACTCCGCTCGTACCCTCCCGGCCGATGGCCTCATCGACAAATTCTTTCGCGCCCGCAAGTACTTGGGCTCGCATGACCGACGCTTCATTGCCGAGACGACGTACGGAACGTTACGACATTTCCGTCGCGCACGTCTCGTTGCAGATACAGTTCTTACCGGTCGTAACCTCCAAGCAGGGAAAGACGATGGCCTTGTGCTGACGATCATCGCGTATCTGATGCATTGCACGGGTGGGCAAAGGGTAGAAGGTTCCGACATCGTCGAGAAGCTTCATTCCCATATCTTGAAGCAGGAGATCGATGGCTTGCTCGATGCGATGCATCGCTTCCGGCTCCCGGTTGATGGCAGTCATCGCGAACGTATTGCCACAGAGCACTCCTTTCCCGATTGGATGGTTGACCACTTCGTTGATCAATTTGGTCTGGGGGAAACCGAACGCCTCTGTGTTGTGCTCAATGAGCAGGCCCCGCTCACGCTTCGTGTGAACACGCTCAAGACCACGGTGGAGGAGTGTCGCTCAAGACTTCGGTCGGAAGGTGTCAACACTCGGCCGACAGCGCTTTCACCGCTCGGACTGGTGGTACCGAAGCGCATCAATATTTTTGGCCTCTCATCGTTCCGTGACGGGCTTTTCGAGGTGCAGGATGAGGGGAGTCAGTTATTGCCGCTGCTCGTTGATCCGAAGCCAACCACGAAGGTCCTCGATGCGTGCGCGGGGGCGGGCGGAAAGACCCTCGCGTTTGCGGCGATCATGCGAAACCGGGGAGAGGTGTTTGCAACGGATGTGAACGACCGTCGGTTGGAGGAGCTTCGCCGCCGCATCCGCCGCGCCGGTGTCTCGAACGTACGGGTTCGTGAAGTGAGCGGAGTCGATGAGTTAGAAGAGGACTTCAAGGATTACTTCGATGTTGTCTTTGTGGACGCGCCGTGTAGTGGCTTGGGCACTATTCGCCGTAATCCTGGAATGAAATGGACAGTCTCAGAAGCCATGGTGAAAGAGCTTTCAGCGAAACAGACGCGCCTTCTTGAGACTTCGGCTCCGCTCGTCAAACAGGGCGGCAGATTGGTCTATGCCACCTGCACGCTTCTGCGTGAAGAAAACGAAGAAGTGGTGCTGCGTTTTCTCTCGAAGTATCCTGAATTCACCTTACTCGATCCGGCCGAGCACGCTGCAAAGCTCCACATTCCCGATGCCGTCTCGGACCGCTTTATCAAACTCCTGCCACACCGCCACGGCACGGATGGTTTCTTCTGCGCCATGCTTCAAAAAGTTTCCTCAAAATGATTCTTGCATCTCCAGCCACTCTTCGGTAGTTTCCCAAGTCAGCCGATTTCGCCGGTCGTGGTGAACTGCCAAAGGCAGAGTAATCATTGCGGTGTACGTATCTGTGCAAATCCGCGCGAATCCGCTTAATCTGCGTCATGGAAGAAACACTCAAATACCTCCGTCCCGACGTCGTAGCGCAGCTTGCCAACATGGAGCTGCGTGCTCGACTTGTCGTGGAGGGCTTCATCACCGGCCTCCACAAAAGTCCCTACCACGGCTTTAGCGTAGAGTTTACCGAGCATCGGCAGTACATGCCCGGCGACGACTTGAAACATCTGGACTGGAAGGTCTACGGGAAGACGGATCGTTTCTACATTAAACAATTTGAGGAAGAGACGAATCTCAAATCGTACCTCGTGCTGGATGCAAGCAGGTCGATGGACTATGCCTCGAACGGACACGTGCGGAAGATCGAGTATGCCTCCTATCTCGCGGCTGCCCTCGCGTATTTGATGGTAGAGCAGCGAGACGCCGTCGGATTGACGGTCTACGACGAGAACGTGCGTTTCTCACTTCCTCCTCATGCAACGCGGACGTATCTGAAGCAAATCCTGCGTGAGTTAGAACAGCTCAAGCCGAGCAACAAGACCGGCATTTCGGCGTCGCTTCACAACGTCGCTGAGCGCATCAAGCGCCGCGGGCTGGTCATTCTTCTCAGCGATTTTTTTGACGACCCTGCGCAGGTTACGACGGCGTTCAAGCATTTTCGTCACAAGGGGAACGAAGTGATAGTCATGCAGGTGCTTGATCCGATGGAGCGATCCTTTGCATTTGGGGGCGATGCGGTTTTCCGAGATATGGAAACGAACGAGGAGTTGATAACGCAGCCGTGGCACATTCAGAAAGCGTATCAGGAATCGATGAAGGAGTTTCTGGAGTTCTACAAACGCGAATGCCGCGAGAATGCCATCGACTACGTACTGATGGATACCAGTACGCCGTTTGACAAGGCACTCTTTGAGTATCTGAACAAGAGGAAGAGGATTGTGTAGGGTAAAACAAGAGGTCAGAAGTCGGAAGTCAGAGGTCGGAAGAAAAGAACCTGCGAACCTGTAGCTAGGGGTGAGCGTACTGTGCTCTTCGAATCCTGCAATCATTCTGGTAAGCGCATCTGCGTGAATCCGTTTTGAATCCGCGAAAATCCGCGCATGGAAAAGCTCATTGTCAAAGGCGCCCGCGTCCACAATCTCAAGAACATCGATATTGAGATCCCGCGCGACCAGCTCGTGGTGATTACAGGGCTCTCGGGGTCCGGGAAATCAAGCCTCGCCTTCGACACAATCTACGCCGAAGGTCAGCGTCGCTACGTCGAAAGCCTTTCCGCCTACGCACGGCAGTTTATCGGCATGATGGAGCGCCCGGATGTCGACTACATCGAAGGACTCAGTCCCTGCATCTCCATCGAGCAAAAAACCGTCAGCCATAACCCGCGCTCCACGGTCGGTACAGTAACGGAAATCTATGATTATCTCCGCCTGCTCTTTGCGCGCGTCGGCACGCAGTTCTGCTACAACTGCGGCCGCAAGGTGGAGCGCCAATCCGTCGACCAGATCATCAACGCCATCCTGAAGTATCCCCGCGGTACTCACCTTCTTATCCTTGCTCCGGTCGTAAAGGGGAGAAAGGGACATTACCGCGAGCTGTTCGAACAGATCCGCAAAGAGGGGTTTGTGCGCGTCCGTGTCGATGGAACAGTGCGGGAGATTACCGAGGGGATGAAGGTGGATCGGTATACGGTGCACAACATCGAAACCGTCGTCGACCGAATTCAGGTGAAGAAAGAGGCCCGCATGCGCATTGCTGATTCGGTCGAGGTTGCGCTGAAGGAAGGTAACGGAACGCTGATCGTGAACGACGGAACGGCGGACCAGCTCTTCAGCCGCCGGTACGCCTGCCACGTTTGCGGCGTCAGCTACGAGGAGCCTGCCCCGAACTCGTTCTCATTCAACTCGCCGGCGGGTTCGTGTCCGGATTGCGAGGGGTTGGGGGAGAATCGCGCATTCGATGTGCGGCTGATCATTCCCGACGAGCGGCTTGCGGTCAACGAAGAAGGTCTTGCGCCGCTCGGCAAGCCGCGAACGACGTGGATGTTCAGCCAGCTTCGTGCCGTGGCGAAGCGGTACGGCTTCGACTTTGATACGCCCATCGGAAAAATTCCCGCGCGGGCACGGGAGGTGCTGCTCTACGGCGGCGGCGACGAAAAGTTCGACGTGGAATATGAAACAGGCGGCGGACGGTCGGTGACGTACAAGCATCGCTTCGACGGTGTGATGGAAATGCTGAAGCGCTACTACGATGAAACGACGTCGAACTCGACCCGCGAGTGGGTTGAGTCGTTTATGACAACCACCATGTGCGAGTCGTGTGGAGGCGGGAGATTGCGAAAGGAAAGTCTGGCCGTGAAATTGGAAGATGTGAAAACCGGTGAGCAGTGGAATATCCACGGCGTCGTTCGGCGATCCATCAAGGATGCGCGGCAATTCTTCGAACAGCTCACACTCACCGAGCGTCAGATGCAGATCGCCCATCAAATTCTCAAAGAGGTCAAACAGCGGCTCGACTTCTTGCTCAATGTGGGACTCGACTATCTCACGCTCGACCGCTCAGCCCGGACGCTTTCCGGCGGCGAAGGCCAGCGGATCCGGCTTGCGACGCAGATCGGCACGCAGCTCGTGGGTGTGCTCTACATTCTTGATGAGCCAAGCATCGGCCTGCATCAGCGGGATAATATCAAGCTGATACGCTCGCTGCAATCGCTGCGCGACCTCGGCAACACCGTCATCGTCGTTGAACATGACAAGGAGATGATTCAACGTGCCGACCACGTTGTCGACCTTGGCCCCGGAGCCGGAGAACATGGCGGACATGTGGTGACGTATGGGAAGCCCGGTCAACTAAAAATTGAAAATGAAAAATTAAAAATTGCCGGGAATGGACAGATGCCGGTCTCGTGGACGGCAATGTATTTGCGGAACAAGAAGTCCATCGAAGTACCGGCGGAGCGGCGCCGCGGCAATGGTAAACGGCTCGTGCTCAACGGTGCAACCGGCAACAATCTGAAGCACGCCACACTCTCCGTCCCGCTCGGTACCTTCGTGTGCGTCACAGGTGTGAGCGGATCCGGCAAGTCGTCGCTCATCAACGAAACGCTCTTCCCGATTCTTTCTCGAACCTTCTATCAGTCGAAAGTTGTCCCGCTGCCGTACAAGTCGATTCACGGCGTTGAGCAGATCGACAAGGTGATCGATATCGACCAGTCGCCCATCGGCCGCACGCCGCGATCAAATCCGGCCACCTACACCGGCGTGTTCACGGACATCCGCGACTTCTTCACGCAGCTTCCCGAAGCGAAGATTCGCGGCTACAAACCGGGACGCTTCAGCTTCAACGTGAAAGGCGGACGCTGCGAGAATTGCGAAGGCGATGGCGTGAAGCGTATCGAGATGAACTTCCTGCCGGATGTGTACGTGATGTGCGATGTCTGCGGCGGCAAGCGGTATAATCGCGAGACGCTCGAGGTCCACTACAAAGGGAAATCCATCGCCGATGTGCTCGACATGACAGTGGAAGAAGCGATACAGCTATTCAGCGAGCTACCGCGCATTCAGCGGAAGTTACAAACGCTTTACGATGTTGGCTTGGGCTACATTCGTCTGGGACAGCAAGCGACGACGCTTTCAGGCGGAGAGGCGCAGCGGGTGAAGCTTTCGACGGAGCTTTCCAAAGTCGGCACGGGCAAGACGTTGTACATCCTCGATGAGCCGACGACGGGACTGCATTTCGAGGACATCCGCATGTTACTTTCTGTGCTCAATACGCTTGTCGATAAAGGCAACACCGTCATCGTCATCGAGCATAACATGGACGTTATCAAGACGGCGGATTGGATCATCGACCTCGGTCCTGAGGGCGGAGACGCTGGCGGGGAGATTGTAGCCGAAGGAACGCCGGAGGAGGTGATGACGAATGGGACGTCGTACACCGGAAGCTTTCTACAGAAGGAATTCCACAAAGGAACGGAACGATGAGCACTGTTCACTGTGTACGCGCGTAACGAGTGCATTGCTTGACATTCGTATCGAGAGTTTGTATTATCTTGCTGCACAGGATAGCCTATGAAAAAAATTAGACAAGTTTCTCTGGGCGAATATATTACCGAAGCCCTTCGTAATGCAGTCTATGAGAAAGATAACAGCTTGAGAAAGATTCCCTGCGTTGTAGCGGAGGCTCCGGATTTAACTGGCTGCTATACCCAAGCTGAGAATTTCGAGGAGGCAAGGCGTAATCTGATCGAAGCCATAGAGCTTTGGATTACCGTTGCTCTCCGGAATGGCGAGAATCTCCCCGTGATCAATAACTGCACACTGCTCAAACCTACCAGAAAACCCCGTTCCCAGAGGGAAAAGGTTCTTGTCTGAGAGAATCACCCCGTTATCAAGGGACAGACTCATCCGCAAACTTCGCAACGCTGGATTTGAGGGCCCAATCGCTGGCGGCAGGCATGCCTGTATGATCAGGCACAAACAAAAGATCATCATTCCCAATCCTCACCGTGGAGACATCGGCGCTGTGCTCATCAAAAAAATCATTCGTCAACTTGGGCTGACGAACGAGCAATGGAACGATTTGTAGTATCGTTGGCTTTTGCTTTCATCAAAACCGCAGACGGGATCATCGACCTCGGTCCTGAGGGCGGAGACGCTGGCGGGGAGATTGTGGCGGAAGGAACGCCGAAAGTTGTGGCGAGGAATGAGAGGTCGTATACCGGAAATTTTCTACACAAGGAATTTCATACTGGAAAGGCATGATCAGAAAATCCAACTTTGTAAACGTGTAACGAGTGCTAAGGGTCAGCTTTGTTATTTGTGCACCATTTGTTATATTGTGCGTGTTGGTTTCAATCTTAATCGCTTGTTTCTACCATCTACACTGGAGAGCAGAATGTCTGCTATTGTCACTTCCAAAAAAGAACTCAAAACTGTGGTGAAAGAAGGCATCCGCGAAGCGCTTGATGAGGAACTCATGAAGCTCAGAGCTATCCTTGTGCCTTATGCTTCTGAAAAAGAACAAAAAGAGATCGAACGGCTGTATGGCAAGCCATCTCGGAAAGCAGCTAAGAGCAGAAAACTTGAGCTATGAGTTGGCGAGTCGATTTTTCCTCACGCGCGCTTAAGTTTTTGAAACAGAACAATCTTAACGAAAATGTTGCGCTTGAGAAAATACAGATGGCGCTCCGAAAGTTTCAAGGAGAGGATGTAAATCTTGATATCATCAAACTGAAAGGCGAGTGGCGAGGATTCTACAGAATTCGTTCTGGCAGATTCAGGATTATCGTAGAGTTTCGGTTTGACCTTCAGCGAGTTTTTATTGAAGTAATCGATTGGCGGGGTAGTGTTTATAAATGATCCAAAGCAGAATTGGCATGAAGATTTGCTACGACAAGGAAACAGATTCCGTGTACCTCCAATTATTCTCGAAGCGGCCGGATGGGGTTGTAGAAATTGAGGAAGGAGTCAATCTCGATACGACGAAGGATGACAGGATCGTTGGAATCGAAATTCTCAATGCTTCTAAGAGAATCAACCTGAAGTCACTTCTCCAGCTCGATTTGGACGAGCAACTCCGGGCCCTCAGAAAAGCTTCGTAGCGTCAAGGCCTCGACACCCACGCATTGCCCTTCACAAAAAACCGCCATTGCTTCTCTTTTCCGTTCCGGATGCCAACTCGACCTGATCTTCCTCTCTTGCGTGGCGGGATTTTTACGCCGTTGGTAATGTAAATCTCCTTTCCCAACAAATCCGTTCCGTTTTCTTTCCGCCCAATCTCAAACGCCTGGCAGAATTTTGACGGACCGTTCGTCAGGTCTGAAATAACTCTAAACTGTGCACTCCGAACTGTGAACCTATTCTTTCTCATCACCTCAATTCCCTCAATCGGCTCCACGGCTCGAATCAACACCGCCTCGCCTGTTCCTTTCGCTCCCGTCACCACATTGGCACAAAAGTGCATCCCGTACGTGAAGTAGACGTAGAGATGTCCGCCTTCCCAGAACATCACCTCATTGCGTTTTGTCTTGCCGCGGTAGGAGTGCGAAGCAGGGTCGCCTTCGCAGTACGCTTCCGTCTCGACAATCTTGCCAATCAGAGTTTTCTTGCCGAGCTTCCGAACGAAATAATTGCCGAGGAGGTCTTTTGCGACTTGAACTGCGGAACGCTGGTAAAACGAACGCGGAAGTGGTTTCAATTGCGGATTTTGGGATGCGGATTGCGGAATGACTGTACTTGCAAGGCTAAATATCAACAAAGATCGTTCTCAACACTCATGAAGCTGTCATCTGCCTTCTGCTGTCTGCTTTCTGGAAACATCTCTGATTCTTTCTGCTTACTACTCATCTACTTTCTACTCAAACACTCTGTGCTTTCTGTTCCGCTTTCTGAATCCCGCTCGGTAAGCGGAATCCTGGGAAGCGGGACATCCCGCCGCTGTCTAGCGGGACACTACTTCTGAAACTGCTTCATCATCCTCTCAACGTCAGCTTCAGTAAGTCCCGAACCGTACACAACTCCTTTTGCGGGTTCTGAAGTTTTCTTGCCGTCTTGGCCGTCGTGGTCGTCCTTTCCCGTGCGACGCATTTCTGAAGAAGTGCTGACATCTGACCTCTGACATCTGACCTCTGACCTCTGACCTCTGTCCTGCGTTTTTCCGACCACATTCCCCGCCTTCAACCGTATCCGTTCCTCAATCTCGCGCATCCACGAATGCGGCACTTCGGATGGTGCAATGCGGTGTGGAGCCGGCTTTGGGCTCTCGGTTTTCTTGACCATATCGGCGGGAGTGCTGGCGAATTTCTCGGGCAGATTGATCGGCCTCGTCTCGAACGCGAGCCGTTTGATGTTGATGAGATGCTTGGCGGAAACATTCTCGGAAATGATCGAGCCGCCGAATGTGCCCGGTCCAAGCGTCATCGAAGGAAGAAGCTCGTTCGTGTACCCGACGGCACCGAGAGCCGCCTGGGTGTTGACGAGAACGCGGAAGGCGGGCTTCTCCAGACCGAACTTCAACACGATTTCGGGATCCGTGCAGTGAATGACCATCGTGTGACCGATGCCGCCGAACTCGAGCATCTCAATGCATCGCTCGCAGCCCTCACGATAGCCGTTGACGGTGAACATTGAGAGCACAGGCGAGAGTTTTTCGCGGGAGAGTGGGTACTCGCGACCCACGGCGGGGAGTTCGGCAATGAGACACGTCGTTTCGCTCGGTACATCGAACCCGGCTTTTTGGGCGATGAAGCGCGGCGGCTTGCCGACGATATCTGGGTTGATTGCGCCGCGCGGGTCGAACATGGTTGCGCTCAGACGGGCGGTCTCTTCCGGTGAGCAGAAATACGCTCCCCGTTTCTTGAACTCCTCGATGGCAAGTCGCTTGATCGGCTCATCCACGATCACTCCGGATTCGGTTGAGCAGAGTACACCCCAGTCGAACATCTTGCCAGAAACGATATCCGCGACAGCTTTCTTTACATTGGCGGTGCGCTCGATAAACGCCGGAACGTTGCCCGAGCCTACTCCATACGCCGGTTTTCCGGCGCTGTAGGCTGCTCGCACCATCGGGTTTGAGCCGGTCGCCAGAATCACCGTCGTTTTCTTGTGCTTCATCAGCTCGTTGGTGCCTTCAGCGGTCGGAATCGACATACAGGCGATGAGCCCCGGAGGTGCGCCGGCGGCTTCGGCAGCCTGCGCAATAATCCGGGTGGCTTCGAGCGTGCACTGTACCGCTCTTGGGTGAGGACTCGCAACGAATCCGTTGCGACCTTTCACCGAGATGATGACCTTGAACATCACCGTCGAGGTTGGGTTGGTGGAAGGGATCAATGCTGCGACGACGCCCATCGGTTCGGCAATCTCGATGATCTTCTTCTCCTTGTCATCGTTTACGACGCCGACAGTCTTCAGGTCCTTAATCGATTCCCAGACGCGCTTCGTGGCAAACTCGTTCTTCTGTTTCTTGTCCTCCGGTTTGCCGAAACCGGTCTCCTCGTGCGCCATTCTGCCTAATTTTTCCGCCGCTGCAAATCCCGCATCCACCATCGTCTTTACGACTTTATCGACCTGTTCCTGAGAAGCTTTGCGGAAGGCGAGCTGTGCTTCCTTGGCGCGCTCGACGAGGTCGCGCGCTTCCTGAATGGATTGAAGGTCTTTATCCGGCATGAATTCCTCGTTTTCTTTGAAGCAAATGTAAGCTAAATTCCTTCCACTGTCAACGCGCACACATGAAACGTAAACTCGACTGGCGACTGCGCTCGCTCGGCTGCGACCTCCTCTTCTTGCCGCTTTTGGAAACAGAGCGAGGAGTGATGAGAGTGGATAGGAAGCGGGGAAAAGAATCGGTGATGGACTATCGAGTGGTGGAGCAGTTCAAAGGCTACGCGTTGGTTGAGCTCAAGCCACAGACCGGCAGGCAGCACCAGATCCGCGTGCATTTGCAAGCACTGGGAACGCCGATCATGGGCGACCCACTGTATGGTGATGGGAAGGGCTTTTATTTATCGACCATTAAGCCCGGATACAGGAGTGATAGTGAAGAAAAGCCGTTGTTGAACAGGACGGCGCTTCACGCGGTGAGCCTGAGCATCGATCACCCGACAACGAGTGAACAGATAACATTGAGCTCGCCGCTGCCGAAGGATATGAGTTCAGTGTTGAAGTATTTGAGGAAGTTTCGGAAGTGAGACGCGTGTCTATCGCTGTGTTGTTCTCCGTGTTGCGAAGGAGCCTGCCTGCAGGCAGGTTGCACTCCTGAGCAGGCGGGTTCGGGAGTGTAACTCCCTCACAACCAAAAGTAACCACCCGTGCCTCACAGCAATCGCTCTTGCGCGCCGGACTTTTTCTGGATGTCGAAGTGTTTGTAGGCGAGCGCGGTTGCTTCACGTCCCCGCGGCGTTCGCTGAAGGAATCCTTCCTGAATCAAGTACGGCTCGTACACTTCCTCAATCGTTCCGGCTTCTTCTCCCACAGCTACCGCAAGCGTATTCAATCCCACCGGACCGCCGTTGTACTTCTCGATGATCGTCCGCAGAATCCGCTTGTCCATCTCATCGAGTCCGTGGCTGTCGACTTCCAGCGCCTTCAATGCAAAGTCGGCTACCTCCTGTGTAATGACGCCGCGGTGCTGTTCTAATCGGGCGTCGGCCTGGGCGAAATCACGGCAGCGTTTAAGCAGGCGGTTGGCAATGCGAGGCGTGCCGCGCGACCGCTTGGCGAGTTCTGCCACTGCCGGCTTCTCGATGTTGATGTTGAGAATCTGTGCGGAACGACGGATGATCTTCTGGAGCTGGTCGCTTGAGTAATAGTCGAGTCGGTTGGTGATGCCGAAACGCGATCGCAGCGGCGAGCTGAGCAATCCCGCTCTTGTCGTCGCCCCAACCAGTGTGAAAGGCTTGAGTCCAAGCTGAATCGTCCGCGCGCCCGGCCCGCTGTCGATGACGATGTCGACGCGGAAATCCTCCATTGCCGAGTACAGATACTCCTCCAACTTTGCCTGCACGCGGTGGATTTCGTCGATGAAGAGCACCTCGCCGAACTCCATCGACGTCAAAATCCCCGCCAGATCACCCGGTTTTTCCAACGCAGGTCCGGAGGTCATTTTGATCCCTGTGCTCATTTCAGTGGCGATGATGTGGGCAAGCGTCGTTTTTCCTAAGCCGGGAGGACCGGTGAGGAGGACGTGGTCGAGCGATTCCCCGCGTTGTTTTGCTGCGGCGATGAAGACGTGCAGGTTGTCGACAATTTTTTCCTGCCCGACGAAATCGTGGAACGAAGAGGGGCGGAGAGTTTGGTCAAGCTCAATCTCGTTTTCGAATTTCTCCGGTGCGGTGAGGTCGGATTTGCGCATACGGCACTAAAGTAGGAAGAAGAGGAGAGAGATTCAATCGGGAAGGGCTCTATTTTTGCTGGGGAGTTCGGGAGTTTAACTCCCTCACAACTTTTTGGTTTAACTCCCTCACAGCCGAACGTGGATTTTTGAGACCGCTTTCCTCTACGCGCTGCTCATTTGTCGTAGCGCGCGGCGGATGAGCTCTTCGAGGGAAAGTGATTGCCCCTTTGTTTCGTTCAATACGCCACGGAGGGCTTTCTCCGCTGTGGCTCGACTGAAGCCGAGCGAGTTGAGAGCAAGGAGAGCTTGATTGCGCACCTCCTCTTGCTGCGCTGATGGCAGAGGCGAGGCCGCGACGGAAGGGAGCTTCGCGACCTTGTCCCGCAGCTCAACGATGAGACGCTCGGCAGTCTTACGGCCGACGTTGGGAAGGGAAGTGAGGGCGGCGATGTTTTCGTGGGCGATGTAGTGGATGAGGTTGGTGACGGTGACGCCCGAAAGAATCCCCTGCGCCGTTCGTGGGCCAATGCCGTTGATCGAGATGAGTAGTTTGAACAGCTCGCGCTCTTCCATCGTTGCGAAACCGAACAGCTGCATCGCATCTTCTCTGACGACGAGATACGTATAGAGCACGACCCGCTCTTCCACATTCCCTAACTTCTCGAACGTCGAGATGGGAACGCTCACGGCATAGCCGACGCCGTTGACGTCGATAAGCACCTCGGTTGGTGTTTTTGCTTTGAGGATTCCTGTCAGCGTTGCGATCATCGTCGTACGATTCGTTGGGGAGTGTCGCGAACAAATTGCTCCCATGAGGATATGGCTTTCTGTCCGCCTGGCTTGGTCTTTGCAACCCGTCCGCTGTGCCGTTGGAGATGACAGAGTGCGACCGCCAATGCGTCGGTGGCATCGTAGAACTTGTGTGTCCGCCGTAGTCGCAGGATCGATTTCACCATGTACTGCACCTGTTCTTTCGATGCTGCGCCGTTCCCGACTACAGCGCGCTTGACCTCGCGCGGCGAATACTCGGTGGTGGGAAGCTCATGGTTTACCGCCGCGAGGATCGAGACTCCGCGTGCATGGCCAATCTTCAGTGCCGACTGCGCATTCCTGCCGTAGAACGCCGTTTCGATGGCGAACTCATCCGGGTGGTGCTTGTCGATCACCTCACAGAGCCTGTCATAGATGGCTTTGAGTCGGAGCGGCATGGAGCGGTCGCTGCGGTTCTTCACGACGTCGTACTCCAACACACGGTACTTCCCGTAGCGGCGCTCAATCACTCCGTAGCCGGTAATCAACGTGCCGGGGTCAACGCCGAGAATGATCATGGGAAGCAGAAGTCAGAAATCAGAAGTCAGTAATCAGATGTCGAGTATCGTTCCCACGCGGAGCGTGGGAACGAGTCAATAAATCTCACCCAATTCAGTTGATACTCACCAACTCACCACTCACCAATCCACCACTCACTACTTCACATCCTTCACCTTCAGCTGCGGGATCGTTTCTCCCGCATACTCTCCTTCGTCGACGGAGAAAGCGATGTCCACCTCCTTCCGTCCCTCATTCAATCGGGCGATGAGGTCGCCGAGGTTGAAGCCGATCGCGTCGAAGACGCGCCCGTTTTTCCGCACCTTGAAGCGGAGATGTCCGCCTTTGGCGGACTGCCCGACGATGCGCGGTTGGCCGTAGAGCTCCACGCCCAGCGCTGCAAAGACCGGACGCATGTTGCCGGGACCGTAGGGAGCAAATTGATTGAGCACACGAAGAAACTTCGGCGTGAACTCTGCAAGGTCGATCACTGCTTCGATGTTGATGCGTGGCGTGAGCAGCTCTTCCGTCAGCAGATCTTTGGCGATCTCGTTGAACGCTTCTTTGAATTCATTGATCCGTTCAACCTCCACCGAAAGCCCCGCCGCGTACTTGTGTCCACCGAACTGCAGCAGTTTGTCCTCGCATCGCTTGAGCGCCTGGTAGATGTCGAAGCCTGCCACGCTGCGCGCCGAGCCTTTGGCTACCCCTTCCACCGTCGTCAGCATAATGGTGGGACGATAGTAGCGGTCCACCAACCGCGAGGCGACGATGCCGATAATGCCGGGGTGCCAGCTTTCTTGATGAAGCACGATGGCGCTGTCGGTGTCGAGGTCGAGATACTTCTCAACAATTTCTTGTGCTTCGAGGAATGCATCCTCGTCGAGTTTGCGGCGCGTGCGGTTGTCTTCCTCGAACACGTGTGCGAGGGACATCGCTTCCTCAAACGATGGACAGGTGAGGAGTTCCACTGCCCGCAGCGCGCTCCCCATGCGTCCCACGGCGTTAATGCGCGGAGCAATCACGAACACAATCTGTCCTGTTGAAAGCCGGCCGGTTGTGAGACCAGCGGTTTCAATCAACGCGCGAATGCCGGGCCGCGGTGTGGAGTTCATCAGATCGAGACCGAGTTTGACGAGCGTACGATTCTCGCCCGTCAGCTCGACGATATCCGCTGTGGTTGCAAGGGTAACGAGGTCGAGATACGAGGCTAACACAACATCGGGGTCGCCTTTGAGTGCATGCTGCACTTCGTCCTGTGTCGTGAGCGCCTGAACGAGCTTGAACGCCACACCGCATCCCGAGAGATGTTTGAAGGGATATGAGCAGCCGGGCTTGATGGGGTCGAGCACGGCAACCGCCTGCGGAAGCGATCCGCCCGCTTCATGGTGGTCGCAGATGATGAAGTCGATGTCGAGCGAGCGCGCATACTCAACCTGTTGCACAGCCGTAATACCGCAATCGACGCTGATGATGAGGGAAACGCCCTGTTGATGTGCGTGTTCGATTGCCGCAGACGAGACGCCGTAGCCTTCTTTGATGCGGTCGGGTATGTAATACGAAACATTGGCGCCGATGTTGGAGAGAAAAGAAAAGAGGAGCGCCGTGCCGTTGGTGCCGTCCACATCGTAGTCCCCGTAAACGAGAATCTGTTCGTTGTTCCGGAGTGCCGAGAGCGTGCGGTTGACGGCGGTCTCCATGCCGTTCATCATGAAGGGGTCGTGGAGATGGTCGAGCGAAGGACGGAAGAACTGCCGCGCTTGTTCGAACGTATCGATGCCGCGGTTGATGAGCAGCTCGGCGAGGATGGGGGAGATGGTGAGTTCGTCGGCGAGCGCTTTGATCATCCCGCCGCCATCAGCGCGTGCAGCAGCATCATCGCGTTGCTCAGGAAAGACCCAGCGGTACTTGCGGACGGGTTTGAACAACCGACCTCCCCAGCAGAGCGTTGTGTGGTGAGTGACAAAGGAATATTCGATGGAGTTCGGTCGATAAGCCGAATTCTGTCTATTCCCGTCCCGACAAAGGCGGGACAGGAAGAGGCAGTCATTTCTCTCAGCGACCTACCCATCCCGTCTCCGCCGAAAGCGGACTTGAGCGAGCAACTCTCGTTCCCGTCTCGACGAGTCGAAACGGGAAAACGGGACCTACATGGTCTTGCACCGGATGGGGTTTATCGTGCCCCCGACTCTTACGAGTTGGGGCGGTGGTCTCTTACACCACCGTTTCACCCTTGTCCCGTCTCAACGAGTTGAGACGGGACGGTTTGTTTTCTGTGACACTGTCCGTTCCGGCGGGATGTGGCCCGCCAGACCCTCACTTACGCTTTCCCGACGGGTCGAGAAAACCTTGTGAGGCATCCTGCTCTGCGGTGTTCGGACTTTCCTCCCCGATGAGCCGATGGCTCACCGGGACGACTGCCTGACCGAACTCCAGTGAATCCTTCTCTTAATGTAACAACTCAGTGGAAAATAAAAACCACAGATTACACTGATTTTCACAGATTTAATTTCTTAGAATTCATTTGTGAAATCCCTGTCTGTCGCCTGCCGAATAGATACTGTTTTCCGATACGAAACGATCGATCACGAATTACCTCTGCGATCGTCAGATCGCATCCTCGTTTGCGGCCACTCTTCTTTTGTCGAGACGAATGCGTGTTTCGATGGCCTTGTTTGCCAGGGCGTCGGCTTTGCGATTCTTGTTGCGAGTCACATGAACAATAGAGAAGGTGAAGGGCGCCGTTCGCAGTAGTTCCTGCACACGCTGGTAATATCGCTTCAAAGTCGGTTCTTTCACCTTGTAGCTGCCCTTGAGCTGTCGCACCATTAATTCACTGTCGGAATGGACGACGAGCTTCGTGCAGTTCATCTTCGTTGCACGCTCGAGACACTGTATGAGGGCTGTATATTCCGCAGCGTTGTTCGTTGCCCTACCGATATAACCGCAGATTTCATGCAGAGTGTTCCCCTGCTCGTCGTTCAAGACCACGCCGATGCCGCTCTCGCCCGGGTTTCCGCGTGAGGCTCCATCGGTAAACGCATGGATGGTCATTGCTGGAGAGCGAGGTTGTAGGTCTCGACGATTTCGTCCGAGACCAAGATTCTGCTGCAATGCTCGCAGGTCGTAATGGCATCGTTTTTCCGGAGTTCCAGGACTCGCTGTGGCGGCACACGGTTGAAACAGCCCCCGCAGGCGTTGCGTCGTACCGCTACGACAGCTTTGCCCCCCTTGGCTTTGCGTACCCGCTCGTACAGGCGAAGGTCTGTCTTCGACAGCCGCACGACAATTTTCTCTCGCTCGTGCTTCAGTTGCAATTCCTCTTCCTCATGCTCCTTGTTGACTTGCTCCAGTTCCTGCTGTTTCTCTACAAGCTCCGCACGCAAGGCTTCGACCTCCACTGCAAAGCGCTCTGCGTCCGCTCTTCCTACCCCGGCTGTTCCCTCCAGGATCTCTAATTCCTTTTCCAGTTGGACAATCCGCTCCTGGGCATGATCGACTTCGCGTGCAAGGGCATCGTACTGCTTGTTGGTTTTGACCTCGTATTGCTGGGCTCTGTATTTCTCAATGTTTTCTTTGAGCGAGACGATTTCGAGGTCGGTTTGGTCGCGTGAGACGAGAGATTGTTTCACCAGATTCTCAGTTTCCGTTTTGAGCGACTCTTTTTCTTTCAGCCGCGTAGTCAACTCAGCTACGATGCGGGGGAGGTCCCCCTTCATTTCTTGCACCTCGTCGAGGTTCAGGTCAATTTGCTGTAAAGCATACAACAGGCGCAAACGATTTTCCAACTCGTACTCCTTCTAAAAGTAATGGATTGGGTTTGTCGATCGTCGTGTGGTAGTGATCAAAATATTGCTCTTGCGTCGACGAGCCGCGGCCTGCAGACGTTTGGCGAGCGGTTCCAATACAACGTGTTCGGTTTCCCAGTGTCCCGCGTCGATGAGTGCAATGCAGCCGACAGCATCGTGGAATGTATGATAGCGTATGTCGGCCGTCACGAACGCGTCCGCGCCGGCAGCAACGGCCGTGGCAAGCAAGTCGGAACCACTCCCGCCGCACACGGCAACGCGGCGGATCGACGCGCTGAGATCGCCGGCGTAGCGTACTCCCTCGGCGCGCAGGTTTTTCTTCACGGCCGTAAGGAATGCCTTCAGCGTTTGCGGTTTCGGCAGATGCCCCACGGCGCCCATGCCGAAGTTTGGGTTTTCGTTCTCGAGTGTGTAGGCGTCGTACGCTACCTCCTCGTACGGGTGAGCGTTCTTCATTGCGGCAACGATCCGCTGGAGCGCCGCGCGGGGAGCTACCATCTCGAGTCGCAGCTCATCCACCGTTTCCAACACGCCCGGCTTTCCGATGTACGGGTCGCTCGCTTCCGAACCACGGAACGTGCCCCGCCCCTGTACACGAAATGAGCAGGATGAGTACTCACCAATTTCTCCTCCTCCCGCATCGGCCATCGCAGTCATCACTGCATCTACGTGCGATTCCGGGACGAAGACAGCAATCTTGACGAGCGTATCGTTGAGGGGAGCAAGAAACCGCGTGTTCTTCAGACCTAACTGGTCAGCCAATGCAAAGCTCACACCGCCCCGAGCCGCATCGAGATTGGTGTGCGCCGCGTAGAGTGCGATGCCTCGTTCCGCGAGGGCAAGAAGAATTCGCCCTGTTTCATCGCCGGTCGTAATGCTCTTCAGCGGCTGGAACAGGATCGGATGATGAGCAACGATGAGGTCTGCCTTCCTCCGTACGGCCTCCTGCACCACCTCTGGTGTTACCTCCAACGCAAGAAGAACATTGGAAACCTTTTTGCGTGGGTCTCCGAGTTGCAGCCCAACGTTGTCTCGTTTCCACGCCGTCCACCGAGGGGCGAGCGCTTCGATGAATTCAGAAAATTCTTGAACGGTCATGCAAGCGACAGGGATAAAAAAAGTGTCCCGCCTTTCGGGCGGGACACTTTAGGAACTCTTGTGACTAGACTGGGGAAAAACTCGTTGCTTTGGCTTCTGTGCTTTCGACATTGTACAATTGACTTCAGACGGACTGCAGTGTAGTGCGGTTCTATAGTAGTGAAAAAACGGACGACATGCAAGCAGTTGTTTTTCTCCCCGCGTTTAATCCGTCTTGAGGTTTTGGAAGTCTAATTTTTCAAAGTTGATATCCCGCAGGCGCCGGATTTCCTTTTCGATGCGGGTGGAGCATTCATCGAACGCTTTAAGCTGTTGCCTGTCGGCTTCGTCGGCGAGCATTCGCTGAAGCAGGTCAGTACTAATTTTGATGGCGGCGAGCGGGTTGTTGAACTCATGACACACCGTGACGACAAGCTGACGGATGGCCTCAGACCGTTTCTCGGCAATCAGCATCCGTTTTTCAACCGCTTCGGTTTGCCGCCGTCGTTGCACACGGTCGAGCACGCCGATGATGGTACGCGGCAGCAGCGATTCCGTCCATTCTTCCTTCAGAAGGAAATCTTCCACGCCCAACTTCATCGCGTTGACGGCGAGCTTGATGTCTTTCGTCTTGGTGACGAAAATGATGGGGATGTGTGAGTGCAGCTCGTTCATCTGCAGACAGAACTCGAGGCCGTTGGAGTTGGGAAGTTGGTAGGCGGTGAGGATAATGTCGATGGAGGGGTTTTGCTTCACTTCCTCTAGTGCATCTTCGGCTGTTTCTTTCCACACAAAATGAAATGAGTGCTCCTGAAATTTTTGGAGCTGCTGCTGGATGAGCGACGCAAAAGCGATGTCGTTATCCACAAGGAGGACGGTGGTCGGTTTGTCGGATGGCGTACTCATGCTTGGGAACAATGCTGATTCAAGGTAACGGAAGAAGGTGAGAGTTGCAACGGAGGTCTCATGATTCATCGACCGCTGCGAATATGAAGGCATCCGTGCGTAGTTGCATTTCGTTTTGAATTTCTCTATACTCACGCATCGCCGAAAGGTAACTCCCTATTCGCCGCACGCCTTCAGGAGGATGACCATGTCAGTGAAAAACCGCATTCTGGTTGTCGACGACGAAGAAGCACTCCGCACCGTGTTGAGCTCGGAGTTGGAGGGGGAGGGCTATAACGTTGCCATGGCTGCCGATGGGGAGGAGGCTATCACGATCCTCAACTCAAGAGATTTCGACCTGATTCTTCTCGACATTAAAATGCCGAATGTGGACGGCTTCGAAGTATTGAAGCACGTGAAGCAAAACAAGCCCGCGACAAAAGTCATCATGCTGACGGGTTTTGCGGACCTCAAGAACGCAATCGAATCCAAGAAGCTCGGCGCGGAAGACTTCGTCAGCAAGCCCTACGACCTCGTTGACCTCCTCACCACGGTTGAACGCGTCTTGAGCGGGGTCTGACGCCGCTCCGCGCCGACCCCGCAAGGAATCACCCGATGACCAAGAAACATCTGATTCTCATCGTGGATGATGAGGAGTCGATTACCTTCTTGCTGAAAACGGAATTCGAAGACGTTCCTTCCTACGACGTCGACATTGCCCTCAACGGTTCCGAAGCCATTAACCTCATCCAGTCCAAGCTCTATGATGTCGTTCTTCTCGACATCAAAATGCCGCGGGTCAGCGGCATCGAAGTCCTGAAGTTCATCGCCGAGCATTCTCCCACCACGCAAATCATCATGCTCACAAACGTTGTCGATGTGAAGACGGCGATCGAGACGGTCAAGTTGGGTGCGTACGATTTCGTCAGTAAGCCGTATGACCGCGACCAGTTGTTTGCCACGGTGCAGCGCGCGCTGGAACGGCGTAAGCTCGTGATCGAGAAGGAGATGATGAAGAAGGAACTCATGCGCATCGCGGGGCCGGGCGAGATGGTGGGCGAAAGCAGTCTCTTCCGCGAAACGTTGAGCCAGGCGAAGAAGATCGCGGCCAGCGATGCGTTCGTGCTCATCTACGGAGCGAGCGGCACCGGCAAGGAGCTGATGGCGCATTTTCTTCATCAGCACAGCGCGAGGAGCGAGCATCCGTTCGTTGCCGTGAACTGCGCATCGATCCCCGACCAGTTGTTAGAAAGCGAGTTGTTCGGTCATGAGAAAGGCTCGTTCACGAGCGCCGTCGCGACAAAACAGGGACTCGTCGAGGTTGCTCATCGCGGCACATTGTTTCTGGATGAAGTGGGAGACATTAGTTCCGTCATCCAGCCGAAGTTGCTGCGGTTTTTAGAGACAGGAGAATTCCGTCGCGTGGGCGGCACGCGTCCCATGAAAGTGGACGTGCGCGTCATCTCCGCAACGAACAAGAACCTGCAAGACGAAGCGAAAGCGGGGAGGTTTCGAGAGGATCTCTTGTATCGACTGAACGTCGTCAGTATCCGCTTGCCGCTGTTGCGTGAACGCAAAGAGGACATCTTGCTCCTCGTCGAGCACTTCCTGCGGCGGAAGGCAAAGTCGCCGACGAAACGCATGGGCGCGGAGGCCATCCACCTCTTGCAGCACTACGATTGGCCAGGCAACATCCGCGAGCTCGAGCATGTCGTTGAAGGGGCCATGATTTTGAGTCAGGGAGAAGAAATCCAGCCTGCGGACCTCTGGATCAACACGGCGCTCACAAGCTCCATCCAGCACGGGACGGGAGCCACGGCAAAAGGGCATGATGGGCAGGGGACGGCCTTGATGTCGCTGGAAGAGTTAGAGAAGATTCATATCGAGCGCGTGTTGCGTCACAACAACTGGAGCCGTGTGAAATCGGCAGAAATGCTTGGCATCACGCCGAAGACGCTGTATCTGAAAATCAAACGGTACAGGATTAAGGTTGGGAATAGCACGGGGGAGTAGGTTCGCCGGAAGAATGATCTGCTCATTAAGCAAACTGATGATCGCTTTATCGACCGATGGTCTGCTGTTCGACGAATCCTCTCCGATCCAACAAGAATGGTTCCGCTTGAGGCACTCATCTTGATCCCGGAAGAGGTTTCGGAACGCCTTGCACGTGGAGATCAATTCCTTGCTGAAATCCTAGAAAAAGGGCACGTACTCTATGCCAGCTAAACAGTCGCTGTATCCCAACGATTGGTTGCGTGTCGCAGAGAAAGACTATGGCAGAGTACAATACCTGCTTAAAGCAAATGACCCGGAAGCGGCTGGATTCTATCTTCAACAAGCCATAAGGAGAACATAAGAGAGCTGAGTTGTGAGGGAGTTGGGTTGTGAGGGAGTTGGGTTGTGAGGGAGTTTCACTCCCGAACAACTGTGTATCTGTCCCAAAAAATCTCCCATTTTTTTCTCTCCCACTGCAACCTTTTCCTCTTCTTTCCGTCTAATAAGTTGCAACATATCTCCTTCTTCATTGAGCCGGTTCTGTTATTGTCTTGTGGGAAGACATGAGCCGGCTCAGTAATTTTTCCCCGCCCCACTCCCCACCTCGCATTCCTTGACTTTCGCGGCTTTATTCGGTAACTTTTCGCACCCTCAATTCAGGATCCCGCTGTTATCCTGTTTTGTAGACACTTCTTATCCCTCCGCAGGAATCATCCATGCCAAAGTTTCATGGTGTTGACTATTACAACCTCGGTGCATCGCTTTCGGAGGACGAGATTCTCGTTCGCAATACCGTCCGCGAGTTCGTCGATGAAAACGTTCTGCCGGTGATCGAGAAGCATTACCGCGCAGGTACATTTCCTACGGACCTCGTGCCGAAGATGGCCGAGTTAGGACTGTTCGGTGCAACGTTGCCTGCCAAGTACGGCTGCGCGGAGCTGAACAACGTTGCCTACGGGTTGATGATGCAGGAACTCGAGCGCGGCGATAGCGGCGTGCGAAGCTTTGCCTCCGTCCAGAGCGGGCTGGTGATGTATCCCATCTATACGTTCGGATCGGAAAAGCAAAAGGAACACTGGCTACCGCTGCTCGCATCAGGAAAGAAGATCGGGTGCTTTGGGTTGACCGAGCCGGACTACGGCTCTAATCCCGGCGGCATGATTACGCGGGCTGAAAGGGTCGACGACGGCTACGTGCTCAACGGCGCCAAAATGTGGATCACCAACGGCACCATTGCCGATGTCGCGGTCGTCTGGGCAAAACTTGAGGGGGAGATCAAAGGCTTCTTGGTCGAGAAGGGAACGAAGGGCTTTACCGCTCCCGAAATGACCGGCAAGCACTCGCTGCGCGCATCGGTCACGTCTGAGTTGGTATTCCAGGATTGCCATATTCCTGAAACCAATATCTTGCCAAAATCCGGCGGCCTCAAATCGTCGCTGATGTGCCTCTCGCAAGCGCGGTATGGAATTGCCTGGGGAGCCGTTGGCTCGGCGATGGCATGCTACGACACCGCGCTCAACTATGCCACGTCGCGTATTCAATTCGGCAAGCCGATCGCCTCGTTCCAGTTGATTCAGGATAAGCTTGTGCATATGCTCAACGAGATCACCAAGGCGCAGTTGCTCTGTTTACAGCTTGGACGCTTGAAGGATCAAGGAAAAGCGAAGTTCACGCAGATCTCCCTTGCCAAGCGTAACAACGTCTACCACGCTCTCGAAATCGCACGGATGGCTCGGGAGATTCTCGGTGCCAACGGCATCCTCGATGAGTATCCGGTGATGCGCCACTCCGCAAACCTCGAATCGGTGAAGACCTATGAGGGGACACACGAGATGCACACGTTGATTATTGGAGAAGATATAACGGGAATTCCAGCGTTTGAGTAAGGAGGGTGATGTGTATATTGAACACCTACACGGCGAGATATACCAAAACGAAGAGCGGCTACATGGGTCAGCTCATTGATTGGCCGGAAGTGGTGACCGAAGGAAAGACATTGGAAGAATGCAGAGAGATGCTGGAGGATGCACTGCGCGAGATGATTCTTGCATATCAACAGCAGAAAAAACAGATACCAGTAGGACGAGCTCTTTTAGCAGGCTGTTGAAAAAGTGGTTATGACAACAAAAAAAATCATCGGGACGATTTTTTTGAGAGAGGAGCCACGTCTCTACGACTGTTATTGGTTTTCCGTTGCTGCCTCAGAAGCTCAA
>JBGFRR010000085.1:0-5254 GCA_041695045.1 Bacteroidota bacterium
CGTGGACAACTCCGCGCCTGCCTGCCCTGTCTGCCGACAGGCAGGCGGCAGGCAGGTCCCCCTACGAGAGGGACGACATGTGCGTTGAAATGGCACTCGGGCGCCATTGTTCAGCCGACTTCACCGACCTCTTGACCTTCAAACGAACTGACTCGTTCACTTCATCAAGGGAGCGCTCATGGACACCTATCTGATTGCCATTGTCGTGTACGTAGCCGGATTGATCGGCATCGGTCTCTACAAGAGCAGGACGGTGAAGACGCAGGACGACTTCATGGTCGCGGGCCGGAAGACTCCAACCTGGCTGCTCGTGGGGACGTTGGTGTGTACGTGGATCGGTTCGGGGAGTTTGTTCGGCGGCGCGGGGCTGGCGTTCCGCACGGGGTTCTCCGCGTTATGGATGAGCGCCGGAGCATGGGTGGGAATTGCTATCGTTTACTTCCTTGCTCATCGAGTCAGAAGAATTTCACAATACACCGTCTCCGATATCCTGGAGAAGCGCTACAACGCCCTCGCCCGGCTCTTTGGAACCTCGGCCGTGATCATTGCCTACCTCACGATCGCAGGCTATCAGTTCCGCGGCGGCGGACGGCTCCTGAACATCCTGACGGGCATCGACCCCGTCTACGGCGCGGCCATCACGTGTCTTGTGGTCATCACTTTCACGGTTGTCGCAGGAATGGTGTCGATCGTCTCGGTCGATCTCTTCAACGGCATTGTCATGACATTCGGCGTGCTGTTAGCGATTCCACTTGCAATCGCCGCTGTGGGAGGATGGGACCAGGTCGCTGCGCTTCCTCCGGATCGCTTCATGATGTTCGGCCAGCATAGTGCCGTGTGGGCGATGGGGGTGTTCTTTCCAACCTTCTTCCTTCTCTTAGGCGAGAGTAGCATGTATCAGAAGTTCTTTGCAGCGAAGAATGAAAATGCCGCTCGCAAGGCGGTGATCGGTATGGTCGTGGGTGTGATTGTGATTGAGACGGCGCTGGCGACACTGGCCATCGTCGGCAGTGCGAAGTATCTGACCCTCGCGCCCTTTGCCGCCGCAGACGGCTCGTTAAACAAAGCCGCTACGGAGACCATCATCCTGTTTCTCGCTCGACACGACCTCTCGCTGATCGCAGGCGTGTTCTTGATCTGCGCGGCGGTTGCCATCATCCTCTCCACAGCGAACACCTTCCTGATGATTCCCTCCACGAACATCGCGCGGGATATCTACCAGCGCTTCATCAATCCCGATGTGTCGCAGGAAGCCATCGTCCGATTCCAGCGGGTATGGATTGTTCTCCTCGGCATCACGGCATTTGTGTTGGCAAACTTTTTTAAGAGCATCCTCGATATGGCGTTCACCGCCTACACGATGGTGGGCGCCGGGATTACGCCGGCGCTGCTTGCAGCGTTCCTGTGGAAGCGCGTCACCGTTGCCGGAGGCGTTTCATCGATCGTCGCGGGGATGGGTGTGACTCTGGTAATCACGCTGCTGAATATGTTCCTTCCGGAGCCGATTATGGAGACGGATTACATTATCCTTCCCGCTGCAGCCGCATCGCTGCTCTGTTTGTTTGCCGTGAGCTTGCTGACGCCTCCGTCGCCGGAAGAAAAGTGGAAGCCGTTCATGGAGAATATGCAGCGGTGAGGGATGGAGCATGGTGAATGGTGGTTGGTTCGGGAGTGAAACCTGCCTGCCGCCTGCCTGTCGGCAGACAGGGCAGGCAGGCTCCCTCACAACTAAGGGGTGAATGAAAACCTTCCTCAGTTGTATGTTCCGAGGGAGTTGCACTCCCGAGGATGAGAGTTTTGTACACAGATTTTTGCTTGTTCCCACGCTCTGTTTACCCCGTCGCTCTTTGGCGGGGCGTGGGAACAGACTTGCCGACGCTCTGCGTCGGAACGAGAAAAATAATCTGTGAATCCCTGCCTGCGGCAGGCAGGTGTGGTTCATCTTTTCATTGGCAGTTACTTTTCATCAGCCTGTTAGAGACGTGGACGAAAAGTAGGTATGAGCAAAATAAAGCTACGCTTTTCGATTCAGTTTGTAAGCCTATTCCTCCATGAGTGGGGTTCTCGTCCACGTCTTTAGTGCCGACTTCAATGCTTTGTCGAGTGTGGTAAGAAACACTTCCACACTGAATGGCTTCTGTAAAAAGAACGGCTTCACGTCTTCAGCAAGTTTGCCCTGAACTGCCCCGAGCGGCACACCGCTCATCACCAGTACGGCCACCGACGGTTTCATCTTCCGCACCGCATGCAGCATGGCCGTTCCATCCAGATGCGGCATATTGATGTCGCACACGACCGCATCAATGTCCTTCATGTGTTTTGCGAAGAGCGCCACCCCCTCCACACCGTCCGCCGCCAAGAGTGCTTGATAGCCGTAGGATTCGAGGGTTGCCCTGGAGATCTCGCGGATACTCGATTCGTCGTCGACGACAAGAACAGTCTCACCGTGCCCTTGCGGGAACTCCTCGCGTTTCTCAGTACCCTCCTCCGTTTGTGGTGTTGACACGGCTGGGAAATAGATATCGATACGCGTCCCTTTGCCTTGCTCACTCTCCACATTCATGAATCCACGGTGGCTCTTGATAATGCCGAGCGAGGTCGAAAGGCCGAGGCCCGTACCCTTCCCGACCGCTTTCGTGGTGAAGAACGGCTCGAAAATTCTTTCCTTTACCTCCTCGGACATACCCACGCCCGTATCCTGAATACGTATCACAACATAGTCGCCGCTCGTTGCACCCTCAAGGAATGCAGCGGTCTGTCCGTCCAACGATACATTCTCCGCAGTAATTGTGAGCGCTCCTCCTTCCGGCATTGCGTCACGGGCGTTCACGCAGAGGTTCATCATCACTTGGTGAATCTGCGTTGCGTCCCCTTTCACGAGGGCAAGGCCTTTCGGGATGTTGGTCGAGATTTCGATGGACTTTGGAAATGTATCACGAATAATCGACTCGATTTCGTTGATGACGTGGCGGATCTGAAGCGTCGTCTCTCCACCGTCCCCTCCCCGAGCGAAAAGGAGCACCTGTTTGACCATATCTGCGGCACGCTTGGTACTCGCTTCGATGAGGTGAAGTGTACGTTGCCCCTTCTCATCGGTCACGGTATTCCGAAGGAAGTGTATGCCGAGGAACACAGGGCCGAGCGCATTGTTCAAATCATGGGCAATCCCGCTGGCGAGCGTACCGATGCTTTCCATCCGCTGAACGCGGAGATACTGCGCCTGTATTTTTTTCTTCTCCGTGATATCGGTTTTGACGAGGTAGATGGCACTTGGATTACCCTTCTCATCTTTCACCAACTTCCAGAAACAATCCACGATGATTTCTTTCCCGCTTTTCGTTTTGTGGGTCCATTCTCCGTGCCATTCCGAACGCTCTAAGACGGT
This sequence comes from Bacteroidota bacterium, assembly GCA_041695045.1. GTDB lineage: Bacteria > Bacteroidota > Ignavibacteria > UBA10030 > UBA10030 > JBGFRR01. The sequence goes on from JBGFRR010000085.1 coordinate 3,386, forward strand.
CTTCATTGCTGCGGCGTACTCTTCCTTCATATCTCTGTACTGAATTTCCGACCAGCGTTTGCCAATCATCTCCTCCTTTGTCCACTCGTACAGTTTCTCAGCCCCTTTGTTCCAGAAGATGATCCGGTCGTCCATATCGCGTACCATAATAGCATTCGGGTCGATATCGAGCAATGCCGCTTGCTGGCGGAGTTGTTCTTCCGCCTGTTTTCGCTCGGTGATGTCGATCAAGGAGGCGATGCTGGTTTTTGTCTCGGGCACCATTTCGATCGTCATGTGGACATGACGAAGTGCACCACTCTTGTGACGAAGGCGGAATTCGTACTCCCTCGGTGCCGATCCCGACGACGTGCGTCGGAGGACGTGGTACTCTTTCATCCGCGGGAGGTCATCCTGATGGGCGAATTCTGTCCATTTCATCTTATTCTGAATCTCTTCTTTCGAGTATCCGAAAAGCTTTGCAAAATTGGAGTTGACGAGTGAGAGCATCATATCTTCCTCTTCGATCACCGCCATCGCCGTGCCGCTGGATTCGAAGATGGTGCGGTAGCGCGTCTCAGCCAGCTGAAGCTCCAGTTCCGCTTTACGATGCTTGACACGTTCTTCTTGTTCTTGCAGGGCACGACGCACAGCGGAGGGGAGCCGCTGGAGGTTGTCTTTAAGCACATAATCGGTTGCGCCGTTCTTGAGCGAGTCGATGGCGCGTTCTTCGCCGATCGTACCCGACACAAAGATGAGCGGCGTCTCCGCTGCCATCTGACGTGCGATCGAGAGGGCCGAGAGTCCGTCGAAGCTGGGGAGATTGTAATCGCATAGGATGAGGTCAAACTGCTCTTGCGAGAGTATCCGCTCGAAGTCATCGCGTTTGTCGACGCGCGTAATCACCGGGTCGAGACGATCCTTCAGCAACGTTGTATGGACCAGCTCGGCGTCGTAGATGTTGTCTTCGAGATGAAGGATTCGTAATCGCTCCATGGTATCCCCCTTTGTTCAGCGCACGGTAGAGTACACGAGTTTACCTATCTTTATAATGTCGCTCCTAATGTCGCGTGCCGGAAATTCGTTACTGATGTTACGCAACTGTCGATATGTCGCCCCTCACGGGGCTTCAATTCTTTGTTGATGATGTTGTTACCAAAATCTCGCCCGTAGGGGTGATATAGTCCGTTCTGCGTAACATCAGCGGTCATGAATGCGGGCTTCACCACGCCCGATGAAAAAAGTGCTTAAATATTCCAAATTTTCAAAGATTCACTCTTTTTTCATAGCAGTTCGTTAAATAAATCCTCAAGTTGAGCGCACGGCTTTTTTGCATGGGCTGAAGCCCTTGGTGTTTTAAGGGATTCTTTAGTCCCCGACCTGAAAGGTCGGGGCAATAGCACGTCCTTCAGGACGTGGTCAACGATTTTAATCAACAAGTACGGGGGGTTTCAACCCCTTCAAACAAGCGCTCAACTTGAGTAAATCCATGGAAAAGATTTAACCGCGAATCCTCGCGAATTGAGTTCTTTTTGAAACCCATTAGCGCCGATTCGCGTGGATTAGCGGTTCCACTTTTTCGATGTATTTCTGACACACGACACTAACGGAGCTTTTACAGTCTTTTTGTGTAACCACTCAGCGTAAAATAAAAACCACAGATTACACCAATTTTCACAGAACTTATTTTTTTTTGAATTCATCTGTGAAATCTGTGGTTACATTTTTTTCTCAGTGTTTTTGAGGAAATCAATTTAACGTTAGAAATACGCTGAGTAGAATTTTATCAAACCTGCGGTTTGATCTATCTTTCGAATGAACCGATTCCTATGTTGGAAAGCGTTCTCCGATTGAGCAAGTGGCAGAGGTAACATAGTGACACCAGTGCCT
>JBGFRR010000050.1:0-28761 GCA_041695045.1 Bacteroidota bacterium
ATATCAAGCACGCCCGCCAGAACGGCGGGCTGATTGGCTACGATCCCGACCGACCGGCCATCCATACGGGCAAAGCCGACAACAAGATTCTGCGCGTAGTGTTCATGCACTTCAAGAAACTCGCCGTTGTCGACAACCCGCCGGATGACTTCCTTCATATCGTACGGCTTGTTGGGACTTTCAGGGATGATGCTATTGAGCTCCGTATCGGCTCTGTTGGGGTCGTCTTCCGAACGTACGACTGGCGGATCATCAACATTATTTGACGGAAGATAGCTGAGAAGCTGTTTGATGGTTTCAAGGCATTCAAGTTCATTCTCACAGGCAAAGTGAGCCACACCGCTCTTTGTCGCGTGCGTCATCGCTCCGCCGAGGTCCTCGAAGGTCACATCTTCATGGGTCACGGTCTTCACCACACTTGGCCCCGTCACAAACATGTAGCTCGTGTTCTTGACCATCAGCGTGAAATCTGTGATGGCCGGTGAATACACCGCCCCGCCAGCGCATGGTCCCATGATGGCTGAGATTTGCGGCACAACACCCGAGGCAAGCGTGTTGCGCAGAAAGATATCCGCATAGCCTCCGAGACTTACCACGCCCTCCTGAATGCGTGCACCGCCGGAATCATTCAAGCCGATAATCGGGATGCCCACCTTCATGGCCGTATCCATGATCTTGCAGATTTTCTCCGCATGCGCTTCGGAGAGAGAGCCGCCGAAGACCGTAAAATCCTGACTGAAGACGACGGCCGGCCTGCCTTTGATCGTCCCGTATCCCGTGATGACGCCATCGCCTAAGTACTTCTGCTTGTCGAGACCGAAATCCGTACTGCGGTGCTGGACGAACATGCCGAACTCTTCAAAGCTGCCTTCGTCGAGGAGAAGGTCGAGCCGTTCACGTGCGGTAAGCTTCCCCTTCTTGTGTTGATCTTCTATGCGCTGTTGGCCTCCTCCATGACGTGCCTGTTCACGGAGGCGGTGAAGGTGTTGTAGGCGATTCTCAGTCATAAAAATCCTTTCGTCCGCTACAAACGACGGTGGGAAGTCAACAGTGGGGAGTTGACTATGAGGGAATGCTTGCGTTCAAAGAGCCCCTTTGTTCTCAATCGCAAACTTGAGTAAGGCATAGCTCCCTTTGAGATTAAGTTTGATGCAGATGTTTGCGCGGTGATTCTCGATCGTTCGATGGCTGACAAAGAGTGCACCGGCAATTTCTTTACTGGTCTTCCCCTCGGCAATGAGCGACAACACGCGGCGCTCCGTTGGCGTTAACGAACGCAGCCCCGGATTTTTTTCTTCTAACGCTTTCGAGCGTTCTCGCCGGTTGAGAAGGAAATTCGATATGAGCGGACTGATAAAATGTTTGCCAGCGACGACGGTATGCACGCAGGTCAGGATGTCGCTGACGGCGTTCTCTTTCAACACATACCCCATCACGCCCAGGTCCATCGCTTCGTTAAACATGTCCTCCTCCTTATACATCGTCAGGATGACGATGGGCACTCGTACTTCCTGTGAACGTAGTTTCTCAGCGACCTCAAGACCGTTCATGTGCGGCATATCGATATCGAGGATCGCTACGTCTGGCAATTGGCGTGTAATCAGCTCCAGCGCTTCCACACCATTGTTTACTTGACCAAGAATGACGATGCCTGGGTCGGTCTCAAGAACTTCCGCAAGTCCACGTCGAAAGATCGGATGGTCGTCTGCTATAACGATTCTCATCTGTTGCGTCATCGTGTACCGAAAATAGGGATATGAATAGTTATGGTGGTACCGGAAGAGGGGGAAGAGTCGACGTCGAAGTTACCTTGCAAGAGACGTACGCGTTCAGAGATGCCGATGAGGCCAAAGCCCTGCTCGCCGGCTTTCACATGCTTGAGCGGTCGAGCCTGTATCCCAACACCATTGTCTTCGACGCGAATCATAAGACTATCGGGCTGAACGTGAATCGAAACTCTCGCTTCTGTCGCCTTCGAGTGTCGCACCACATTGCTCAACACTTCTTGCATGATTCGGAACACATGAATCTCGTGCTCCTTGGAAAGTATGCCACGCAAGTCATCAAGGTCCGTAATAATGGTGATATCGGACAATGAAGCAAGTTTGTTGACCATCGATGCGATGGTCTTCCGAAGGCCAAGCCGGTCGAGCTGGTACGGCCGGAGATCATGGGCAATTACTCGTGCCTCATCGATGGTTTGCGACGTCAGCTCGGATATTTCGCGGAGCTGTTCTTTCAGGTGCTCGAGGTCCACGCCGTCATGCAACCCTAACAGAGCGCGATTTTTAATAATCAGGAGATTTTGGCCAAGACTGTCGTGCAACTCCGACGAGATACGTTTCCGCTCGTTCTCTTGCGATGCGAGGACCTGGCGAGAAAATGCTTCTTGCAGCTCTTGCGCCTTCCGTCGGTCCGAAATATCACGCACGATGTTTCTGTATTCAATAACATTCCCCTGCTCATCCCGTATGACACGGGTTGTCTGTTCGATCCAGAGGCGTGAGCCATCCTTACGGCCGATCCGACACACGCAGGAGGTATCGACCGTTCCATCCTGCGTGATGTGTTGGTATTGTCGAATCACCCATCGTTTATCCTCACGGGCGATAAACTTTGAATACAGCTGGCCAATCACTTCTTCTTGACTGTATCCGCTCATTGTGAAAAACGTCGGGCTGGCATATGAAATCTTTCCCTCCGCATCGACAATGTAGTAGACCTCATTGATGTTTTCCACCAACCCGCGGTACCGCTCGAAGAGTGCACGATAACGTTGTTCCGATTGCATTAAGTCTTGAGAGAACTTACGTTCTTGCTCGTGACGCAGTTCCAGTACACGGACACGCCTGTGATAGATGCCGTAGATGCCAAATCCCACGGTGCCAACGACAAGGGTCAGGAACCACCACGTTCTCCAAAATGGTGTAAGGATGATAAATGCGAGGGACGTCCCCTCTTCATTCCAGACGCCGTCGTTGTTCGCAGCGCGGACGCGAAAGCGGTATTTCCCCGACCCCAAGCTGGTGTATTCCACGACGCGACGAGTTCCGCCATCGATCCAGTGATTGTCATGTCCCTCCATCATGAACTCAAAACGCGACTTGTGAGGCGCAGTGAAGCTCAGCGCCGTGAATCGGAACTGAAATCGGTTGGCCGTATGACTGAACTCGAGTGGTTTGTCGATGTCCTGGTGAACATTGTCCACAAGCAACTCTTCGATGACGACGGGCGGCGCTAACGTGTTGATATTCACCTTCCTCGGATCCAGAAATGCAATCCCTTTGATCGTCGGAAAAGCCAGTCTCCCATCTGCAAGTATAAGGCCTGAGGGATAAAACCCACCATTGCATTCAACGCTCCTCAAGCCATCGCCCAGCCCATACGAAAACGAGCGGACTGACGACCGCTTTCCTTCTACAAACTCTTGTGCCTCACTCTTGACTACACGATAGACACCCCGATTGGAACTCATCCAGAGATTCCCCATGTCATCTTCCAAGATGACCGAGACAATATTGTCAAAAAGTCCAACGCTCGTGTTAATGTTCACAACGTTACCACGGTGGAGAGCAAACAACCCTGAGCCATATGTTCCAACCCAGAGATATCCATCACGATCACGCAGAATAGACCGCACATACTTCCCTGCCAATCTTTGCTCCTGTCCTGGAGAACGCAAAACCTCATCGCTCAAGTGCTGAAGTCCTCCCACCGTGCCAATCCACAGACTGCCGTCGGTGTCTTCGAACAATGTTCGGACATCGTTGCTGATGAGACCCTTCGTCATATCCCAATGAGTCCAGTTCTTCCCATCAAAGCGATACAACCCGCGCCCCGTCGATCCAAACCATGTATGCCCACGCGAATCCGTCAGAATGGCCAGGACATTCGGAACCGGATAGGTTTGGCCGTCTTGGTTCGGGATAAAGACGCCGTTCACCATCCTGCTGACGGCGCCGGCCCATGTCCCTACCCAGAGCGATCCTTTCGCATCTTCACCCACTGACCACACGCAATCGCTCGTGAGTCCGTGACGTTCATCATACACCCGAACCGCCTTCCCCTCGATGAAATGCAATCCGCCACAATTCGTGCCCACCCATAGTCCACCCGACTTGCTTATTGCCATCCCTAAAATAATCTCATTGCGTAATCCCTCTTGTATGCCTAACACGGTGAATGGAACCTCGCGCAAGCGATGCAAACCGCCTCCGTCCGTTCCAATCCAGAGGTTGCCTTCACGGTCGAAGCAAAGAGACCTCACGAGGGTAGACTTGAGCCCATCCGCTGCTCCAAACGATCTTCCTCCCTCCGCATCAATCATCAGAAGTCCGCCTGGGTACTCGGCCGCCCAAAGACGATTGCGTTTGTCCTCTATGAGATCTCTGACGTAGAGATGCGAGAAGCGCGGAATGCGTTGCAATTTTCCTGGAAGGTCATCCCGCCATACGGCAAATACCTGATCGCCCGTCAGCAGCACGGAGTCATCGTTTTTCAGTACGATGGAATTAATGACCTTCATCGTCAATTCCACTTCACGCACCACGACCTTGTTGTCCACAAAAATGCGATTGATTCCCTGAGGCGTTGCAATGAGAACATTGCCGTTGCCATCGTCTCCGAGTGCCGTGACAGAGTTATTCCAGAGACCGTCCACCATCGTATAGTGCTTCACGCTTCCGCTTGAATCGATCCTCACGAGGCCGTGACCTGATGTGCCGGCCCACACTGTGTGTTGTCTGTCGATATAGAGTGTGAGGATTGAGACCAGCTCAAGCGGCGTGTTCTTGAGCGGTGCCGCAAGTTGACCGTTGAAGAAACGGTAAAGCCCGCCATTCTCCGTTCCGAGCCAGAAGCCGCCATGTACATCTTCTTGTAAACAAAGGATGCGATCAGATTTCAGTTCGAGCAGGTTCGAGCGGTCATACACCTGGAAGTTCACACCATCAAACCGAACCAAGCCGCCAAAGGTGCCAAGCCAGAGATAGCCAGTACGTGACTGCAGAATCGCATTCACGGAGTTTTGTGGAAGGCCCTGTTCTGTTGTCCAGTTCTCAATCTTGTACTGACTCAGTGTCGGAGCTGTGAGAACAAGGAGTATGACAAGTAGGCGGAGCATAAACGTTTGAAGTACAATCGACGATCAGCGCTCAGGGGGACACGGTGGAACGGGAAGCTCTCCTCGAATTATCGATAATCTATTCAAAGACTACAAAAACTGCAAGAAGATGAAAAAAAAGGCATCCCAACACTCGTCGGGATGCCTTCAAGAACATCGATACGCCCGTATGTCACTTTACCATCGCTTCGACGGCTTCCGCCGGTTCGGTTTCCCGTTCCGTGGTGGACTCTGCAACGGTAGTTCGTGACAGTTTCGCTGCGACCCATTCCTTGAGGTCATGGAACACAAGATAGAAGTTCGGGATGACGAACAGCGACAGTACCTATAGAACCGAGGAGACCGCCAATCGTTGCGACGGCGAGCGGCTGGAGCACCTCAGAGCCTTTCCTCGTTCCCACGCTCCGTTTACCCCGTCGCTCTTTGGCGGGGCGTGGGAACGAGGATAAACGGAGGGGATATTGAAGTTGTGAGGGAGTTTCACTCCCGAACACCCCAGTTGGTAGTGAGTCAAAAAAAGTTAAATTGAAGCCGCCGCCGTTTCCCGGCGGGGCGACATATCGACAGTTGCGTAGCATCAGTTACTCATAGCGGAGGGCGTCGATGGTATTCTGGTTTGCCGCCTTCCACGCAGGATACAAGCCAAAGATAATTCCCACCATCGATGCTGAGCTGAAACTCACGATGATTGCAAGCGGAGAAATCAACGGCGTGAGGTTACGGTAGGTTGTGATGAGGTACGATGCGAGCACACCGAGGCCGATCCCCTCACACTGTGTTTGAGAACTTACGGTTTTCCCTGGCGTCTCCATCGAGATTCCCGCTCTTCCATTTCTTTGATGTACCGGTCGTACAAAAGGTTTTGTTCTTGCGACAGCAATGTACGGATTTCCTTCCGAAGACTATCCCGCTGTGCCTGGAACAGCTGTGTGTGTTGTTCCCGGATCGCGCTAAACTTCGGGCGTGTCGCTTCAAGAATGGAATCAACGGCAACACTCTGCTCGGGGGTGAGCTTCAGCTTTTTGATGAATTCCTTGCGCACCTCTTCCCGCGCCGGATGATGACGGAAGGAATCCCTCTTCCCAAAGTAACTCTTTCCCACGAATGTGCCGCCAACTGCGCCGAGAAGAAAGGCAAGAATGATGAACAACAATGTTTTCCTTTTTGGTTCTATCATAAACATACTCCTTTTGTCAGCGCGAGACGACAGCTAACAGGAGATCGTCTTTTGAAATCTCTTCGCGACTCATCAGCACCTGTGCACTGAGTGAATCCGATTGTTCTCCGGCCAGATACGGTTCGAACACAATGGGTTCCTCTGCCTGCACAAAACTCCCTACTCCAACAACAATGACGACAACAAAAGCCAATCCGACGACAAGACGACGGGCGAGAAGCTCAGCGCCACTCCATAACTTCACGGGATCTTCTTCACCGCGCAGCGCACGCATGAGACGCGGAAAAAACTGTGTGGAGAGCTCTACGCTCGCTGCCGATTGGATGAACTGCCGCATCGCACGCAGCTCTCGAATTCTCGCTGCACATACGCTGCATTCAACGACGTGCGCTTCGGTACGTTCCCGTTCAGCCGCATCCAACTCTCCATCGACATAGACGGAGAGCAGCTCAAAGAATTGTTCGTGTTTCATGGGTTACTCCTCAAAGTAGTCCTGCAGCAACGACCGGAGTTGTTCACGTGCTCGGAAGATCCTTGACTTCACTGCTTGCGGCGTAATCTTCAACACCTTCGCAATCTCAGCGTACGATAGGTCGTTGTATTCCCGAAGGATCAACACCCTCCGGTGTTCGGCAGAAAGTTTCTGCAACGCATCAACCACCTTCTGCTTCCGCTCGTCGTTCAGCACTTCCTCTATCCCTGTCGGATTGTCGCCGACCGAGTATTCCTGGTGTGAACCGCCTTCGGACAGGAAATCGAGCGACAGGATTTTCCGAATCTTCCGCCGTCTCACTTCATCGATACACAGGTTCACCGTGATGCGGTACAGCCACGAATAGAACGACGCATCAAACTCAAATCGGCCGAGAGACCGATGCACACGGATAAACACCTCTTGCGTCAAATCCTCAACTTCAGACCGGTCGCCCAGCGTCAGGTAAATGAGGTTTGCCACCTGACGTTGGTAGCGCCGGACAAGTTCTTCGAATGCTCGTTCATCGCCCCTTTGAAATGAGCGAATCAGTTGGAAGTCGTCGGATTGCTGTTTCACAGAGGCATGGGTTAGACGAGCATCACCTGTAAAGGTTTCTGCCGTGCTGAGACCAAAACGGATGATGCCCTATGGAATAGCAAAAGCCCAGCCCGCCAAAGGCGGGTGGGCTCGAACATGCTTGTAAACATTGGGGATTATTCGGCTACCCGGTCGATCGTCGCACCCCCGACGAGCACATCCCCTTGATAGAAAACGACCGACTGGCCGGGCGTCGCTGCTCGCTTCGGCTCATCGAAGCGGAGTCGTACGGTATTCTCCCCCGTCTTCGTCAGCACCGCGGGAGTGGCATCGTCCTTATAGCGGACCTTTGCTTCGACACGAAGGGGACCATCGACGCGAGGAATGCTCACGAGATTAAGACCGCTTGCATCGACAATTCTGTTCAACAGCTTTTCGCGTCGGCCGATCTCGATGGTGTTGGTTGTGCTGTCAATGTGCGTGACGTAGACGGGCTCCCCGTATGAACCCAGACCACGACGCTGGCCGACGGTATAGAACGGATAGCCGCGATGCTTCCCGACAACTTCACCGTCGAAGACAATATCGCCGCCCGCAACGTGTTCCTCCAACTGCGGCGCGCGCTCTCTGAGGAAGCGCGTATAGTCATTATCCGCAACAAAACAGATTTCGAAACTCTCCTGCTTTGTTGCTGTGCGAAGTCCGTACCGCTCTGCTAACGCGCGTACGTCAGGCTTAATCATCGAGCCGAGCGGGAACACTGTGCTCTTCAGCGCCTGCTGCGACAACGCCCAGAGTGCGTACGACTGATCCTTGTCGAGATCGACAGCGCGGAGAATCGAATATTGGCCATTGGTTTCATCGTAGGAGAGACGAGCGTAGTGTCCCGTCGCAATCCACCGCGCTCCCAACGCATCAGCCTTGTGCAGCAGCTCGCCCCACTTGATTTCCCGATTGCACATGATGCAGGGATTGGGCGTCCGGCCGCGAAGGTATTCTGAAACGAAATAGTCAATGACTTCGCGGCCGAATGCTTGCCGGAAATCGACAACGTAGTGTGGGATGCCTAACTTCGCCGCGACCATGCGGGCGTCGTGGATCGCACCGAGGCCGCAGCAGCTCGTTTCATTCTTGATATTGCCGCCCACGTCATCGAACTCATACGTCTTCATCGTCACGCCGATGACGTCATATCCCTGCTCAAGCAAGAGCGCGGCGGCAACAGAAGAATCCACCCCCCCGCTCATCGCTACGACAACTCGGCCCTTTTCGTTTCCGTGATTCATAACGGCTGCAAGATACGGAAATCTTCCTGCACCTGCAAAAAAAAACGGAACAAGGCGACACGATGGCCGCCTTGTTCACAGCACAGTAACGATGAGACGTTACTGCGTCCCAGCCTGGGCTCCTCTATTCTTCACATATTTCTCTGCCCATTCAAACTTTTCTACAAGCACATGGAGAACGGATTCCCTCGCCGCATAGCCATGACTCTCGTACGGCAGCATGACAAGCCGGGCCGTCCCGCCATTTCCTTTGATGGCCTGATACATCCGCTCGGATTGGACCGGGAATGTTCCGCTGTTGTTATCTGCTTCGCCGTGGATTAAGAGAATCGGCTCATTGACCTTGTGTGCGTGAGCGAAGGGGGATACACGCAGGTATGTGTCCGGCGCTTCCCAGAACGATCGCCGCTCACTCTGGAATCCAAACGGCGTCAGCGTACGATTGTATGCACCGCTGCGCGCGATGCCGGTAACGAACAAATCCGAGTGTGCGAGGAGATTCGCCGTCATAAACGCGCCGTAGCTGTGTCCGGAGACGAAGACGCGGTTGCGGTCGGCGACGCCCATCTCGACCATTTTATCAATCGCTGCCTTCGCTGCGGCAACGAGTTGTTCAACGAAGGTATCGTTCATTGTTTCCGGATCGCCAACGACGGGCATCGTTGCGTCCATGAGGACAGCGTAGCCCTGCGTGACAAAAAAGAGCGGTGAAGCTCCGCGTAGGAACGTAAAGGTGTTCGGCGAACCGCGGACCTGTCCTGCGGTGCCGGGGTCGCTGTACTCGCGCGGGTAGGCCCACACGAGCAGCGGCAATCGTTCGCCTTCTTTGTAGTTCGGCGGAAGATACAGTGTGCCGGAAAGTGGGACGCCATCCTCACGCGTGTACTTTACCAACTCTTTTTTCATGCCGGTGAGCTGCGGCGCGGGATCCTGAAACGCTGTAAGCGCTCGCCGTGTGCCCGACCGCAAGTCCCTCAGATAATAGTTCGGCGGTTCAGTCGGCGTCTCATAGCGTGTAATGATCGTTTCGACAGATCCCGACACCGTCGAGACAAACAGCTCGAATGATTGATCATCCGACTGGAAGAGGCGCTCCTTCACGAAGGTCTTCACATTGAACCGGTCGAAGAACGGCCGATCCCCTTGATCGCTCGCGCCGCGACCCGACAAATAAATCCAGTCGTCGGTTTGTAGGAGTACACGATCTCCGTTTCGTCGCGTCTCGTACACCGGATTACCGGGGTCGTTGTATGCATCCTGCGAGCTCAGGTCAAACACTTTCCGCATGGATTCCGCAGGCCGCTCAAGGTTTAGCGCGTGGGTCGTTCTCCATCTTCGATCACGATTCAGCTCGGTCAGCAAGACCTCATCCCGCGTCGCAAGCCAATCAAAACCGCCGTAACGATGCTCAAGCTTCAGGACAACGCGCGGTTCATCGTTGAACGGAGCGGACAACGTTACAAGCTGGTCGCGATGAGGAACTTTTGCCCGTGGGTCCCCGGCATCGAGCGCCTCAACCCACACGAGCCGAGCAGGATGGAGCGGTTGCCATTGAACATTGCGCGGACCGGTCACCACGCCTTGCGTCGGTATCGCATCGGAGACGCCGAAGCTCGCGACAAGCTGCACTCGAGTTCCTTTGGCATCCCACACCTCAATATCTCGCGTGAAAAAAAAGTGTGGAACTCGATACGAGAACGGCCGCTTGACCCGTGTGATGAGGAGGAATTGTTCGCTCGGAGACAAGCTGACGGATGCATACATACCCGGCGTGCCGACTCGCGTGACGACGTTGGTCTTCGTGTTGATCTTCACGATCTGTGACGTGGCAAAGTATTCGAACAGGCGCTCGTCGTAAGGATTCTGCAGAAGGTCTTGATATGTCCAGACGCCTGCCGTTTTGCCGGTGGTTTCTTCAATAATCGGCCCATCGGGAACGCGCGGCTTCTCGGGAATTTTCCTGCGCTGCGCGGGAAGCACTCTCGCCAAGAGGTGGGTATGGTCGCTCATCCACTCGAACGGCGAGCCGAGCACATCGTTCAAGCGGACGCCGGGAATAACCTTCGCCGCACCGGTCTTCGTGTTCGCAACCCAGAGTTCGACGCCGTTTTCACGGTCGCGGCTGAAGGCAATGGACGAGCCGTCATTCGACCACGACGGCATACCGATTCTCGCTCCAGGGGGCAGCTTGATTCTCACCTCGCGCCCATCGTTGATCCATTTGACGACCACGCCGGTGTATTGTGTAATCCGCTGCCGCGCGTTCAACTCCGGATTGATACGAAGTCCCGCAATCCGATGATAGGGCTGCGCTAACAATGCGATGGGAGGATGGGCTTCATACTCGACAAGCATCATGGCATCTCGCTGCGGGCTCATCGACACGATTGGTGTCGGCGGCGCATCGAGGATGTCGACGACCTCCTTCGGCGGAAGTTTGTAGGACGTTTGTCCCACGGCAAGCAGGGCAACTCCCACGACAAGGATACCTACAATAGTTGTTCGCATGATATGCTCCTATGCTGTTTGTGGTTGAATGCTGAATGCCTGTTCTGCCGCATGCGTGCGCAGAAGATCCCAGGCTTTCCGAACGTGCACTTCCTTCGTAAAAACATTGCCAACGGCAAGACGAATCATGACCATCCCACTCACCTTGGTGGAGGAAAGGAAAACTTCACCTCCCGCGTTCACCCGTTCAACAAGAAGTTCGTTCATCCGATTCAGCTCCTCCGAATTCTGATGTGAGGAGCCCCTCTTTGTGAACGGGTTGTACCGAAAACACACGACACTGAAAGGAGAGGGGGCGAGCGCCTCAAAGTTTTCGCTTGCCTCGACCCATTTCCGGAACTTCTGTGCCAGCTCGATGTGGCTCCTCAACTGTTCCCGAATCAGTCGAACGCCATAGATTCGCAGCACCATCCAAAGCTTCAGCGCACGAAACCGCCTACCGAGAGCTATACCGTAGTCCATGGGGTTGCGTTCTTCCTCTGAGCGAAGGTACTCAGGCACAAAGCTGAAGGCACGGCGGAAGGCATCCGGATTCCGATACAGGAGAATGCTGCAATCGAGCGGAACAAAGAGCCATTTGTGAGGATTGAGAACAAGTGAGTCCGCCGCATCACAGCCATCCATGAGCCAACGCATTTCAGGCAGGACCGCGGCGTTACCTGCATAGGCCGCATCGACATGCAGCCAGAGGCCGTGTCGCCGGGCTATCTCAGCGATGTCACGGACAGGATCGACGCTCGTTGTGGATGTTGTGCCGACAGTCGCGACCACAGCGCATGGTTTCCATCCGCTTTGCGTGTCTTCTTCAATTGCGCGCACAAGTGCTTCCGATTTCATCTGGAACTCCGCATTTGCCGGAATTTTTCTGATCCCCTCTTCGCCCAATCCTAACACGAGCGCGGCTTTGTCGATCGAAGAATGTGCGTGCTCCGACATGTAGAGTCGAAGCCGGGGAATGTCGCTGCGGCCGGTCATTCCCTTTTCGCGAATGTTCAGGCCACATGCTTCTCTCGCAGCGGCAAGAGCGACTAGACTCGACGTCGAAGCTGTGTCATGCATCAATCCGACGAAACCTTCCTGCAATCCAATCATCTGCCGGATCCAATCAATGACGACTTCCTCAAGCTCGACAGCGGCAGGCGCCGTTTTCCACAGCATCGCGTTCGGATTAACCGCCGCTGCAAGCAACTCAGCGAGAATTGCAGGCTGGCTCGAACTATTGGCGAAGTACGCCATGAAACCGGGATGATTCCACTGCGTGAGGCCGGGCATGATGATGGAATGGAAATCCTTCATCACGACATCCATCGATTCAGGCTCAAGTGGTGGTGATTGGGGAAATCTCTTTCTTACCTCGCCGGGCTTGACATTGGCCAGCACACGGTACCGCTCAGGATTGGTGAAGTACTCCGCAATCCACGTGAGAATTTCACCGCCATACTTTCTGAACTCTTCGTTCGTCATTTTCTTTGTTAACATCCCCCTGACGTGGGCAAGCCTGCCTACCGCCTGCCTGTCCCGCTTCCCAGTCCCGCCTTCTAGGGATCCCGCTCACAGGCGGGATCCAAAGAGCGGGAGATTCCGCTCATGAGCGGGATTCAAAGAGCGGAACCTGCAGGCAGGGCAGGCAGGCCACAATTTTTCTTGTTCAACAGCCTGCTAATCTGTGAATCTGTGGTTGAACACTCAACGTGGTCTTGTATAAACGCTGAGGTGTTTCGTTAAATAATTTTGTCCCTCCAAATTCTTTGTTTCGCTTTTTTTGTACATAGATTTTACTCTTAAGACACTAATCGAACAACAACTCTCGTAGTCCCTGCTGCGTTATATTTGCACCAGACAGGATCACGACGACTCGCTTCCCCTGCAGTTGCTGTTTCATTTTCAACGCGGCAGCAAGCGATGCTGCGCCCGCGGCTTCTACGAGGTTATGAGTATGCTCAAGGATAAGCCTCATCGCAGCGCGGATTTCATCATCGCTTACCAACACAAAATCCGTCAACACACGACGCATGATTGCAACGGTCATCGCAAAGCCGACGCGTGTGGCAAGCCCTTCCGCAAACGTCTCCATTGTTGTCAGACTCACCGGCTCGCCTTGTCTCCATGACTCATACACTGCGGGCGCGGCCTCCGACTGCACGCCGATGACCTCCACGTCAGGTTTTTGACTCTTCACGGCAATTCCTACCCCAGAAGCACCGCTCCCCCCTCCGACAGGAACGATGATGCAGTCGACATCCGGCAGCTGTTCAAGAATCTCAAGGCCGATCGTCCCCACGCCTGCAATGAGATGCGGTTCGTTCGCCGAATGAATATACCGCATGCCTTTCTCTGCCGCCAAGCGTTCGGTATGCTCACGAGCCTCGTCGAAGTCCTTTCCATGCTCTACGATTGTGGCGCCGTATTGCCGAATCACCCTCACCTTATCCAGATTGCTGCCGCGAGGGACGACAACAGTTGCGTTCACGCTGAACGTGCGGGCGGCGTATGCAATCGACTGACCGTGATTTCCTGTGGATGCCGTAACAACGCCACGCGCGCGCTCGTCATCGTTCAGGCGAGAAACGAGATTCATACCTCCGCGTACTTTGAACGCTGCGATGGGTTGATGATTTTCATGCTTGACGAAAAGATGACAGCCCGTGATTTCCGAAAGTCCACTGTAATGATAGAGAGGTGTGGGAAGAAGATACGGAGCGATCGTTCGCCTGGCGTCGAGAATATCATCAAATGTGGGGAATGTTTTCATGAAGTCACGAGCAAGAGACGTGTCTGCGTTTGAACCGTCGAGACAAGAGGTACTCACTGTCCGCCTGACGTTCCGAGGAAGAACATCCGCGTGACGCTCCACGGCCCTTCCGTACCTCGAATACCAAGGGCTCGCACACGCCAATAGACTCGTGAACCACGGAGCGGTGGCGTACGATAGAGCGTCGTGTCCGTTGTGGCCTGGTGGATGATTTCTCTGAATACATCATCGGACGCCGTATGAACTCGATATCCGGCGGCTCCCGACACAGGACGCCAGCGGAGCGTCACCTGCGTCGTCGTTGAAATGATTGTCCCATCACGCGGGGTGATAAGCTCTGGCTCGCTCAGCACGCTGACAATACTCGACACATCGAAGACTTCTTCCTCTCCAACATCTAACGGCCGCTCACAACTTGAAGAAATGAGCATCAGCAGGATCAGCAGTGCCCAGAATGACCATAACGTTTTCATGGCATGTACTGGCGTCGTATCAACCCTTCACGAATCTACAGCATTCGCATTCGACCTGCAAGCGCCCAATGATCAGCTTAATTCCGATTTAGACCGGGATTTCCAATCGCATCTTAGGACCAATTGTGGACGAGGCGCGTCAACAGCAATGATGATACCCTCTTTGGCTGATGGTCAAATTCCCTAAGACAGCCGTTCGTCTCAACAGTTTTCACCCATTTGGTAAAGCAGTTGAGACATGCCACCAAGTAGCTTTGCGACTTTTCTTTTTGAAAAGAAAAGTCGCACAAAAGAAAACTTGCCGAAATCAAACGCACGGCGATGGTCTCCTTCACACAGGCCGAAATTACCCGCCATCCGGCAGCGGATTATTGATTACGATTGAGACAATTGGCGGGGAATTGAAACCCACACCATCGCCTTCCACCCACATCCCATGATTTCGGCACTGCCCGCGTGCCTGTCTGCAGCAGGCAGGCCGCCTATGCACCTCCTCCTGCCCAGACTCTTGTTCTAAATCGGATTTGAGGTGATCATCGTTCATCTTCTCTTAGAACACCACGTCAAGCTGCACACTCAGCCGATTGTCTAAATCGCCTTGAATCAGGCTTGTGCCCGAACTCAACGTCCTCACACCCGACTTGATGGTTTGCGCATACTTCATGGAAACGTCGACGGCCTTCATCACCTCGTAGCGAGCTACGACATACCATCGGACCCCCTTTCCGAACAATGCCGGGTTTGAAAACGTGCCCCGGAGGTCGCTTTCGAACTCATACACGCGGGAATCAAACGAATCCGTCTCAAAGACAATGACGCGAGCATCAACCAGCATCTTGGGAAGGGGATGCGTGCGCATATCTTGGAACACCAACATCCCCCGCTCGACACGCGAAGATGAGGAATACCCGACGTTCACCACCTCCACCCTGCTCCTCCATCGGAACGTAATCGACGGACGATACTCGAACGTCACGCGGTAATTCTTCTGCCATCGTTCGCCATCAATGCGAACGGTGCGTGCAAACTCGTCTGCAAGTGCTTCGTTAGCAGGCCTATTTCGGCTGCGGAATTGAATCTGCATGTTTGTTCGTCGCGAGGGACGCGGCTCAAAGAGAAGCAAAAAATCATTCCCTGCCGTTGGCATCCGTAGCGATCTTGTACGCCATGGAAATCGAAACTGGTCATAGTATGTCGAAACACGCAGCCAGCTCCCTACGCGCATACGCATGCCCGTGTAGAATCCCGACTCATTCTGCGTGTTGCTCGATTCGCCAAAACCATAGCCGTAGAGACTGACAAAATCTTTGGGATAATAGCGCAGCGCAACAGCAACATCGATGCCCGGTGCGGCACGAACGATCATCCCTCCTATTGCTCCGATCGCTTGCGTATACGAGCGGGCAACTTCCGAGAAAAGGTTCAATGCCCGTGTCGTGTATCCAACATCCAGCCCAACCATCGACGTACTCGACCCTCTGAATCCAAAGACCCCGACTTGTCGGGGCGACACTTCGTGTGAAAATGTCGCGGTGTAACCCCCGCCTCCAATCACCAGTCCCCGCAACAGAGACGCAACCACTCTTCCCCCGTACAATTCATGGCGGGCAGTGAACCTTTTTGCCCGCTCGCTTGTCGTTCGAAACAGGCCGCTCGCATCGAAACTCGTGATCACACCATCACTGCTGACTGTCGCGTGCAGTGGCTTCCGAGAGTAGAACCCACTCACCTGAACGCCTGCAACCTCCGCTTCTGCTGCAACGCCCCGGAAGTACCAATTCTCATCCGTCGAGAGATAGGGACGGATGCCGATGCCTCCCTTTCGGACGGAGGAGATGACTTCACTCCCCTTCGAGAATCCAATCGACCTCCAAAACACAAGTCCCTCCGCGGCTTCGACCGTGAAATCCCCGAGTACGACCCGCGTTGCAATATTCGACAGACGGATATCTGCGTAGCCTGCAACGAAATCGGTCAGCGATTGTTCACCGGCATCTTTTTCCGTCAATAGTCCAACCGCTACAGATGAGCCGTTGAACTCCCGCGAGCGAGCGACAAGCCGGTTGTAAATCTTGTACGGCGAGCCGGCAAATGCTCCGGTTTGGAATCCTGCTCGCTCCTGCAAATCACGCACCGTCCTGTGTCGGACCGTCAGCGCACGTACCAGCGCGACGGCTGGCGTTCGTTGCATTGCTTCCACGGTAAGGAACGGTCGAACCCGCGCAAACACATCATCGTCAATGATATCCAGCCCGCGTAATTCATCGACGGAAGCAAAGCGTCGCTGTTCACGCTGAGTAATGATCTGGTGAATAGCAAGAGGGGTGAGGCCGGGTATTTGGAGAAGCTCATCTTCGCTTGCGGTGTTCAGGTCGAGAGGATTTTCGGCGAGAAACGTCAACAGGTCGATGAGTTGAGAATCTTCAGCGTCGAGCGTGACGTCTTCGAGCACTTGCTCGAGCTCAAGTTCCTGCGGGATGGTGAGCGTGTCCGTTGGCACAGGATCCTGCGCAACGACAGCGGCGTGTGCAATCAGAAGGGCAAGGATGATGAGCGACGCGCGCATTATTCATCCAAACTCAATCGGTACCTCATATCCAACTGATGTGTCCACCCAAGTTGAGGATGGCTGTACCCGGCATAGCTGATCTCGAACGGAGCGTACTTCAAAGCAAACCCCGCACTCAACGTGTCGGGATTATTGCCAACACCGGCACGGAATGTCAGGATATCGATGAACACATACTCCGCTCCCGCCTTCACCGCAAGTGGGTAACGGATTTCTTTCTCCAATTCCGCCACGAGCATCACGTTCGCCACAGGCGCGTATGCAATACCGACGGAGAAGACTTGCGGGAGTCGGTCTCGCCCGAGCCTTTCACCAAAAAGGTTTTTATGCGAGAATCCAACGGTAAGTTTATCGTCGATTTCTCCGAGCAAGCCGACATCGACGGTGATTCGCTGTGCAGCACCATAGCGCTCGAAGGAGAAGCGATGGAAGTTGATCCCGATTCCTCCTGCGACACCCCAGTCGATCGCCTCTCCGTATCCAACCGCGGCATGAGTTTCACGATAGAGCTCAAAGCCAAAGTGTGAGACACTTGCGCCGAGAGTGCCGTATCCGATGGGCAAAGCAGCAGCGATGGCGGAGGTGCGAAGCTCCGGCAATTCGAACTGTGCCGGGACAAAAAAGATCGACGCTTCGAGAGCACGCACACGCGACAGTCCGGCAGGATTATAGTACACCGCCCACGGGTCATCAGCAACGGCGACAAATGCGTTGGCCAGTGCACGCGCCTTTGTGCCGCGCCCGTTGTTTTCAACACCCGCGGACGACACGGCGCTTGCAACGATCAGCATGAACAGAAGGCGTATGACCATGCAACGTTCCTTGACGTGCGCGGAGAATTTGGGTATATTGACTTCAACCTCAAACGCTTATCAATCTACGGAACCCTATGCTACCCACTCGTTTCGTCGTTTTCATTACTGCCATCGCTCTCTCTACCTCGCTGAGCTTCGGCCAGGAGCTCAACTGCGAAGTGACCGTCAACCTCGAAAAAATTCCCTCGGCTGTGCGTGATAACCTCCGCAACTTTGCCGATGACGTCCGCCGCTACATGAACGACACCCGCTGGACGAATGAAGATTTCGCCGGCGACAAGATCAAGTGCACCATCAACATTTTCTTCCAAAACGGTACCCCTGAGGGGCGTTACACAGCCCAGGCGTTCATCGGCAGTCAGAGGCCCGTCTACATCGGCAACGAGAAATCTGACAAAGCTTCGCCGATTGTTCGCATCCTCGACGACCGGTGGGAGTTCAACTACGTCCCCAATCAGCGGATGGTGCAGGATGAGTTCCAATTCGACCCGCTGACGGACTTTCTCGATTTCTACGCCTACCTCATCATCGGCCTGGATGTAGAGACGTACAGCGAGCTTGCCGGTACGCGCTACTTTCAAAAGGCCATCAACATCTGCACGCAGGCTTCGGCAACGGCATTCGGGAAAGATTGGCAAGTCGCCGGTGCCGCTTACAGCCGGTATGGAATCGTCGAAGAACTGTTGAATCCGAAAACCCAACCCTTCCGCTTCAGCTTCTTCAGCTATCACTTCGACGGGATCGATCTTCTTGCGACCGAGCCGGCAAAAGGATTGGAAACGATGCTCAACGCGATTGAAGCGATTGGAGACCTGCGGCAGAAGCAGAACCCTCGCAGCATCGTCATCAAAGCGTTCTTCGATGCAAAATATTTAGAGATTGCCGAAGCCTTCCAGCGCTTCCCCGACCGGAATGTCTATCGTCGCCTCTCAGCCGCTGACCCGGCACATCAGAGTACGTATGAAGAGTATGCCTCGCGCTTCAGGTAACGATCGGTCTCATCGCACAACGCGCATCGAGAGAATCGTATCTCCCATCTGAATCCGATCGACGACATCCATCCCCCCAACCACGCGCGCAAAAATCGTATAGCGTCCGTCGAGATGCGGTTGGGGGGAATGCACGATGAAAAACTGACATCCCTCCGTATCCTTCCCCGCGCTGGCAATGCCCGCCATGCCGCGTTCGTAATTCACGAGCGAGTATTCTGAGCGGATCGCATACCCCGGCCCTCCCCATCCATCGCCGCGTGGGTCGCCGCCCTGGACGACAAAGTTCGGCACGACGCGGTGGAATGTCAAACCGTTATAGAGCCCTTTTTCCGCGAGCTTCACGATATTCAAAACCGTGAACGGCGCGTGGTCCGGCAACAACTGCATGCGAACATCACCGTGCGAGGTTCTCAACACAAGGTGCGCGCCGGCGAGAAGGCTTTCAAGTTTTTCCCAGTCATAATCCGCATACATGGGCTTCGTTGCTCTCGGAATCTTTGCCGAGTAGTCATTCCCCGTTAATCGGGCGAGTGCCACGGCAGCGGCCTGCGCTACCGTACGATCCCCATCCTCCAAAAAGCGCTCGACAAGCGATACTACGCCTTCGTTGCCGATGATGCCCAGCGCTTCGAGAGCCGCTTGCATCGCTTCCGTGTCATCCGGCGAACGTAATCGCTGCAACGCTCCCGTCAGCTCGTCAACGATATGCTGACGATATTCTGTGTCCCAAAACAACGACACAGCGCCCGTGTCAGCCGCTGCCATTGCAACAAGCGTCGTGATAGCCATGTCGTTTCGAGCGAGAGACTCTTTCATACGGGCAACGAGTGTCCCTCGAACATTGTCAAGTTTTGGATCTGCCGCTTCAAACTGAGCGACCTGCGCGGGCGAGACAAAACGACGCACAAAATCCCATGCCGCCATGGAAAGCCGGACGTTTTGATGGTTAAGATGACGCAGCAATACAGAAAAATTTTCGGCGGATGGATCGAGACTCAACGCTTCGATGATCTTTGTTTTCAGACGGATGCCCGCTTTGGGGTCGTCAAGCAATTGTCGAGGTACTGTTGCAGACGCGTAACGGCCAAGCGAAACTAATGCCTCGCCACGAACAGCATCTGCACGCGAAGCATCCCGTCCGATGGCGAGAATGCGCTGCTCGACGTCCCCGTATTCTTCCGCTTCCACAATGAGCTGTTTGGGAAGGGTCGCGAGCGACTGCAGCGCTGCAATCGTTACATGGTCGTTCGGGATAGTGAGGTAGTGAACGAGCGCGGGGAACAGTTCAGGAGCACGCGAAACATGGATTGCAAGAGCCCGCACGAGCGCGACCTGCACGCGCCAATTGTTTGCACCCCGTTCGTATCCATCGAGCGCAGCAAGAATATCGGCCGCATACGAACCGGATGAGCGCCCCATGAGGACGGCGAGGTTGAGTCGAACATCGGGGTCGGGATCCGCCGCCAGAAGCTTGAGCGCTTCTTCACGCTTCGCAATCTCCACATCGATCACCCGAGCAGGGGCAGCACGCCACAACGCATACAACGCTGCCCATCGTACAGCCGCATCCGGCGACGTTGTTCGGTCGAAACAATACCAAACGGACCGCTCATCGTTTATGCCTCGTAACGCAAAGCGCGCGAGACCGAGCACAATGCCTCGTTGAACCGCAACATTGTCTCCCGGCGTTTCATACTCCACGAGCGCGTCCAGCCCCGCATTCGTTCCGCATCGGCCAATTGCTTCAAACAGACGAAAGAGTACTGCTGGATTGCTTTCATGATGAAGCCGTGTCAGCAGCGCCGTTTCCGCCGTTGCACTACCGATTTGACCGAGCGCAAATGCGGTGGCGGCACGAACCTCTGCCACCGAATCAGACAGCGCGGTAAGAAGAGGCCATACCATTGAGCTATCCTGAAGATTTGCCAGTGCAAGAGCCGCTCGATACCGGAGGGTTTGATTGGAGTGACTCAGATAACCGACGAGCTTCCCATCACCTAACGACCGCTGGTCTTGCAGCATGAGAATCTCACGCTCGTCGGGAGAGAGCTTCTGAGTTCTTACCTCTGCTGTGAGTACAAGGACAAGGAGGGAAACACAGAGAGAACGGATCATTCGGATGTCCTGAAGACTTTTTTCTGGATGTCGCGACCGGTTTTGGTGTTTGCGAGACCGCCCTGACCGGATTCTTTGAGGCGGGGGGACATCAGGTCGCCGACTTCTTTCGTTGCGAGGATGACCTCATCGACAGGAATAAGGCTTCGAATACCGGCTAACGCCATCTGCGCCGAGACAAAGGCATTGGCAACACCGACGGCGTTGCGGGTTGTGCACGGTTCTTCCACCAAGCCGGCAACAGGGTCGCAGACCAATCCCATCGAGGCTTTGAGCGCAAACCCGACAGCTTCGAGGATTTGTTCGTTTGTGCCATCGAGCAGGTAGACAATCGCCGCGGCTCCCATTGCGGCGGCGCTGCCGGTCTCTCCCATGCAACCCGCCTCTGAACCGGCGAACGAGGAGTTTTTCGCAAAGATCAGTCCCACCGCTCCCGCGACAAGCAAGGCATCGAGCAATCGCTGACGCGGAATGCCGTGCTCTTCCATCATCGTCACAAGCACCGCCGGCATGATTCCCGCTGAGCCTGCCGTTGGGGCAGCGGCAATTTTACCCATACAGGCGTTCACTTCGCCGACCGCGATGGCACGGGCAACGGCTTTCTTCAGGGATGAACCGAGCGTCTCCACCTTTGCGTTGTGCAGCGTTTTCGCCCAGTTGTTGAGCATGCCGCTCGGTGTAATGACCGACTGTGTCAATCCGTGGTCGACCGATTCTTCCATGACAAGGAGCGTGCGCTTGAGGGCTTCATAGATCTCCTCCCTCGTTCGATGACGGTTGCGCATCTCATAGTCGACCATTGCCTGCGCCATGTCTTTTTGTTCACGAGCGCAGTAATCAACAATCTCAGCAAGTGCGTTGAATTCCATTCCGTCCATCAGTTATTTTTCGTATCGCGAGCTTCCCTCCACCATCGGCTCGACACGGCGAGCGAACATCACCCACGGGAAAGAAGCAATCCGGTTCAGTGTCTCATCTTCGATCGTCTGATCCAACTCAATCACCATGTTTGCTTGCGATTCGGTGCGCGCCACAAACATATTGGCAATGTTCACGCCCTTCTCCGCAATGGCTCCGCTAATGTGCTGGATCGAGCCCGGGACGTCGTCCGCAATAATCACGACGGTGTGCATCTGCGCCGTGAAGTCCACCCGAAATCCCTCGATCTCCTGAATCTGGATTCTCCCTCCACCGATCGACGCCCCAACCACTTCCACGGTTCCTCCGTGTTTTCCGAAGAGCTTCACGCGCGCGGCGTTCGAGTGGAATCGCGCCTGGTCTCCGACAAACTTGAACTCCCATTCTAACCCAGCCTCCCGTGCACGGTCATGGGAATGCCGGATGCGGGAATCATCAGGGCCAAACCCCAGGATGCCTCCAATGATGGCCTTGTCCGTGCCGTGCCCCTTGTGCGTTTTTGCGAACGAGTTGTAGAGCGTAATGATTGCCCGCTTGGGTTCATCACCTAACAGTTGTCGAGCGACATAGCCAATACGGCTTGCACCCGCCGTATGCGAGCTGGAAGGGCCGATCATGATCGGTCCGAGGATGTCAAAGAGGCTCGGTTGGTCCGTCATGATGGAGACTCAGGAACCGTTCAGCCCGAAGAGCGCGCGGCTGTTGGCCGAGGTAATGCGGCCCACTTCATGCGGCGCCATGCCGAACACTTCGGCGACTTTGTTCGCCACGAGGACAACGTTTGCCGGCTCGTTTCGTTTTCCGCGTAAGGGTACCGGCGAAAGGTATGGCGAATCTGTTTCGATGAGGATTCGGTCTAAGCCGATGGATTTCAATGCGTCGATCACCGGTGAGTTCATGAACGTCACGATGCCGGGATATGAAACGAGAAAGCCCAACTCGAACAGCCGGTTCGCCTCCTCCACCGTACCGGTAAAGCAATGAAAAACTCCACGCAGCGCACTCATGCCTTTGATCCGTTCATGTTCCGTTCGACGCCAACAGGCATTCTCGGCAACAACGTATGCGACCGCATCGATCGCTTCCTTCATCGATTCACGCGTATGGACGACGACGGGGAGATTCTTGCGCACGGCGATGGAAAGTTGCTTTCGAAACACTTCAATCTGTCGCTCGCGAGGAGAAAAATCATAATGGAAATCGAGACCGACCTCGCCGATGGCCACGACCTTCTCTGCCGCGCTCAGATCCTCAATCTCCTTCAACAAGGCATCGGTCGCGTGCTGTGCTTCATGAGGGTGATACCCAACGCACGCAAACACAAACGGGTATTGCTGTGCAAGCTCAACGGCTTCCTTGCTCGTTTCGAGTGTCGTTCCCGGCACCACGATTACCTCAACGCCAGCATCGCGGGCGCGGCGCATGACGTCCGGCAAGTCCTGACGGAAATCTTCATAGAACAAGTGGGCATGGGAATCAATGTACATCGGGGTCATGGTGCTTGCCAAAATACCGCTATCTTCGGTCCCTCGCAAGGATGGGGGAGGAACTACAGCGCGCCTTCGATGGAGAGAACGAACGTCCTCAGCGGTGCGAGATTGCCAATGAGTTCAACGTAGTGGTAGTTGAAGAGGTTGTTCACGTTCAGTCCCACACGCAGCGGAAAACCGAGACGAGGCAGTTCATACAACACGCGAACATCCGTTACTTTGACCGGCACCCGTTGATCGCCGTGAATGATGGGGACGAGGCGAACGAGATTGTCATCAATCTTTTCAATCCGACTGATAAAGCGAAAATCGCTGGAGAGCTTGAGATTGCCTAGCATAAGGGATGTGGAAGTGTAGAAGATGTGCCGAGGTCGGAACCGGAGTACCGATCGGCTCGAGAGATCAATGGGCCAGGTGTACGTATAACCTACCTCAGAGTTCAGCATGTTCTTGATCCAATCGACCTTGATGCCGAGTTCACCCCCCTGGATCCGCGCCCGTGTGATGTTGTCGAATTGAATGACAGCCCGGTCCATCTCCGCCGTATCGCTGGGACTGAGTTTCACCCTCTTGATCCTGATGCCCGCTTCGATCAAATCGCGAAACTCGTTGTGAAAAATTGCCGCGTCGAGGAACACACGGTCGCCGATGGTTTGTGCAACTCCAAACTCCATCGTCCAGCTCTTCTCCGCTTTCAGGTGTTCGCTCGGGATAACGACAACCGAACCGACGCCGCCGCTGAGTGTCGTGAACAACTCTCCGATGGACGGATACCGGAATCCAGAACCATACGAGGCACGAAGCGTCGTCTTGTCGCTCGCCTGGTATGTAACGCCGAGTTTCGGAGAAACGGCTCCTTCAGCGGCGAGACGAGAGACTTTCTGGATATCGTAGCGCGCCCCTGCAGTAAGTCGCAGTGTTGGTGTGAGAGAGCGTTCGTTCTGTGCATACAGCGCCCCTCCCATACCGGGATGATGACCAAAAATTGTTGAGCGAACGCGATCATAGTTCGCCACCGTGCCGAATGTCCACACATTTCCGCGTCCTGCTTCGTAGGTCCCCTGTGCATCGATGCTCAAGAGGTCGGAGGCAGACTCAGTATACACGCTCCCAGCACTGTCGGCATTCCAGAAATTCCCAAAATACATTCCCTTGACGGTGTAGAAGAAGGAGTTATCGACAAACTCCTTGTAGGACGCGCTGATGTTGCCCCTGCGGGAGGTGACATTGTTGTTGAGTTGAGATCGGTCCGGTCTCGTTGCAGCATGCAGGCTCTCCCACCAAATAAAGTTCCCACGCCTGCGCAACAGCAGATTACCCACGACCGTCATGCTTTGATACGGTGAGAGCTCGTAGATGGCTTTCGAATAGAGCGACCACCGCCGCTGGAGGTCGTTCTGTCGATAGCCTTCATCGAGCGTATGCGAGGCACTGACAAGATAGCGGAGCGGGCCGTTCGCTGCGGCGTAATCGAGCATGGCACCGCTGTTCCATCGCGGTCGGTCAGACCATCGCCACTTGGCGTAGCGCGGGTCGTCATACATCCCGGAGAAGAGCCGGAATCGCATCACAGGCTCGCTGCCGATACCCCTCGTGATCACATTGATCACACCGCCGAGGGCGCTCGACCCATACAGCGCAGAACCGGCTCCCTTCACCACTTCAATCTTCTCCACCTGATGCACAGGAATCGTCTCCCAGTCGATCTCGCCGGTATCGCCCGTGAGGTACGGAAGCCCATCAAGCAGGATCAGCACGCGGCTTCCGACGCCACGACTGTACCCTGACGAACCGCGGATGTTGACCTGGTCCTGCAAGAGGTTGACGCCCGGAACGTAGCGGAGGGCGTCGTCCAGGGAGACGATGTTTCGCTCAAGGAGACTTTGGGCGCTCACCGTCGAGATGCTCACGGGAACTTCCCGGAACGACTGTTCCCTTCTGCTTGCCGTAACGACGACGGGATCGATCTGGATGACACTCTGCTTGAGTTGTATGGACACCTCCGTCGCCTCGTCTGCACGAATCACAACATCCTCGACCACCGCCTGCTCGTATCCAACCATCGAAGCGAGAAGAGTGTACGAACCGGGAGGAACACGCGGGATATGGAACTTTCCTTCCGCGTTCGTTGCCGCACCAATTATCGTTCCCCGAAGGACGACATTCACCCCCAACAAGGGAGCTCCTGTCGCAGCGTCCGTCACTGAGCCGGCCAGCGACCCGCTCACGCGCTGCCCGAAGGCTGTGGAGCACAGCAACAACGCGAAGAGGGCGCTATGGAAGATTGATCGCATTAAAACGGCTGCGGCGGTGGATTATGGAAATCGACGTGGATGTTGA
Organism: Bacteroidota bacterium; assembly: GCA_041695045.1. Lineage (GTDB taxonomy): Bacteria > Bacteroidota > Ignavibacteria > UBA10030 > UBA10030 > JBGFRR01. The sequence goes on from JBGFRR010000050.1 coordinate 25,570, forward strand.
TACTACCCACAAACTCGAACGGACGAACTGTTACAACATTTGGCTGAGAGGAATTTCCACCAGCGGTGTAGAGCCCTACGACACGAAGACTCCGAATGCTGAGCTCATCGCGATGACGCTGGAGGACGGCAATATACCGATACGTGGCGGGAGGGAGAGGAAAGGTGTACTGAAGAGAATCAACGTACAACGGCAGGCTTCGATCCAACGCAGGATAGATGTAGATGGTAGGAGGATTGGCAATAATACCGGCAAAAACTTTTGCGGAGTCGAGCGGATAGACCTGTGAAGCCACGATCCAGAGGTTGACAAGACTGTCCCGCGGCGGCCACGTGTTTTGCGCAAACGTCACCGTTCCACCAATACCCGGCTCGACGAGCGGCGGCGGTGCGAGTCCTCCGTCGCAGGCAAGGAGCAACGGCACAAGCACGAGCAAGATTCTCAGCGGCATCGAACGCAAAGTACTGATTGGAGGAATGAAATTCAACTTCACGTTGGAATTCAATATGCGGTTGCTTATATTGCCAAGCGCCATGTCGAAGTCGATCAGCGGAATTGATGAAATGTCGCACAGCGGCCCAGGCCCTGTAGACCTTCGCAGCGCGCCTGTGCGGACGCGCTATGACCAGACGTATATCCGGTCGCTGTTTGACAGCATCGCCCCTCGTTATGACCTGTTGAATCGAGTCCTCAGCTCCGGCTTCGATGTCGTATGGCGGAAGCGCGCAATTCGATTGCTCGAACCGTTGAAGCCAAGAGTTATCCTCGATGTCGCAACGGGAACCGGAGACCTTGCACTCGAGGCTGCACGCCTCAAACCTGAGCGCATTGTTGGGGTCGATATTGCTGCCAACATGTTGGAGGTCGGGCGGGAGAAAATCCGCCGGCGGGGGCTCGATGGCGTCATCGAACTTTCAATAGGCGATGCTGAGCGCTTACACTTCGAAGACCGCAGTTTTGATGCGGTGACCGTCGCGTTCGGCGTCCGGAATTTTTCAGACCTCGATGAAGGGCTACGCGAGATGCATCGCGTCCTTCGGCCGGGAGGCGTGGCCGTCATTCTTGAGTTTTCCCGCCCTCGCCGATTTCCCATGAAACAGCTCTACGCATTCTATTCGCGCCGGATGTTGCCGTTCCTTGGGGGACTGCTTTCAAACAACCGTGAGGCGTATGAATACCTCCCTCGGACAGTCGATGAGTTCCCTGACGGAGAGGGGTTCCTCAACATTCTCCGCTCCGTCGGTTTCTCACTCGCCCGCGAACATCGGATGACATGTGGCATCACCACCGTCTATCTGGCAACAAAATAACATTGCAATGGCAGACCGCATTATTCGCGTGGGTCACAGTCCGGACCCCGACGATGCATTTATGTTCTATGGACTCGCAAGCGGCAACGTCAAGCTTGACGGAATCACAATCCAACATGTGTTAGAGGATATTCAATCGCTCAATCAACACGCGCTCCGGGGAGAGTTCGAAGTGACGGCGATCTCGGCGCACGCATTTCCGTATGTTGCCGACCGGTACTGGATTATGGCGACGGGTGCGAGTATGGGCGAAGGCTACGGCCCCGTGTTGATTTCCAAGCGCTATCGCACGCTGGAAGAACTTGCCGGCAAGCGTGTAGCGACTCCCGGCAAACTGACGACGGCGACGCTGCTGGTTAAAATCTTTACTGATGGGATTGATAACGTTGACATTCCCTTCGACCAAATCATGGATCGGGTTGCGAGTGGCGAATTCGACGCTGGTGTGCTAATCCACGAGGGGCAAATCACCTATCGCGATCAAGGATTTTACAAGGTTGTTGATTTTGGTGAGCTGTGGGCAGAGCAATTCGATAATTTGCCACTGCCGTTAGGTCTGGACGTCGTTCGCAAGGATTTAGGCGAGCCTATGGCCCGCAAGCTTTCTCAGGCGTTGCGAGAAAGCATTCACTACGGATATACACACCAGCGGGATTCGATTCCCTACGCCTTGCAGTACGGGAGAGGGATCAACGAAGACCTCGGCAGCCGCTTCGTCAAAATGTATGTCAGCAAATTAACGGTGGATATGGGAGATCGTGGGAAGCGGGCGTTGGAGCTTCTGTACCAACTCGGTGCAGAGCGCAATTTCATTCCACCCGTTCCTTCATTTGAAGTCTATTAACAGGTTGTTGAAAAAGGAAACCGCCAAGACGCGAAGGACGCCACGGTGAACCGACAGCTCTTACTTTTTCTTTCAGATTTCAACAAGGTTTCTTCGCGCTCTTGGCGTCTTTGCGGTTTAACGATCATCCATAAGGGTTTTTCATCCTGCTAAGACCTGAATGATCGGCATTTTCAAAATATTCGATTCGCACGTTCATTTCTATTCAAACTCGTTTTTTCGGTTTCTGGTGAGACAAAAACCGAACCGAGCCGATATCAATACGGAACTGAAGAATATCGCCGCCAAGGGGCACATCGAAATTCCCGGCGACGACCCCGTGCAGCTTGCCAAGCGATGGGTCAAAATCATCGACAAGTGGAAAATCGAACGTCTTATCCTCATCGGGAGTATGCCCGGCGACGAAGACTCCGTCGTGAAGGCAGTGCAGGCGTTTCCGAATCGCTTCACAGGTTTCTTCACCGTCGACCCGAACTCCAACGTCCTCATGGAGAACGCGGAAAAGCGATTGAAGCAGGACAACCTGCGCGGATTCTTTCTTTACCCCTCGTTGTACCACATTAGCGTACAGGATGAATGGCTGACGCCGCTCTTCACATTAGCCAATGAACGCAAGGCCATCGTCTTCACACAATTCGGGAAATTGTTGATCAAACCGCGAGAATACGCGGGCATCCCGACGGTGATCAACGAAGAGTTTGCGAACCCCAAGGATCTCATACCCGTCGCAAAAACGTACACGAACCTCAAGTTCATCATTCCGAACTTCGGCGGAGGGAGGTTTGAGGAGACGTTAGAGGTGGGGAAAGAATGCCAGAATGTTTACGTCGATACGGCGGGGTCGAATTCGTGGATGGCTGACCATCTGTCGAAGCCGGACTTGCGGACAGTCCTGAAGAAAGCGTTAGATGTTTTCTCAGCGGGGAGGATTCTCTTTGGGTCGGATTCGGGGATGTTACCGCGAGGATACCGCTACGACATCGTGGACAACCAGCTGAAACTTGCGCAAGAGATGCGCATTCCCACCGGCGACATCAA
>JBGFRR010000118.1:0-28642 GCA_041695045.1 Bacteroidota bacterium
GAGCGTCTCTCGAGCGTCGACATTGTGCAATTCCAATCGTTAGAGGAGTTGCGCAGGACGTTTATCGACATCTTGCAGACGCATCAGGAAACCAGCGAGCGCTCACCGACCGCGCCCGCCGGCGAGGAGTTTCACTTTATGGCAGCGCGGACGTTTGTGCTCCACACGCCATACGTGGCGCACGACCTGAAGGAGTTCGTCACAGCGTTGAAAGATGTCAGCGCCAGTTCTCTGTATTATCACATCTTCGAGGCAAAACTGAGGCTGGAAAAAGGCGAGAATGATTTCTCCCGTTGGTTCCGGGACTTAGGCAAGACCGAGCTTGCAGACAAGGTTACCCAGCTCGACCCGTACACCTACACACTCGAGGGACTCCGGAACAAGCTGATCACTCTCGTGGATTGGTATGCTACAACTTGAACAGTATATTCCCATCGTCGGCAAGCCGACTATTGACGAACTGTTCCTGCTGGCGAAGCATCTCGAAGGAAAGAGTATTCAGAACATCAACTCGACGGCCGTCGGAGGCGGGGTCGCGGAGATTCTTACCCGGATGATTCCACTGCTCAACCAGTTGGGCGTTCAGGCACGGTGGGATGTTATTAAAGGGGACGAGAAATTTTTCGTCGTCACAAAAAAAATCCACAACGGTCTGCACGGCGTACCTGTGAGCGTTTCTGCAGAAGAGTTCGAGTGGTTCGTCGAGATTAACCGTGAGAACGCGAAGGAGCTCCAGTTTGCCGATATCGTCTTCGTGCACGACCCACAGCCGATCGCTCTGGTCGAACAGCGCAGCTCCCACGGCGGCAACTGGGTGTGGCGCTGCCATATCGACTTTTCTCGCCCGGACAAAACCATCTGGAAGTTTCTCGAACGGTACATTGCCCAGTATGAAGCTGCCGTTTTCTCCGCTCCGGCATTCGCCCGGAGGCTAGGTATTCCACAGGTGCTCATCGCTCCCTCCATCGACCCACTCAGCGACAAGAATAAGGAGTTGGAGGAAAGTCATATCAACGCTGTCTTCGAGCGGTTCCAGATCGACCGCTCTAAGCCCGTTATTACGCAGATCTCGCGCTTTGATTATTTGAAAGACCCCCTCGGCGTCATCAACGCATACAAGCTTGTCCGCCGCCACATGGATGTCCAACTCGTGCTCGCAGGCGGAGGGGCGACAGACGACCCGGAAGGGCCAGCCATCATGCAGCAGGTGCAGGAAGAAGCTGCGGGGGATAAGAACATCTTTGTTCTTTTCCTCCCGCCGGCCAGCGATCTCGAAATCAATGCCCTGCAGCGTGGCTCAACGGTCGTGTTGCAAAAGTCGTTGCGGGAAGGATTCGGTTTGACGGTCTCCGAAGCGTTGTGGAAGGCGAAGCCCACCATCGCCACGGCCGTGGGAGGCATTCCTCTCCAGATCGCTCACAAATACTCCGGTATCCTAACGCACTCGATTGAGGGAACAGCGTACTGGATCAAGCAACTGATCAACGAGCCGGAGTTTGCCCGCAAATTAGGCGTGAACGGCAGAGAGCATATCAAAAATAACTTCTTGATCACACGCCACATCAAGGATTACCTCCTCTTGTTTCTGTCGCTCTTTCATCAAGGCGATGTCGTGAATCTGTAAAAAGGGCTTCCAGCTGTGTCGACTTCTCATCCACATCGGCTTGTTCTTGTCTCCAACCGCCTCCCGTTCAACGCAAAGGTGGCCGATGGGAACGTGCAGTTCGGTGAAGTTGCGGGCGGGCTCGCTACAGGCCTCGGCGCGTTTCTCGATTCCTACAAATTCCATTTCCCAAGGAGCGAGGACCATCTTTGGGTCGGCTGGCCCGGGTCAACCATTGAAGAGACCTACCGCGAGGAGGTGCGCCAACGGGCAACGACTGAACACCACGCCTACCCAGTGTTCCTCTCCGAAGCCGACATGGAGAATTTCTACCTCGGCTTCTGCAACAAGACGATCTGGCCGCTGTTCCATTATTTTCCCTCCTACACAGTGTACCGTGACGACTACTGGGCCCAGTATGAGCACGTGAACGAGCTCTTCAGCAAAACACTGGTAGATGTTGTGCGGGAGGGCGATGCCGTGTGGATCCAAGATTACCATTTGATGCTGCTTCCGTCGCTCCTTCGTAAGCACTTCCCGCGCACACCGATTGGGTTCTTTCTCCACATTCCGTTTCCCTCATACGAGATCTTCCGACTCCTGCCTCTCCGGTGGCGAAGAGGCATTCTTGAAGGACTGTTAGGGGCCGACCTCGTCGGCTTCCACACGCACGAGTACACGCACCATTTCCTCCAATCGGTCTTGCGCATCTTAGGGTACGATCACTCTCTGGGACAAATCATTTTGCCGAATCGTGTTGTCAAAGCGGATACCTTTCCGATGGGAATTGACTATCAGCGGTTTGTATCGGCGAGCGCTAACCCTCAGACCGAGTCCGAAAAACAAGAGTTACGCAAAGCCGTCGGCGAAGCTAAGGTCGTTCTTTCTGTCGACCGGTTGGACTATTCGAAAGGGATCCTCAACCGTCTTGAGGCATACGAGCTGTTGCTCCGTTTATCACCGGAGCTTCGCGGGAAGGTCGTGCTGATCATGGTTGTGGTTCCCTCCCGCATCGGCGTTGACCAGTACGAGCTCATGAAGAAGCAGGTAGAAGAGTATGTGGGAAAGATCAACGGCGAGTTCGGCACGATCGGCTGGACACCGGTCATCTATCAGTACAAGCTGCTTTCGCTCAACCTGCTCGTTGCGATGTACGGAATCGCTGATGTCGCGCTGGTGACACCTTTGCGCGACGGCATGAACTTAATCGCAAAGGAATACATTGCCAGCAGAACAGACGGCATGGGTGTGTTGATCGTAAGTGAAATGGCCGGTGCCGCCAAAGAGCTGGGAGAGGCGCTCATCATCAACCCGAACGACCGTGTGGAAATTGCCAACGTGTTGAAAGAGGGACTGGAAATGCCAGTTCCCGAACAGGTTCGACGCAACCGGACGATGCAGCATCGACTGAAACGGTACGATGTGACCCGCTGGGCAAGTGATTTCTTAGCAGAGCTGACCGCAACGAAAACGATTCAGGAAAAACTGAACGCAAAATTGCTGGAACCAACCAACGCCGACGCGATCCTGCAATCATACCGACGTGCAACTGCTCGGCTTCTCCTCCTCGATTACGACGGCACACTCACACCGCTCGTGCGGCGCCCCGACCTCGCCACTCCTTCTTTGGCAATTCTGGACCTCCTCAAGAAACTCTCCGAGAACCACACCTCGGTTGTGCTCATCAGCGGTAGGGATCGCGGTACGCTGGAATCGTGGTTTGGAAAGCTCCCAATCGGGCTTGTGGCAGAACATGGCATCTGGCTGAAAGAGCCCGGTAGCGTATGGCAAGCGGTGGACATCGCTCCTCCGGAATGGAAGACCCACCTGCTGCCAGTGTTCGAGCAGTACGCCGACCGCCTCCCGGGCGCTTCCGTCGAAGAGAAGGGACACTCGATCGTCTGGCATTACCGCGCGGCCGACCCGGAGCAAGCTCAGTTGCTCGCCGCAGAGTTAACAGACCGGCTCTTGAACTTCGCCGCCAACAAGAATATCCAAGTCCTTCAAGGGAACAAAGTCGTAGAAGCTCGTCCCGCCGGCGTGAACAAGGGCCTTGCGGCGCGCCACTGGCTTGCAACAGGTCAGTATGACTTTGTCCTTGCCGTCGGCGATGACTGGACGGATGAGGACCTTTTCGCTGTGCTTCCTGAAGAGGCCTACTCGATACGCGTCGGCGTCACAAACACGCTCGCGCGGTTCAACGTAACCGATGTGCAGGAAGTTACAGAATTGCTCGAGCTATTGTTGAGCAGTCATGGTCCCAGATAGGTTCACCGCCTGCAGAAACGACCGTACGATCGCTGCGGTCACTCCCCAGATTTCGTACTCCCCATAGTTGTAGAAGTACACATCCCTCCATTGTCCTTCCCGCTTCACGGGGACGATACGTTCGTTGTGCTTGTCCAAGAAGAACGACAGCGGCACATCGAAAATCTCCGCTACCTCATGTGAGCTCGGTGCGAGTGTGGGAAGCAAACGAAGAAATCCCACGACCGGGGCAATGCTGTATCGCGATGGGGTCGCATAGTGATCGAGCACGCCGAGAATTTCGACGCTCCTGCACGGCAGACCAATCTCTTCCTCCGCTTCCCGTAACGCAGCAGAGACCACATCTGCGTCTTCATCATCGACCGCTCCGCCCGGAAACGAGATCTGTCCCTTATGATGTTCCACCGACTCCGTGCGCTTCGTCAAGAGAACGTGCAATTCTCCATTCTTGAGAAACAGCGGCAGCAGGACGGCAGCGCGTTTGTAGCCCGAAAGGTCAGCTTCGTGTGGCTGGTAGCTGAATAGAGCGGAGCGAATCTGTTCCAGCGAGATGGTCATAACGGGATGAATAAACAAAGAAATCGACACACCTGCAACGAACGCTTCGCCTTTCTCGTAACCCCTATCCCACATCTCACATCCCACATCGGCTTCTTATTCATCCGCTTGCTTTTTCTTCCACAAGTGCTTAGATTTTGCGAGCCTTCGATGGCTCGTATGCACCCAACAAAACGTCATCTTTCCGCTTACGTATTACTCCATAGGATTCCCTGTGTGGCTTGTTCCGTTCTCGGTGCTCGCTCTGTGGCTTGAGCAAGCCGAACGCAATAAAGAAGACCTCGCGCTGATCGAGCGCGTCCAGCGCCGCGACGAGCACGCACTGGCAAAGCTCTATGACCGCTACGCGCAGTTGCTCTACACCCTGGCACTGCGGATCGTCTCGACGTCTGAGGAGGCTGAGGATGTTCTGCAAGATGTGTTTTTGCAGATCTGGAACAGGTCCAACACCTATCTGAAAGAGCGCGGAACAGTTTACTCGTGGGTCGTGACACTTACCCGGAACAAGGCAATCGACCGTGTGCGCTCGAAGCGCTACAAGCAGCAATCGAAAGAAGTGAAATTAGACGATGCGGCGTACGTGGCCGAATCACAGACGACGAATCCTCACCAAGCCGTGCTGCTCAGGGAGTACCAGGAGATCGTCACGGCTGCACAGAAAAGGCTCTCCAACGTTGAGACGAAGATTCTCGACTTGAGCTACTACGGCGGTTACAGCCAAACCGAAATTGCCAAGATGCTCAAGATGCCGCTCGGCACGGTGAAGACGAAGATGCGCCAGGCTATTCTTAAACTGCGGCAGGTAGTACGGCCGAGCGGGACAGAACGATGAAAAGTGAACATAACAGATATTTAGGCTTATGCCTTCCGTACGCGCTGGGGAAGCTGAGTCCACGTCACCGTCGCTTTTTCGAGAAGCATCTCAGCACAGGCTGCGACGAATGCAATAAAGAGCTTGCGGAGATCTATGAGGCGATGAGTCTGATCCCACTCACGCTTCCTGCGAAACCCGTCCCGCCGCACATCCGCCACAAGGTGATGGCGGCAATTCAGACCGGTGCGCGGGCGGGGAAACAGGTCGAGCAGCAGACACAGAAGCTCGTTTCCGGAGCGCCTGCCGTGCAACGACCGTGGTACGGCTATGCGGTGGTGCTCGTCTCGGTTGTCCTCCTCGTCTCTCTGGCACTCTACACGAATTCCCTCATCAATCGGATCGACTCTCAAGAGCAACTTCTCGCGAGTCAGCAACAAGAACTCATCGCGTTGCGCGATGACGTTCAGAAAAAAACAGAGCTCCTCAAAGTCCTGCAGGCGCCGCGCATCGACATGGTGATCATGAACGGTCTTGAGCCGAGTCCCGCGGGCTACGGCAAAATCATCTGGGACCCGGAGAAGAAGGTCGCCATCTTCCAGGTTGCCAATCTGCCGCAGACTCCCGCCGATAAAGATTACCAACTCTGGGTCATCAAGAACAAGCAGCCGATGCCTGCCGGCGTCTTTTCGGTGCGCGATGAAAAAGAGAAGGAGAGCTTTTTCAAGGTGCTCGCTCTCGATGTGGCAAGCAAACGGGAGATCGATGCCTTTGCCGTGACGTTGGAGCCGAAGGGTGGTGCGCCTCAACCCACCGGCGCGATGTATCTGATCGGCAGCCCTTCTGCAAATTAGCAGACTTGTCTGCACTCCCCAGGGCATTCCCGTGGAATGCCTTTTTCTTTCCCTTCTAAATCTGATCGTCCAATCCTTACGTAATACTTTCTGTCGGTGCGGAATGTGGCCTCCGGTTCCTCTCCGTTCACGAAAGGCAACGGGTTGTTTCGCAGCTTCCTAACCCAAACAGCATGTCTCACACGGGAGGGTTCCCTTTATGCTCAAGAATGTTGCAATGATTGTCGGTATTATCTTTCTGGCTGTCGGAGTGTTGGGTTTTGTCCCCGCTCTTGCACCGGACGGAAAGCTCCTTGCCATCTTCGCCGTCAACGCCGCGCATAACGTTGTTCACCTGCTCGTAGGCATCCTCGGCATTCTATCGGCCAGCGGTGGTTGGTCGAAAAAGTACTTGCAGGCCTGGGTATTGTGTATCTCCTCGTTGGAGTCCTGGGCTTTATCCCCGGCATTATGACAGACCATATGATGCTGGGCCTGCTGCATATCAACCTTGCAGATAACCTTCTGCATCTTGTCGTGGGCGGCGGCGCGGCCTATGCGGGCTTCGTGTGGAAGGGCGCTGAAACCCTATCGACCAGCACAAGGTAACATCGAAGTGCTTTCGCCTGCAGCGTGTGGACCGGCGTTGCGTCGTTACGAGTAGCCTATGCTTGTACGTTAATCGCGACATGAAAAACCGCCCATGCGGGTCTTGCCGTCGCCCAAGCAGAATCTGTTGCTGACCTTGTGGTATGGCCCGAGAAATTCAAGGAGCCACCGAGCGCGAAAGATGAGCTGTTAAGCATCGTCTCCAGCACTAAAGGACACTGTCGAAAAACCATAACTCATCATTTCACAATTCTATTCACTCGCATTTAAGGAGGAGCTATGCGTACCAGACTACTCGTGGCGATCTTTATGCTCGGAGCACTGGCATTGTTGTTTCTGCCCGAGACAACTCTGCTGGACGCTTCGAGCCATCGGGAAGCGCCGCTCATCAGCAACGACCCGTTAGCGGATAACACCGACCTGTACGTCTTCCGCTCGCCGGATGACACCAACAAGGTCACCATCGTTGCCAACTACATTCCGCTGGAGCTTCCGGAAGGAGGACCTAATTGGGCAACGTTCGGGGAAAATATTCGTTATGAAATCCACATCAAAAATAGAACATCCGTCGGTGCACTGGGAACAGCGAGGGATGATATTACCTATCGCTTCACCTTCACGCAGGTCAACGAAGACACAACGACCTTCTTCAACATTCGCCTCGGCAAGCAGAACCTCAAGACAAGCTATCAACTGGAAAAGAGTACCGACGGTGGAACAAACTTTACCACGATTGTGACGAACGGTGTGGTTCCACCCAACAACATCGGTCCTCGGTCCATCTCAACATCGGTCGCAGGTCTGAGCACCAGTTACGCAACCCTCGTCAACAATGCCATCACTACGGCAACGACGGGTGAGAAAGTGTTCTGTGGACCGCGGGATGATCCGTTCTTTGTCGACCTCGGTGGCATCTTTGATCTCGGTCAAACACGCAACATGTACGGGACCGATCCAAGGAACTCCGCCAATGCCCGCGATGCCGTGGCTGGTTTCAACACACACTCTATCATCCTGCAGATTCCCATTTCCTCGCTCCAGAAGGATGGCAAGTCGGTAAGCCAGGCAACGAGCATTCTTGACGGGGACTTCGTGATCGGTGTCTGGGCTTCTGCCAGCCGACCCCAAATTACAACGCTCTCAACCACCGGGGGCAAACCAAGTTACAGCGGACCATGGGTTCAGGTCTCCCGTCTCGGCATGCCGCTGACGAACGAGGTAATTATCCCGATTGGTCAAAAAGATAAATGGAACGCCGTTACGCCGTACAGTGTCGGGGAGCAGTCGTTTGTGCCCTATTTTGCAAACCCGGAACTTGCCCTCTACATGGATGATAGCCAGTTCGGAGGTGCCGTGCCTGCACTGTCGGCACTCCGCATACAGCGGAAATCGTACCCTGCAATCGGTATCATTCCGACGTATCCCGATTCCGGCTTCGATTTTCGTAACACGAAAGACGGTGCGTTTGCCGTCACGAAATTGAATCCACCGCCCAACCTCGCCGGAACCGCATTTGCCGCCAACGTGCAACCCGGTCTTGTCGGTGCCGGGCAGCCAAGATTGGTTGACATCTTCCCGATCTTTTACTTCGGGGTACCCAATCTCATCCCGTATCAACTGGCAACAGGAAAAACGGGTGGACCGCTGAGCGCTGGAAAACCCTTCATCAACAACTTCCTTCCCGTTACGCAAACATCGGACGGTAAGCTGTACGGCGGGGATATGCTGCGCCTGAATATGGCAACGCCGGTGACGGATCGGAACTCAACGGAGTTCCGACAGAACGCGTATCTGGGTCTGGTGCGGGCGGCTGCCATTGGACTCACCGCGGCGCCGTTTAACACCAACAGGAACATCGAGCGCATTCCACACATGGACGGATTCCCGAACGGCCGACGGTTAGAGGACGACGTTGTCACCATCGGCCTGCAGGCCGTCGGTGGTTTGGTGCTGGCGGCAGTGGGGCTTCCGTTTGATGATGCGAAGCGAGGAGATTACGCGGACCTCGCGTCGCCGAAGCTTGTCGCCGAGCTGACTTACAATGCGGGACCGACAGCTAATGATGTGGCCCTGAGCAGCTCGTTCCCGTATCTCGCGAATCCTCATAGCGGATACAGTTACGTCAAGCAGCTGACGGCGAATTCTCCGGGAACGCCACTCACGGGTGTCAATGACTTCTTGGGATTGAGTGTACCACGCGCCTTTATCCTCGAACAGAACTATCCAAACCCCTTCAATCCCTCGACACAAATTCGGTACGCGGTTTCGACCTCCGACGTGGTGCGGTTGAAGGTTTACAATACGCTCGGCCAGGAAATTGCGACGCTGGTGGATCGAGAGCACACCCCGGGTACCTACACCGCAACATGGGATGCCCGCGGTGTGGCAAGCGGAACGTATTTCTATCGACTCGAGGTGGGAAATCAGGCGGTTGATGTGAAGAAGGCGTTGCTCCTGAAGTAAGAACTCACAGGAAAGCCCCGGATTGGAAACTGTGCGTGCCGGGGCTTTCCTCAATTATTCTGAACCTCCACTCCAATGAAACAGAAAAAAAGCGTTTGGCTGATCGGGGCACTGGCACTCTTTGTGGCCGCCGTGAGCTGGAAACTCTGGCAGCTGCGCGACGCGCAGAATGCAATTCCATCACTCCGTTCCCGTCTCTTCGAGGTGAAGCCGTCGTCGGAATTCTTGAACGCGCAAAAAGCGGTCGAGTATTACCGAGAGGAAATCAAAAAGAACCCGGATGTGGTGCACAACTTTGTGCAGCTCGCACAACTCTTTCTGCAAGAAGCCCGCGTAACCGGGAACGAAGCAGAGTATCTCCCGCGAGCACGATATCTGCTCGACGAGGCTCTGGGCCACGATCCGCAACACTTTGAAGCGCTTATCCACAAGGCCTCGTTGATGTTGACACTGCACCAGTTCGACGAAGGAAAGAAATTGGCTGAGCAGGCGATCCGTCAAAATCCCTTCAGCGCCTCTGCGTACGGCGTTTTGGTGGATGCACTTGTGGAGTTAGGCAAGTATGACGCAGCGGTCGAAGCGAGTGACAAGATGTTGAGTCTGCGTCCCGACCTGCATTCGTATGCCCGCGCTTCTTATCTTCGCGAATTGCACGGGGATGTCGAAGGCGCTATCGAAGCCATGAAGCTTGCGGCCGATGCAGGAATTCCGGGTCAAGAACATCGAGCCTGGGCCCTCTACAACCTCGGCAATCTCTACTTGCAGCAGGGAAAGCTCGATACCGCGGCCTACATCTACAAAGGAATTCTGGACGAACGGCCCAACTATCCGTTTGCTCTGAGCGGACTTGCACAAGTTCAATCAGCTAAAGGGGATTTCGTAGGAGCGATCAATCTGCTGAACGAGGCGTACCGGGTTGTGCCGTCGCATCACTTTCTGGAGCAGCTCATCGATCTGTATGAGGCAACAGGTGAACGTGCTACGGCAGAGTCGCTCACCCAGCAAGTGCTACGCGCGTATGAGCAGGACAAGACCTTCGGCGCCAACCCGGATCTGGAGTACGCCGCTTTTTGTGCGGATCACAGTTTTCATCTTGACAAGGCATGGGAAAGCATTCAGCGAGAGTATGCCTGTAGGCCTAACAATATACAGGTGCTGGAAACCTACGCGTGGATTCTCGCCAAACAAGGGAGGATCGCAGAAGCGATCCCCTTCATCGAACAAGCGATGCGCCTGAACAGTCAGCAAGCGGAGCTATTGTATCGCGCAGGGCTTTTGTATCACGCGGCGGGCAAGAGGGAACTGGCTCGAACATACCTCCAGCGCTCGCTTCGCTCGGCACCATCGCTGACCGTTCTCCAGCGACAGGAGGCAACGCGGGTACTTTCGACCCTCGAACAGCTTGCGTTGACAAAATGAGCAGATGAACAATTCACAAACAGTATCCCTTCACAACATTCAGGAGGATGAACCCATAAGACCTCGGCTGGCGTGTTCTCGGTGCGAGATACGAAAGATGTGGAGAGTTACTTCAAGATTCTCCAGCTTGACGTCGCCGAGCGAAAAAACATTAACGCCTTTGCCGTCACGCTTGAACCCAAAGGCGGCCTCCCCCAGCCCAGCGGACCGATGTACTTGTTGGGGAGCCCCGCCGTAAACTGAGCCCTCTCAATTCCCCCATTCATCTTTGGTACGGTGTTGAACAAATCGACCGTCCGCCCGATGCCTCGACCGCCGTTGTCGTCGCTGCAAACCACAAACCACTTTGTTCTGCCGCCTCATCACAATGTGCTCGCATTCGAGTTCGCGGCGTTGGATTACGCTGTGCCGGCGAAAAACCGCTGCCGTTATAAGCTCGAAAGATTCGGCGATGAGTGGCAAGAGATCGGCACGAAACGAACAGCCGAGTACACAAACGTTGCGTCAAACGTGCTGCGGGCTTATGGGATGGAACCCCCTCTTCACACCTCAGGACATGAGATGATAGCTGAGCTTGATCATGAAAACATTTGATGGCATGACATCGAAGGTTTCTGTGAGACCTCTGAGTTCCCGGGGTCCGAAAAAGATGCCGCGGAACGAACGTGTTTGCGACCAGACGACGTACAGAACTGACCCGGGAGAATACTCCCACCTCAACACGGAGTTGAAATTCAGGTTCTTGCGGTGGAAATCCTCCTCGATGGGATATTGACCAAAATCGTAGAACGTACTTGGATTCAGGAGTAGCCGATACTTGTCATAGTCGATGCGAGCGACGAAGGTTTGCGCATAAAGCTGAAAGCTCAGGTTTCGCGTAAGAATGACATCACCGCGGAGAGTGAGATCCACCTGGCGGGTATCGCGGTCCGTGAACATGCTCACCGAGTACTCCCCATCCTTATCCGGCGGAATATTGGATTTGACTGCGGTCGAAAATGATTGCCATTGTTGCGGAGAGGCAAACGTCACAGTGTGTTTTTCCTTTTTTGTCTCCATGTTCCAACCAGTTGCAATCTCGGTAAACCGAACATTCCGGACCCATGCCTCTGCGTTGTCGGTTCGACTGAAACCGAGCGACCACGAAAGCCGAAAGCCGGTTCCCAGTCTCACGTTTGCCTCAAGTTCAAGCTCGAGATCTCTTCTTCGTTGGTCGTCTCGTCCCGCCCCGACTTCGAATCCGTAGACGAACATCTGCCTATTGTCCGACGAAATATCGACGCGACCGCTCACTACCGGGCGATGCCGGTAGAGACCATTCCCCCTCGTCTCACGGTCATCATAGCCGCCGATCTGATTGACCGAGTACTCTATGCTGCCGTTCCAGAAGTTCATAAACTCGGCGCTGAAGCCGCCATTCACGCTCCCACCGAGATAGGTGCCCGAAAAGTTCATCGAGGACCAGTGCAAAAGTCGCATGCGAGCGCGACGGAAAGGTCCGAAAGGCTCGTTATTGTTGAAACCATATCCGAACCCCGCGTTGGCAGAAATGTGATCGGCCCGTCTCAATCGCCCGACATCGTTCAAGTCAAACTCAGGCGAGAAGGCTCGTAAGCCTGAATGGAACGTCATGATTCCGGAAATTTTGCTGAAGCTGAGGCGTCCCCCATAACCAGTCTTCCTGTGGCCGGAAACAAGTCGGTTCGAGAACGCCGCTTCCCCTGCAAAGGTGTACGTATTGTTCTCCAGTCGAATGTCCCAGTCAGCTCCGCCGGTCCAATTCTGCACAACGGCAGACGGACCGCTGAATTCCGTAGAGCTTGTCAGCATTGTTCCAACGTAGGAGTTCGTGTTGAGTTCCTGCTTCGCACGAAGCACAGCAACATTTCGCTGAGGTTCCCAGTTTTGGCCGGTCACGGCATCCAAAATGCCGATCGAAAATCCCTCCGACGTCCTGCCCGAAAGCTTCATGGCACCGATAATGGGCCACTGGGCTCCGATCCTTCGCGTATAGAGCATTGCGTCTCCCATCCCCAGATTGAAGTCGAAGATCTGAACGCCTTCGATAAAGAACTGTCGCCGCTCGGGAAAAAAAGTTTCGTACGTGCCGAGATTGAGTTCTGCCGGATCGGCATCGACCTGTCCAAAATCAGGATTGATGGTGGCATCAAGCGTCATGTTGTTTGTGATGCCGACCTTGAAATCCGCACCTGCATTGTACTTCATGCTGCGAGGAAATCGCGGTTGTGTTAAGGGGCCTGTTTCGAACTTGCTGAGGGAATAGGGAAGAAATTGTACATTGCGTCGTGGACTGATGCGGTCTATCCCGCTCAGCACGCCAAAGTGGGAAACGTAACCACTCAGTGTTCGGGGCACCATAACCCACTCTGATACCTCGGCCTTTCGCGAGATGTATCTGCGGAAGTTGATCCCCCATCGTTGTTGCTCCACTTCAGAAAAACGAAGCATCGAATACGGAATGCGCATTTCCGCCGACCAGCCCCAGGCCTGTGCTGCCACCTCCACCAACCAGATCGCATCCCACGAACGGTCGATGGTGACAAAACCACGGCGGCGCCCTCCAAAGGATTGGCCGTCATTCGTGATGATCCCATCCAGTTGCGACCCGCTTGCATTCACGCCGAAGACATAGGCTGTCCTCCGGTCGAAGTAACTGTCAATCATCACCGTGAATGCGTCGGCTTCCACCTCATCGTCCCGACGGGCAAGTTTTCTGGTGATCTTCGAGGGCTCGGAATCATAGAGCCATGCGGCGATGTACACATAGTCATCATCATAAAGTATCCGGACGGATGTGCGCTCACTCGCAGGCATGCCCTCGCGCGGTTCAAACTGATAGAATTCCGTTGCCTCTTCAGCTTGCAGCCAGACATCTTCATCCAGGATGCCGTCAATGACAGGCGAGGCTGTACGAGTCGCCTGAAGGGTGCGTTTCATCGGAAATTGAGCGGCGAGGTCGGCATACGCGAGGCCGATACTGACGAGCAGAATGACAAAGGTGCGTTTCTTCATCGGTATCAACCGTATGTCAGTGTAGTTCCAAGTATCACGTTGCGAAATCTTTTTGATTGCCTCGATGAACAGCAGGTCGTCTCTGGGTTGGCTCACGGTTTTCTTGCCTGATAAACGTTGGACCGAGAGGAAAGTTTCCTGCAGAAACGCTCCGTTTGACCATAGACGCGCCTCATTGCTTAACGACGGTCATATCCTGCTGAACCGTCATTGCGTCATTTCGAATCTTTCCCTACATTCATCTCCACAACCAGAACGTTCAACCCTACTGAAGGAGGTCCAACTATGCAGAAGCTCCTTAGTCTGTTCTTATTCCTCGTCATCGGTGCGGGCACGGTACTCGCCCAGCTCCCTCCACTCATTGATCGGGAGCTGTTCTTCGATGATCCTGAGATCCTTGCCGGAAATATCTCACCCGACGGGAAGTATATCTCGTTTATCAAACCGTTCAGAGGTGTGCGGAACATATGGGTCACGGAGCGAGCCGCTCCGTTCGAGCGCGCGCGCCCCTTGACGGCGGATACGACGCGGCCCATTCCTACGTATTTCTGGACGCACGATAGTAAGTACATTCTCTATGTACAGGACAAAGGGGGAGATGAGAATTACCGTATTTACGCAGTTGATCCCTCTGCAACCGGCGATCCGGTTCCTCCCTCCAAAGACCTTACACCAATGGAGAAAGTCCGCGCGGCGATTATTTCTGTTCCGCGAAAAACCCCGAATGAAATCATAATCGGCTTGAACGACCGCCGCCCTGAGCTGTATGATGTCTATCGGCTTAATCTTACCACCGGCGAGCGGACGCTTCTGCGAAAGAACGACGAGAACGTGGCGGGATGGGGAACGGATCTGGATGGGAATCTCCGCTTGGGAGTTCGCGTCACCTCAACCGGTGGGACGGAAATCCTGCGCGTTGAAACCGATGCATTAGTCCAGATCTACGAGGTCACGGCAGAAGAATCCTGCAGCCCCGTTCGTTTCACGCCCGACGGCAAGAAATTCTTTGTCCACACAAACAAGGGAAACGTAGATAAGACTCAGCTGGAGCTCTTCGATTTGGCGACCGGAAAAACGACTGTGATCGATAAGGACCCGTTAAATGAAGTTGACTTCTCCGGCGCGCTCTTCTCGGATGTGACCAACGAGCTTCTTGCAACGATCTATGTTGGGGATCGAGTGCGTGTTTATCCGAAGCAGAAGAAGTTCGGCGAGGATTGGGCAAAGATGAAGAACGCTTTGCCTGATGGCGAGATTTCGATCGCGGGGTTGACGGATGATGAGTCGATCTGGGTTGTTTCCGTTTCGCGCGATGTTGATCCGGGCTCCCGCTATTTGTATGATCGGAAGACAGGCAAAGCCGAGCTGATGTATCACTCGCGACCGAATCTGGCCAACGAGCACCTGGCGCCAATGAAGCCTGTCCGGTACAAGGCGCGCGATGGCATGACGATCCCGGCCTACCTCACCTTGCCCAAAGGGATTCCTGCCAAAAATCTCCCCACCATTATCGTTCCTCACGGCGGTCCATGGGCAAGGGATGGATGGGGCTACAGTGCCACTGTGCAGTTCCTCGCCAACCGGGGTTATGCCGTGCTGCAGCCGAACTTCCGCGGCTCGACAGGCTACGGCAAGAAATTCCTGAACGCCGGCAACAAGCAATGGGGAACCGGCTCTATGCAGCACGATATCACCGATGGCGTGAACTACGTTGTCAAAGAGGGAATTGCGGACCCGAAGCGCGTTGCTATCTACGGCGGATCGTACGGCGGGTACGCGACTCTGGCCGGACTCGCATTCACTCCTGATCTCTATGCGGCCGGTGTTTCGTTTGTCGGCCCATCAAACATCATCACGCTTTTGAAGTCCATCCCGCCGTACTGGGCTCCCATTAAGAAGATGTTTGCCATTCGCGTGGGGGATATGGAGAATCCCGATGACGTAAAGATGCTCGAGCAGCAATCGCCGCTTAACTCGGCGAAGAATATCAAAGCTCCCTTGCTTGTCGTGCAGGGTGCAAATGATCCACGCGTGAAGAAAGCAGAGTCGGATCAGATTGTCGTGGCGTTGAGGGATCTCGGTCGGCAGGTTGACTATCTTGTTGCTCCCGACGAAGGACATGGTTTCGTCGGGAGAGAGAACCGGTTAGCGTTCTATGCCGCAATGGAGAAGTTCTTTGCCACGCATCTCGGTGGGCGCTATCAGGAGTCGATGACTCCCGAGGTTGCGAAGAAGCTTACCGCTCTCACGGTGGATGTAGGCACAGTGAAGATGCCTGAGCCGCCAAAGCCGGCCGCGGCAACCGGTGCGATGCCGAAGTTTGATGGTTCGATGGTGAAGCCCCACACGGCAACGTATTCTATGAACATGAAGATGATGGGCCAAGACATTTCGACGACAACGAATCGCACTGTGTCGCAAGCATCGTGGAATGGCAGGAGCGTCTGGCGTGTCATCGAGGAGGGCTCAGGCCCAATGGGCACATCGTCAGACACGCTCGATCTTGACGGCGAAACATTGCTTCCGCTGCGCCGCTCGGCGCGCCAGGGTATGGCAACCATCAGGCTCGATTTCAAGAACGATGCCGTTGAAGGCAAAATGGTCGCCGGGCCTCAGCAAATGCCGATCAACATAAAGCTGAACAATCCGGCGCTAACCGATGGAGCAGGGACCGACCTGCCCCTTGCAACTCTACCGCTCACAGAGGGGTACGAAACGACCGTCCATACACTCGATATCATGGCTGGAAAGACAAGACCGATGATGTTGAAGGTTGTCGGGATGGAGAAGGTGACCGTGCAGGCGGGTTCGTTCGATGCATATAAGGTGCAAGTGGCATCAGACGACGGTGAATGGAGCACCACGTTCTGGATTTCAAAGGATGACCGTCGTACAGTAAGGGTGGAGTCGAAACTCCCGGTGCACATGGGCGGCGGAACCGCAGTGGGCGAACTGGTAAAGTAATCCATGAAGGTGGGCACCACCTTGCCGAGCTCTCGGTGATGGAGGTGTCCATCTCTCTTGTGAGCAGAATTCTTTGATGGCGGGGAGGTGAGCGACGCTATAGCTCGCTGCGTCGCATGGTGCTGTTGAAGTGAGCCCGCTGATTCTGCCGATTTGCACAGATTCGCGCTGACACGCAACGACAGAATATGCGTAGGGGCGAGACACCGTCTCGTCCCTCCATCATATCACCGCCAGCGCCTGCTCGAAATCCGCGATCAAGTCATCAATTCCTTCAACCCCCACCGAAATCCGTATCATCCCCGGCGTGACACCGTGCTTCTTCAACTCCGCATCGCTCATATTAATATGCGATGAATAGACGGGGATACTGACAAGCGTTTCCACGCCTCCCAATGACATCGCGTTAATGGCGACCTTCAGGCTGTCGCACACTTTCACGGCAGCTTCCACGGGAAGGAGTTTCTTGGAGGGCCTCACTTCGATCGTTACCATACCGCCGAAGCCGGACATCTGTTTCCTGGCAATATGATGTTTGGGATGGGAAAGAAGACCCGGATAGAGCACGCGATGGACCTTCTTGTGCTTTTCCAACGCCTTCGCCAGCGCCATCGCATTCTCGTTCTGACGCCGCACACGCAACTCGAAGGTCTTCAGGCTTCTATAAAGCAAGAACGCCGCAAACGGATCGGCACATCCGCCGTAGTACTTCGCCGATGTCTTCACCTTCTTGATATACTCCTTTGCCCCCAGCACAACGCCGGACATGATATCGCTGTGGCCGCCTAAGTATTTCGTCGCGCTCTCGACGATGACGTCCACTCCGAACGAAAAAGGGTCTTGGTTCAGGATGGACGCGAAGGTGTTATCGATCATGATGGTAATCTTCCGGCCGACGTTCTTTTCCGCTTGACGTACGTATCGGACAAGCTCGGCGATGTTCACAATACCAAGCGTCGGGTTGGTCGGCGTTTCAAGGTACACGATGCTGGTCTTTGACGTGATGAGTTGCTGCAGGCTGGAAAGTTTCCTCGGGTCTGCATACTTCACGGTAATGTTGAGCTTGGGCAGCTCATCGCGAAAGAAGCGGTATGTTCCACCGTACAACGCCGGCGTGCTGACGATCTCCTCGCCCGATTTCGTAACGGCGAGAATGGCCGTCGAAATCGCCGCCATGCCGGAGGCGAACAGCGCCGCCGCTTCCGCTCCTTCGATCCATGCAAGCCTATCTTCAACTTCGTTCACCGTAGGATTATGATACCGCGTGTAAACGTACACCGAATCGTCTCCTTTCGCGTAACGTATCGCGTCTTCAGACGATTCGAAGCGGTAAGTGGAAGTTTGATAGATTGGCAGTGAGACGGGACCTTTATACGGATGCAGCTTTGTGCCGTGAATGGCGCGGGTGGCTATGGAGAGTGTAGAGCGTTTGGTTTTTTTCAAGAACGTATACTCGAGATGTCTGTCTACCGCTCGGTGCCAACATCTTTGGTCAAGTTCACAAGAAGCTCATCAACCTTCTGGAGAAACTGTTCAGCGCGCTTGAAAGAGTCCGCCGCTTCGTCTCTCCCAATTTCCGCGTAATCACCGTAGTCGGAATCAACTCGCCGGGCCTGAATACTTCTGAACGTCTCTCCAAATTCTTTGGGGAGAAGCCCCGTCCGAATAAACTCCCTGGAAAGCATCGTCTTGATTCCTTCGTGGCTCTGAGCGTCAGTTCCACGGAGAATCAGAAGCGCCCTCGATGCTGTGAGGATAGCGTAGTAACTCCTGTTTACCGAGGACTCATACGACTGCGCATCAAACAAGGTGTGCGCGTCTTTCAGGAGACTTCTCGCCTTCTCAAACCTATAGCGGGCAAGGTTAACTTTTTCCTGAGCGCTGAGCGTCATACAGTACGATCCCTTCGTTCTCAACCTGTTTGATAAAACTGCTTTTGAGTTTTTTGTTTACCTCATATTCGTTCACTGTATAGAGGATGGGTGAAATCGGCACCTCGTATTTCAGCTCAATGTCATGAGTGATCCGTATGACATTGGCTCTCGTCTCAGGCTGCATAGTGGGGATGATAATCATGACATCAAGGTCGGATGACGCATCGAAATCGCCTCTCACCCTGGAGCCGAAGACGACGACCTTCACTACCTCGGGGAGGCTCTGAAGAGATTCCGTTAATGCTTCCAGGGCAGTTCTTTCGTTCGACATCATGAAATATGGTAAGCCTCGTCGCATGGAATTCCTCTCGCTTGCAGACCGCGTAGCGTCGCAATATACTCACACGCATCCTGATCTGCAATTTGACTCCGATCTCGGCAGCGACGCCGCCTCGCGCCCGCCTACACGCTCGCCGCTGTGCTTCGGCGGGTGAGCCGTCGGGCAGGTTCTGGCGGGCGAGTCACCTTACAGAGGTCGGGTCTGGAGACCCGACCTACCGACGGCATTCTACCACACGAACGTGTACGTGTACTTCAACAGCACCGTCCGCGTGTCCGTGCGGGGAAGAACGGGCAACTCCCGATACCGATTGGTGTTGATCCCCTCGTTGTAGACAATGTAGAAGTCACTCCCTTCACGGGGATTGTATCGAAGCCGGAAGTTGAGCACCACGCCATGCTCGGCGGTGTTGACCTGTAGAAACGCAATGGAGGAAAGCTGTGTGCTGAGATTCGACTTCACGCGCAGTCGGCCGATGTGTGCTTCGAACGTTTGCGCCCGATCCGGGAAATGCACGCGGTTGTATTGGTACTCGGCGGTAAGGTCGAGGTGCTTTGAGACGCTCCAGCCCGGTGAGAGCCCGAGTGAAAATCGATTACCGTCGTAGAACGTGCCCACATCAAGGGTCACTCCTGTGCGGAGCGATGCGCCGTAGGGAGTTTGATACATTCCACCGACATTGAAGAATGTGTATCGCCCCGCAGGCACGGCAACCCCATCAGACAGCTCGAACGGCTCCGTCAGCTTTTCCGTCAGCCATCGCGCGGAGACAAACATCGCCGCACCCGTCTTGAAGGCGGCGTTCCACTGCGGACCAAGCTCTGACGACTCCACGGAGCCTGTGCTGTTATTCCAGAATGCGCTGGCAAAGAGCGTGAGCACATGGTTCTGAATGGGTGATTCCTCTCCAGGTCGCCAGCCATAAAACAGCCGGTCGCCAAAACGTGTGTAGTTTGTGCGTGGAGCAAACCCCATCGCCGGGTCGAAATGTTCACCCGCATAGCTGTAGCTCAACTCGTAGCCAAATCCTATATTCGACCGTCGTTCCCACTGAAGCCGCGCGCGGGCAATACTCGTCAGCGTGTTGGTGCGTGCGCCCATCACCCCATCATCGAATGTTTGCGCCCAGTTCAAGAGCAGGTAATCGTCACTGACGACGCGAATAATCCCATCAATCCCATACGCATAGTTGTAACTCGCATCGTTCCCCACGCGACTGGTCATAAGCAGTCCGACATACGAGTACTCGTTAAACACCTGTCGCCGCAAACGCAGCACGCCGAAATTCTCTGATGGAAGGTCGGTGCTCTTGGCCGTTTGCATATTGAGGAAACCGAGATCCCAATCCCCCACGCGCCCGACAAGCCGCGCACCACCATAGATCCGAACGGGACCTTCCTCCGAAAGGCCGATTCGTCGACTATAAAAGAGCCGATTCGGTCCACCCATGTCGACATCGAAAATGCTCGACCGCTCTTGAAAAAACACCCGTTTTTCCGGGAAGAAGAGGGAGAAACGCGTAAGGTTGACCTGCTCGTCGTCCGCTTCAATCTGGGCAAAATCGGTGTTGGCCGTGAGGTCAAGTGTGAGATTACTGGTAAGGCTGTACTTGAGGTCGAAGCCAAGCTCGCGCTTTGTCGAACGCGTATTCTCATACGCGAGCGAGTCCGACCTGAGTTCTGCATCGACGCCAAGGCCACCCAACAGATATGGCGTGAAGTACACAGGGTTGCGGCTCGCGATCCCCTCGAAGAGAACATCCTGAGCAAGCGACGGCTTAATCACGGCCCAATCTGACTTTGGTGGGACATCAGGAAAGGTCACGACCTCATTGTTGCGCGCGTTGTATCGCCAAACGATCATCCCCATCACGACCTGGCCATTGCTGCTTTCAAACCGCAGACTCGAAAACGGGATTCGCATCTCCACAAACCACCCTTGTTCAGTGACGACGGTTGCCACGTCCCAAAAGGTGTTCCAACTGGAATTGAACGGAAATGGCGTGAGCAATGGCTCTGCGTCGTTGGAGACTGCCCAATCTTCCCGAAGGCCGCCAGCGTTCGTCGGGAAGACAAGCGCGTTCTCGTTATCATTGAACGTATCGAGCACGATGCCGAAGCTGTCATCGGTCGGGCTGATGTTATCCCGAGCGAGAGACGTAATGAGAATCTCCGACGGATTCGGGTCGTAGCAACGGCCCGAGACGTAGAGAAAATCATCATCGTAGGCGACGCGGATTTCGGTCTTGTTCGTCGCCGTGCCGCGATAGGTCGGCGCTAACACGGTTAACGGTAACGGTTCGACCTTCTCCCAGGCTGACTCCGTGCTGTGACCATCGAGGGTAATGGGGCCATTGAGCCTTGGGATTCGCAACGGCTCTTGACCAAACAGATACAGAGAACCAACCATCAAAACAAGGAAGATCTTTGCCGCAATGTTGTACGACGAACGTCCGGTTATTCATCATGTGTGCGGATTTCCTCCGTGGTGTGAGATTCACACCGGATGCGGATTGTTGTCTGGCGTCAGCAGGTCGAACGAGTAGCCCCACGTCTTGGCTGGTACGCCGAGAAGCTTTGCTGCGTATTCGATCAGCTCCGGCGAGAAGAAATACCATCGCTGACTGACGACACGATTATCGACAACGTCGAGCACGACGATCTCCGAAAGGGCTTTCGGGTATTCAGCTGTTGTTCGGAAACCGAAGAGCACAGGCCTTCCGAACAGCGTCCCATACTCTACCCACGTCTTGTCCTTTTCGAGTGTCCAATAATAGAGCGAGGATTTCTTCATCATCTCGATGCCATGCTCTTCCCAATCGCCGACGATCTCGTTGACGGCTTCTTGTTTCATCAACGCGACAAGAGCGTTCGGGTCACGTGTATTGAATGCCTCGATATACCGCTCGATCACCTGCAACGGCGGTTTCACGCCGACGCGGGCGCGTTTCCTGCCCGCCTTTTGGAATTCGTGTTGGCAGGCGGGGATTTCTGTGCGTTCGAGGTTTGCATGCGAGCGCAGCGTCGTCCGCGCCCGATGCAACGCCGCTTTGACCGCTCCTTCTGTGGTATCAACCATGGCTGCCACCTCCGATGCTGTGAAATCGAAAACATCCGTCAACAGAACGATGATACGCTGCCGCGGAGGCAGAGTTGCAACGAGAATCTCCAGTGCCTCGCGCGTTTCCGCCGAATCGCTGACTTGTTCGCTGACTGCTTGTTCGGTGGAGGTTTCCACGTCCTCCATCGGCTTTTCTCGCCGCACTCTGTCAATCCACGCGTTCGAAGCAATACGAAACAAGTAGGCCTTGATATTTACAGCCTGGCCCAACAGTGCCATGTGGGAGAACGCTTTCAGCATCGTCTCCTGCACGAGGTCTTCCGCCTCCCAGGGCGATCCGGTAAGCTTCAGGCAATAGCTCCAAAGTGCGGGGCGGTGCGAGCTGGTCATCGCCACGAACTGATTCCGAATATCCCGGACGGATTTTTCAAACTGTTCAAGATTGGGTTCCATGAGCCCTCCTCTGTTTCTCTCCAAGACGGTAGATCAGCCTCAAAGGATACGGTGAGAGGGAGACCGATGTAGGAAATTAATCCTTCCAATTCCACCACTTGAGTAGTCGTGGGTCGTGCCTCTTGTGCGAGGCGTAATACACGGCGCAGCGGAAAACATAGAGGAGACAGGGGTCGATTCGCGTTCCGACCTGCTCGCAGCGCTTCTCATACATCCTTTGAGGATTGCGGCGTTTGAGGTCGGAGATCTTCCGTATTCCAAGTTCCCACAGGTCCTCCGCAATGCTGGGCCCAACGCCGGGGATTTCTTGCAGGGTTTTGAGGATGGTCTGTTTGGCTTGATTCATCAAGCACTCAGAAGCGGTTATAAATTCACAGCAGGTTAGTGGTTGTGCCGAAAGCAACTCACCAAATGATCATTCACCATCCCGACCGCCTGCATGAAGGCGTAGCAGATCGTTGAGCCGACGAATTTGAATCCGCGCCTCTTCAAGTCCTTGCTCATCGCGTCGGATTCTGATGTTTTCGGTGGGATTTGCTTTAATGATCTCCAGCGGTTTATCTTTTGCTTGCCGCCGATCCCGCCAAAGCGGGACCAGATGTATTTGTCGAACGAGCCGAACTCCTTCTGCACCGCCAAGAACGCCCTTGCATTCTGTATCGCCGCTTCAACCTTGAGGCGGTTTCGGATGATCCCCTTATTTTTCAGAAGTTGCTTGATCTTGTTCTCGTCGTACCGCGCAATCTTTTTTGCATCAAAGTTGTCAAATGCTTTCCGATAGTTCTCCCGCTTCTTCAGAATGGTAATCCAGCTTAATCCTGCCTGCGCGCCTTCGAGAATGAGCATCTCAAAGAGTTTCCGATCATCATGCACCGGTTTTCCCCACTCATAGTCGTGATAGAGAATATATAGCGGATCGCTTGTAGCCCAAGGACATCGTTGCTTCATTCGCTCGTCCTTTCAGAATGGCTCTCTTTTGCCTACATCAACAGCAGGGGAACCGTCGGTTGACAATTTGTAGACGACTTTCATTTTACTGGTGCACTTGAAGTTGTCTACTCCTATTTCGACACCTCGTTCTTATACACCACCCCTCCTTTCATCACAAACTGCACCTTCTCCAGCGCCGAAATATCTTTCAGCGGGTCGGCGGTCACAGCGACAAGGTCGGCATACTTCCCCGGCTGAAGGCTCCCCAGTTCGTTAGAATGTCCGAGCAGTTCCGCCGCTACCGCCGTTGCTGATTGGATGGCCTGCATCGGCGCCATGCCGAGCTCGACGAGGAGCTTAAACTCCACGCCATTCATCCCATGCGGGAAAACCCCGGCATCCGTCCCGAACGCAATTTTCACTCCCGCCTTGATCGCTTTCCGGTAGCTCTCCCGCTTCTTAGCATTGATGGTACGAGCCTTCTCTATCAGCTTCTCAGGTAATCCATACTGCTTGCCGTACTTCTCCACCGCGTCGCCGGCAATCACGGTCGGAACGAGATACGTCCCATGCTGCTTCATCAATGCAATGCCTTCGTCATCCAGCAGGCTACCGTGCTCAATCGAGGCAACGCCGGCACGAACCGCCATCTTGATTCCCTCCGCTCCGTGCGCGTGGGCGGCGACCTTCTTGCCCCACATGGCCGTTTCCTCCACAATTGTCTTCATCTCCTCCATCGAAAACTGTGGCGCTCCAACGGATTCCTCCTCGCTCAGCACACCCGCCGTCGCCGTGAACTTCGTGTGGTCGGCACCGTATTTGATATTCCAGCGAATCTTCTTGCGGATCTCGTCCACACCATCTACCACGCCACTAAAATTGTCAAACGAGAGATAGGGAGAAAAGCCGGAAAGATCGCCATGTCCGCCTGTTGCGGAGAGACCATGTCCTGCAACAAAGAGTCGCGGACCTACGATTTTGCCCGAGTTGATGGCTTTTTTCAGCGCAACGTCGACGAACTCGCCGGAGCCGACATCCCGCACTGTGGTAAATCCCGCCTCGAGCGTTCGCTTGGCGAAGATATGAGCCGCGACCGCTGCATCGATGGGCGACTTGCGAAACAGGTCGGCGTAGTAGTTTTCGAATTGCGATGTGATGTGCGTGTGGCAATCGATAAAGCCGGGCATGACGGTGGCGCCGGAGAGATCGATCACTGTGGCCGAGGAAGGAATCGCCACGCTTCCTTCCGCCCCAACCTGCTTGATGCGGTCGCCTTCGATGAGAATAACCTGCTTCTCCAGAACTTTCCCGGTGACAACATCGACGAGTTTACCCGCTTTAACAGCGGTGACGGATTTCTCCTGCGCTCCAGCAAGAATTGGCAGACAAAATCCGATCAGGGCGACGATGTACTTTTTCATTTCTCCTCCTCTTGTTGAGATGAGACCTGGAAGGTCTCTGAGACCTTTCAGGTCTTTTTTCCCAGTGGCTTGTGAATTGTTCTGCGGTAGGGTTTCATGGAAAATCGGTAACTGCCAATGAACCTGTCGGTTCATTCGAAAGATAGATCAAACCGGAGGTTTGATAAAATCCTGCTCAGCGTAGTATTGATGTGTAAACTGATTTCATCAAAAACACTGAGAAAACAGTAACCACAGATTTCACAGATGAATTCAAAAAAATAGTTCTGTGATAATCAGTGTTCCCGCTTTGCGGGATGGTTATTCTTTTGTTCGCTGAGCAGTTACGAAAATCTTACCATTCATACCACGAACGGAATGAATCGCTTTGTCTTTCCGGCGTATTCGAGGTACGCGGCACCGAATTCTTCAACGGCTATCTTCTCTTCGCGTCGTGCCAACCACACGTACGCTCCGACAAGAAGCGGCCAGAGCGCCAGCGTCAACACTGAGGGCCAGTGGAGAATCCAGCCAAATGTAAACAGCAGCAGACCGGTGTATTGCGGGTGTCGCATGAAGCCGGTAGATGCCCGTCGTCACCAACCCCTCTGCCTTGTGGATCTGTCTCCAGCCTGCAACGACGAGCCCAAGCCCCAGAATACTCAGCCCGGTCCCCACTGATGCCGGCCAATGTCCGATCTCTTGAAAACAGAAGAACCGCGAGGATCCCGAGCGTTGCTTTCAACTTGAGCCAGTTCATCGTCATGTTTCACGCTAGCCGTTTACCGTGTGAGAAGTTGGACAAGGTACATCACAATGGCACTTATCGGAATGTTGCCCGGAATTGCCGGCGCCTGATACGGATTGCGAGCGTATCCGAACCGCTTCATGTTGGCACGCGCCGCCCGCTCAGCGTCGGACATGTCAAGGTACGGCGCGAGCGCTTCGGCAATCTGCTTCTCCACTGCGGCAAGCGAATCATACGCCTGGACGTTCCGGGCAAGCAGCTCTTGGAGGATGATGGGTTTCAACTCCGGATACTTCTGGAGAATGCCGTAGAATGTATCTCCAAAGAATTGCCGGTCAGGATGTGGTTCGCTGTCTTTCCGTGCTTCACCAAGAAGGGAATCACGCGGTACGATTGCCTGGCCGGAACGCGCTGCTACCGGCGGCTGCACGTTCTGCGGGCGAGGCTGACGTTGGTTCCGATAGGGACTGTCGGGACGAGTTGAAATCCGCGGTGCGAACGCTCTCCATTCAAGCTCGACCACCACTTGCTCGCGTTGCAGAGGCGCGGGCTTCCACAACAGCACACTCAGCCCCACCAGCACCATGAGATGAATCAGGATCGAGCCAACCGCCGCAAGCCGTCGATACGATTTCATTCACCGCTCCTCATGTTCAAAAAACCTAAAGCAGGCGAGGATTCTGCAAGGGTATTGTATACTCACCCTCAGCGACCGCCCGCCGGCTTAATTTCATACTCCTTCGGCGGCTCGGCTCCGAGAAGGTTTTTCACAAAGTAATCCCAGCGGCGACGCGTGAAGTAGTTTGACTGATCACCGAACCCATGCGCTTTGCTCGGGAAAACGATGAGGTCGAAGTCCTTGTTCGCTTTGATCAGCGCTTCGATCACAACGAAGGTGCTGTATGGAGGGACGTTATCATCGAGCAGCCCGTGTGCGAGCAGAAGCTTTCCCTTCAACTGGTGCGCGACGTTCTGGTTTGCTTCCGGGTCGTAGTTGTCCGTGCCGTCGGGGTTCCGAACGAGCAAGCCCTGATAACGCTCACCCCAATCATCTTCGTACAATCGCTGGTCAT
The DNA here is from genome assembly GCA_041695045.1 of Bacteroidota bacterium. Classification (GTDB taxonomy): domain Bacteria; phylum Bacteroidota; class Ignavibacteria; order UBA10030; family UBA10030; genus JBGFRR01. Next base: position 26,440 of record JBGFRR010000118.1, read on the forward strand.
GATTGCTGGCCGAGGCAACACCGACTTTGAAGAAGTCGGGATAGCGGAACATCGCGCCGGCCGTGATGAAGCCGCCGCCGGAGTGTCCGTACATCCCCGCGCGATCAATGTCAATCCACGGATAGCGTTCAGCTAACTGTTTCATCCCGCCAACCTGATCGGGCAGCGTGTTATCCCGCCCCATCGCTCCGTAGTAGGTGTCGTGAAAAGATTTCGAGCGGTTGGGCGTTCCCATCCCGTCAATCGTCACGACGATGAACCCCAGCTCCGCAAGCGCCTGTGGGTCGCCGCGTCCCGCCTGAAACGAGCGAGTGCCCGTGCTTCCTGCTTGCGGGCCCGGATACGCGTTATTGACGATGGGATATTTCTTGGTAGGATCGAAGTTCGTTGGGCGGAACATCAAGCCATAGATGTCTGTCACACCGTCGCGTCCCTTCATCGTGATGGGCATCGGCGGCTTCCAGCCGGTTGCGAGTAGTTTCGAGATGTCGGCCCTCTCAAGCTCCATGATGAACTTACCGTTTCTGTCGCGCAGCGTGATCACCGGCGGAACATCGGGCTTGGAGTAAGTGTCGACCAAATAGCGACCGGACGGCGAGAGCTGTACCGAATGATTGCCGTCGTCGGGCGTCAACAGCACAGCGTTCCTTCCGTTGAGGCCGATGCGGTAGTAGTGGACGAAGTACGGATCGTGCCCTTTCTCTCGCCCGCGCGCCGAGTACCAGACCGTGCGACTCTTCTCGTCGACCCGCACAATCTCCGACACCGGCCCTTCGCCGGTCGTGATCTGGTTCTTGAGCTTGCCGGTGTTGAGGTCATAGAGATAGAGCTGACTCCAGTTATCGCGCTGGGAGTTCCAGATGACTTCGTTTGACGACCAGAGCACACGCCATCCTGCAACCGACTCGAAATGCGTCGGAACGGTTTCTTCAAAGATGTCGCGAACTGCTCCGGTTTTCGCATCCGCGATTCGGACAACGGTGTGTTTGTGGTCGCGGGAGGTAGACGCGAAGACGAGCTTCGAGCCATCGGGATTCCACTTGAGGTCGTCCATCGAGAGTTCGTCGCCGAGTGTTGCGCGGTGGTGGTCCGGCGGCATCTGCAGACGGACCACGCGACCCGTTTCGACTTCGATGATGACGCGATGAAGCATGGCAACAATAGAGTCGCCCGGGAGCCGATACGTCCACGCATGCAAGACGGGATGGCCGATTTTCGTCTCGACGAGATACATCTTTCCAACGTTGCGCTCGTCCTGCTGCTGGGTGGCGATTTTTCGGGAGTCGGGCGACCAGAGGAGGATTGGGCGATTGCTTCTTCGCCATCCTGCGTTATCCGTCGCATAGCCGAAATCCTTTTCGCCGTCGTTCGTCAGCTGCTTCTCTTCTCCGGTTGCAATATCCCGAACCCAGAGATTCCAGTCGCGAATAAACGCCTCCCGTTTTCCGTCGGGCGAACGCACGGCATCTCGTTCCCGCGCACTCGGCTGTTGGGCAGTGTCCTGCACGGTGGGTGTGTACGGCGATCTCGTCCGCTTCCGCGGGTCAATCAACACATACTCGTCGCCCGTCTCCGTCGTCCTGCGGTACCAGAAACTCTCGTCCGGTAGCCAGTTGACCGTGATGGAGCCGTTTACGACCAGCCGATTGACATTGTGCGGTAGGAATTTTTCCGCTCGCGCGTAATCTTCCACCGTGAGAGCTTTCTGTTGCGATTGCACAACAAGGGGAATGAAAGCGATGAAGAAAAGAAACTGTTTTCTCATTGGGGTCTCCTATTGAAGTTGATTTGACTCTCGCCTATGCAGACCGCACGTCGGCCTGCCAGGCAGCCCGACCCCCGCCTGCTCCGCCTTCGGCGGATCGGGCGAACTCGTGCCGCTTCCAAAAAGTATTATTGGTAGAGACTTCTGAAAAATTCAGTTGGTGTAGCTGCTATGAAAAAAGAGTGAATCTTTGAAAATTTGGAATATTTAAGCACTTTTTTCATCCGGCGTGGTTCAGCCAAAGGTCCCGCTTCGAGGATTCCGCTCATTGAGCGGGATTCTGGAGAGCGGAACTGATCCGCCTCTGGCGGAGAAGCCAGGATTCATGACCGCTACTCAGCAAAAAAAACTTGAGACATTACCACACCTGCCTGCGTGCCGAAGACACTTCGGCAGGCAGGAGTGGTTTGAGTCTTTCGCTGCGTTACAGTACACGAG
>JBGFRR010000152.1:0-28363 GCA_041695045.1 Bacteroidota bacterium
CGGAAATCGCGATCTCCTTGCTGAAGCTATTGCCGAAGCGCACCGGCGCGGACTGGAGATTGAGGCCTGGTTTGAATACGGATTTGTTGGCGGCTGGAGCGGCAGTCGCCCGACCGGGTCACAGCGAGGTCCCTTGCTCGACGCAAATCCGAGCTGGCGCGGGAGAACTTCTGCAGGCTCAGATTCAATCAGCATCGGCGCAGCAGGATACTTCTACTGGATGTCGCATCTCCAGAACGGTGTTCAGAAGTTTCTGATCGATCTTGCGGTGGAGATGGCCAAGCAGTACGATCTTGACGGCATCGAGCTTGACCGGATCAGATATCCACAGCTCGACTGGGGCTATGACAGCGCGACAGTCTCGATATACCGTGCAGAGAAGGGTCTAGACCCGCCTGCCGCGACGGATGCGACTTGGAAGAAATGGCGAGCCGATAAGCTTAGCGACTTTCACAAGGCAATCTACGACTCCGTCAAACGCCACAACCCTGTTATACTCTTGACAAATGCTCCAAGCCACTACGCTGCGGGGGCGTATTCCGCGTATGACAATTTCCTTCAGGACTGGGCGGCTTGGTTAAACAATGGGTACCTCGATGTTGCTCATCTCCAGATGTATGTCAATGCTTCCACCCTCAATGGCTATATCACTTACTGGAAAAACAACCTGGTGACGGATAAGGCGAAACAGAAAAGAGTGTTTCCGGGCATTGCGGCTGCACCCCGCGGAGTACAACTTTCGGCGTCTGAGTTTCTTTCGCTGATTGACATCACGCGCAGCCATGGACTTCAGGGGAACGCCATCTGGTATTTCGAGGACCTCAATCGAACCGATGCCGGCAAGAGCTACTGGGCACATCTCAAGAGCGGACAATACCAGCAGTCGGCTCTTCCTCCGTACCGCTTGCGAACTGATTGGCGATCGCCCGCGACCCTAATCAACGAGTACGATCCAGCACAGGTCGATACCACAGGCCAGTGGTCCCAGGTTACGACGCTTGCCGGTTACTTCGGGCCGTCGCTTCAGGCCAGCGCTTCAGGCCAGAACAGCATCACCTATTATGCAACCGTGACTGAAGGTGGCTGGTATGACTTTTATGTGTTCATTACCGGTTTCGGTTCACGCACGAGTCGCGCGCCATTCGATCTGTTCGACAGCAGCGGGACCAGTGTGCGTGTGCTTTCGAACCAGAGCGACGCGAACACACGGGGCTGGGTGTACCTGGGAACTCGCTTCTTGCGGCGGGAAGAACGCCAGCGGGTGATGCGTCTTTCCAACGAGGGGATCGAATCGAACAAAGCGGTTGCGGCCGGCGGGGCGATGCTGATTCTCAATCGGCGACTAAGTCCGGGTGTTATTGTGAGCGTGCCACGCGAGGGTTCTTCTCAACCGGTGGGATTCAATCTCTTTCCGCCTTTCCCAAATCCATTCAATTCTAGAACCACAATCGAATATCAGCTGGCTCGTCGGTCTGATGTGTCAGTCGATGTCTTTGATACATTGGGCCGGAAGATCGAATCGCTTGTTCAAAGCCGGTCAGTTGGACCCGGTTCTTATCGAGCGACGTTCGAGGCGAGAAATCTCACTTCAGGAGTGTACTTTATCCGTCTCACAACGGGCGATCGAAGCAAAACTGCGAAGGTGTTGTTGATGCGCTGATTTCGAATTTTCTCAAGGAGGATCGAACATGAAAACAATTCGACTCTTCATTTTGATCTTGACCCTCATAGGTTTTTTAGGGTCAACACTCCTTGCACAGCCAAACCCTACGTTCAGACGAACGATTACTTTCCCACCTGCAGACACGGCTCGGGTGAGGCCGTTCTTGTGCACAACCGATGCTTCCGGCAACCTCTGGGTTATTTCGTCGACAACGACGGACACCACCGCTCACAACGCGCTCTGGAAAGCTGGCCCTAACGATAACGTAATGGCGAAAGCGATCGACTACACAGCCGCCGGTGATCCAATTATGCATTCGCTCCGCGGTATCACAGCTTTGGGTAATGATATCTATGTTGTTCTGCGGCAGGTGGGTACGATACCGGTGTCTGCGATTTATCGATACCGTGACGGGGATCCTCGGAAGAAGGAATCCTTTGGATTCGGTTTAGGCCAAGTAGGGTATGGGACACTTGTGTTTGGGCTGGCGGCGACCCGCGATACTTTTCTGTACGCAGGAACCACGTTTGAAGGCGGTTTAGCGGGCCCGACGCCGCGTGTGTATAACTTCACAAGCAGGACGATCACAAATTCCGTAGGCGAGTCAACGCCCGGCAGCTTCATTCGGGCGAATGATCCCTTTTGGGGGTACATTAGCGCGGATCCCGGTGGCAAGTCGCCGGCCGGCGTCGATGCAATGCGAGATATTGCCGTTATTCCTAACGGAGACTACAGCAAGCCGAGCACGCCCTTCTTTACAGCTCGGAACAGCTCGGAGGATAATCCAACCTCCGGCAATGTCGCCATCTGGTGGGGCGGTACCCAGATTGAGCCCAAGACGTACAAGTCCGTGCGAGCAAGCGACTTCTTCGCCGAGCTCGCGCTCGGCAGATTTATTCCGTATGGTATCACTGCGGATAATGTCGGTCGACTCTACATTGCAGGCGGCGACAGTGCACGCCGGTGGATAAAGGTGTTTGAGGTCGATACGAGCGGCAGCGCGACGGCCATAGCGGAGTTCCCAAGTCAGACCAACCCAAGCAACCCCAATCCGAATGGTGCCCCCTTCGTTGCACCCTGTGATGTTGCCCTCTCGCCGGACCTTGCACAGGCATACGTGATCGATCAATTCGCTCGAAAAGTCTTTGTGTTCAGCACCGGCCTCACAGCCGTTGAGGACGTCGATCTCGCACCAGGTACTTTGATGCTTCATCAGAACTACCCAAACCCGTTTAATCCGTCAACTGTGATTGGTTATTCGTTACCTGTTACAAGTCATGTAACTCTGAAAGTGTACGACTTGTTAGGGAGAGAGATAGCGACGCTGGTAGATGAGGAGAAAGAAGCAGGGAACCACGAGGTGAACTTTGATACCGCGCCGCTTCACCTCACAAGTGGGGTATACGTGTATCGGTTGAAAACGACCGCAGGCTTCGTTTCTCGACGAATGATGTTAGTCAAGTGACCTTCCGAAGGCTTTTTTGTCCATGGTCTTGAAGATAAAATTGGGAATCTGGTGTCTCGCTCTTCTCAGCGCCGTTTTTGCTGAAGCAGTTCTCTCTCAGGGGCGAGGCAAAATTTTTGGAACTGTGAGCGACACGGAGACACAGGAGCCGCTGATCGGTGTGAACGTACAGGTTCAGGGTACAACAATGGGCGCGGCAACGGACGCCGAGGGAAACTTCGTCATCCTGAACGTTCCTCCGGGCCGGTACACAGTTGTTGCAAGCATGGTCGGCTACAATCCTGTTGAAATTCGGGATGTCCAGGTCAATATTGATCTGACAACCCGGCTCGACGTTCGTTTACGCTCGGAGGCGATCGAGCTGGGGACGGTGGTTGTTGTGGCAAAACCGCCGATCATTGTCAGGGATCGTACGGAGACCTTTACCAGCATTGGGGCTCGGGAAATCCAATCGGCGCCGGTCGAAGGGCTGCGGGATGTTCTTGACCTCAACGCGAATGTTCAGCGTAACCCCAACGGTACGATTTCCATACGCGGAAGTGGACCGTACGAAGTGAACTTCATGATCGATGGCGTCAGTCAGATGATGTCTGCTACGGGCATCCCCGGCTTCGCTGCGGCGTTAGGCGATAAGGCGAACAACACATGGAAGTTCGATTTCAACCCGCTTGGTGTGCAGCAGATGCAGGTGATCTCGGGCGGGTTCAGTGCGGAGTACGGAAACGCACAAGCGGGTGTCGTCAAAGTCGTCACGAAAGAAGGGGGTGATCGTCTGGCGGGTGAAGTCCGGGTTGAATACCGTCCACCCGGCCAGTATCACTGGGGAGACTATATCTACTCGCCGAATGCCATCGAATGGCAAAAATGGGGATCACTCGAAAACTGGCGGCGCAATATCGATTCCGTGACTATCGTCCAGACGTATCGAGTCCCACCGGATTCGGTCGATATCTGGCGTCAACTGATGCACGCCGTCTGGGTGAAGAATCACACGTCGGGTCCCGACAACCAATTAGGCGCCTACGATTACCGCAAGCAGGCATACCGGCGAATCATCTTCGGCATCGGCGGACCGCTCGGGTCAAATTCTTCTCTGCTTCGCTTTCATATATCCGGTGAGCACCGCGAGAATCCGACGCGTCTACCAACGGTAGAGAAAGTGCAGCTATACGGCAATTACAATCTAACACTGACGTACCACCCTGCGGTTGCTCACAAGCTTAAGCTGAACGGAATGTATCAATTCTATCGCGGCGGGCTCTACTCGGGCTCTGAAGATATCCGCTGGGCAGGCCGTGATGCTTCGTACAAATACTATCTGATCACCGACTCCCCGCGGGACGAATACACGACCTCCCAGAGTCTCAGCTGGACGTATACCTTTTCTCCGAGCGCGTTTCTGGAGACTCAGCTCATTCATCAGCTTGAGAAGAACATCCTTCTCGTCGAACCGGTGCCGCAGCGAGCAAGTAACTGGAGGGATAATGTGTACAGGAATGTGTGGTATCAATTTCCGGGACCGTGGGATGAGGGGTACCGAACGATCTTCTCGTTCACAACCTTCAATCAACAGGATCTGCGCACACACTTCTACGGCCTCGTGTCGAATTTCACTGCTCAGGTTACGCCGAGCAACATGTTGAAGGCTGGCGTACAGCTTCAGTACTGGGATATGCTGAACAGCGCGGTCTATTCGAGCTTTGCTGCCAATGCATTCATCGCGCGACCCGGTTTCGCGGAATACTATCGGGCGTATCCTTACTCCTTCGCCGCGTATCTCCAGAACAAGATGGAGTACGAAGGGATGGTTGCCAATCTTGGCGTACGGTTGGACGGGTATAACTTCAACACCGACATCCCTGCGAACCGGTTCAATCCGTTCTACATTGCGGAAGGAGCGGAAGGGATCGGGGACCCGACGACAACGCGTCCGGTCACTCATACACGCGTTTCGCCGAGGTTAGGGCTTTCGTTTCCTATCGGTGAAGCGACGGCATTTCGCCTGCAGTATGGGCATTTTGTTTCGATGCCGTTGTTTTCGCAGGCGTACACACGGACGAACGAATTGGGATGGGCTTCCTATGGCAACGCGAACCTTGCGCCCAAAAAGACAATCAACTACGAGTTTGGCATTCAGCACAACCTCGGAGGCTCGCACCGGCTGGATGTTGTTGCGTATTACAACGACCGGGTCAGTCAGATCGGCACCGTCCGGATTCGGGCGAACAGTGCCGGTATCCGGGCGAACAAGTTCTACACATCATACGAGAACAACCAGTTTGGCTCGACTCGCGGAATCGACGTGACCCTCGAGCGTGTCCTGCCGGGACGGTGGATGTATCGTGCTACGTATTCGTTCTCACGTACCACGCTCGGCTTCTATGGTCCGCGACGATTTTTCAGCGACGACCCGAACGATCCGAGGAACTACCAGGACCCGTACTCTCCGAGCGATTTTCTTTCAGACAACGATCGAACACATGGCCTTCGCGCACTGGTTTCTTATTCGGTCGAACAAGACGGCGGCATGGAGATCTTCGGCGTCAAGCCCTTTTCGGGGGCCACGATTTCAGCAACCTACACAGCACAGAGCGGATCGCCGTTTACGTATGTTCCTGAGTACAATCAACTCTATAATGCCTATGTGAAGGACCAGGTCAGCAACAACCGCCGTTATCCGCTTGAAGCCAAGTTAGATGCGAACATCACCAAGTGGGTAAGGCTTGGAAAGACATCAGTCCTGCTCGGGCTACGCGTTGTCAACGTCCTTAACAACCGGTGGCTCACACCATTGGGCTACAAGAGACCTGAGCTTGTCGACTGGGTTGAAAGGAACATCGCTGTCGACGATCCGGCGTACGATCCGACCCGACAGGCATACAAGTTCAACTATTTCAGGGCTTATCGGAACGTCCCAAGGCAACTGTATTTCACGATTGGTGTGGGGTTTTGATCATGCAGTCGAACACCTTCTTACAACGAGTGTGCTTCTGCTGGCTGGTGGGTGGTGGATTGTTTCTTTCCGTTCCGCTTGAACTGGCAGCTCAGATCGATGCACCGGTAATCAACTTGCGGAGAGGAATGTTGTGGAGTTCTTACAACTATGCGAAATCATGTCCGCCATTTAGCAACTGGACGCGTATCGGGTACGGGCTCGATTGGCCGGGGTACGATCCTGAATGGGTCGGTGCCAACGTTGGCGGCTTTACCTCCTACATGACGACGGGAGGGATCTGGTTTACGGCAAAGGATGCGAAAGGCGATGTTCTGGGCATCGATGACTGGGCGATGTACGGCAGCAGTGTTACGCCGGGGACGACATCGCGCTATCGGGTTTTGAAACATGCCAAGCGATGGAAGAATGGCGAGAACTACTGGTTCCGGACGGATTCGAAAGAAGCAGAAGAATTGATCGAGACGGAGTTCGTAGCCAATCCGGACTATGTTCCGCAATTTGCTGGCGATCAGCCGCTCCCTGTCCGCGTGCGGAAAACGATACGGCAATGGTCTGGCTCTCAGCGTGATGAGAATTTTATCGTTGTCGAATACGTCATCACAAACATCAGCGACACCGTCCGACTCCACGGTGCCTATGCCATGCTTGCATACACACTTGGAGCGAATTACCGTGGATGGGCAACGCTGTTTCCCAACCTCAACCAGGGTCCACGCAATAACCGGTTCACTTATGATCCGAGTAGACGGATGATCTTCGGGTTCGCAGACGATTATCCGCTGACCGCCGGTGTGAACGAGCGGTTTAACTATTATTCAACTGGTGGCCCGGAGGGAAAAGGCGAGTATCTCACGCCGGGGTATCCCGGCTTCAGGTTGCTATACTCGACGCCAGACACCATTTTCCGCCAGCCGGCGAGAGTCTCACGTGTTGCATGGTCGGCAGCACCGGATCAACAGGATCTCTATGGCCCGTTTGGCACGGCGGCCGGAGGGCTGGAATTCCGCTATCAGATCATCGCGGATCCGACAAAGGCGTCCGAGGCCATCGTTTCCCCGACCGATTCCCGCTGGGCGACGCGCCGTGTCTGGTCGTTGATGACGTTAGGGCCGTGGACGATCAACCCGCGAGACAGTGTGGTGATCGCCGTGGCTGAATTTGTTGCCGGTGTGCCATATGATCGTGCCGTTGACCCATCGACAACGCCGGCCCAGATAGGTGCGGGAGCGCTGTCGGTCATCAACGCGATTTCGGCACGTTCTCAGATGGCGTATGATAATCGCTTCAACATCCCGAAGCCGCCCGCGGCACCAGCGTATTCGGTGAGACTGAATGCCGATCCTGCAACGATCGGGAATGTCATCGAATGGGAAGATGAGGTGGAGCGAATTCCCGACCCGGATTACCCCGGCCCCGGATCCTTCGACCTTGCCGGGTATCGAATCTACCGGTCGAACTACCTGCCGCTCGGTCCATGGAAGCTTGTCGTCGATATCAAAAAGGATGATCCACTCTTCAAGTCAGGTTCCAGATACTCATATCTCGATACATCCGTTGCCATCGGCCAAACGTACTATTATTCTGTTACGGCATATGATAGAGGACATGCAACCTGGCCCCCCAATCTGTCCCAAAGGTTCTTTGAGACCGGCACGAACCGCGTGCCGCCGATGGAATCCTCCATCTACGCCTCGCTGTATGCAAGGAGCTCGGTGGACCCAAACTATGTCGTGCAGCCGTTCAAAACGACAATCCCTGCCGCGCAGTCGGTCGATCGGGTTGTGGTGGTGCCGAATCCGTTTGTTCTTGAGTCCGGAGCCGTGGCGCCGCAGAGCTATAATGTCATTCAGTTTATCAACGTACCGAATCCCTGCACCATTCGTATCTATACGATTCGGGGAGACCTCGTAAAGACGATGTATCACAACGACGGGTCGGGAATTACTCTCTGGAATCAACAGACTGACTATGGCCAATTCGTGGGGAGCGGCATCTACGTGTATCATATTGAAGGTCCTGATGGCCAAACAAAGACTGGCAAACTTGGTATTGTTCGATAACGGGGTCGCCCCAGAGAGATTCACGTGATTAGCAAACTTCGAGAGCGAAGCGTGTGCATGATGGTAGCGTTTCTTTCGCTGCTCTTCATTATGTCCGCAGAACGCCTCCCAGGACAGCCCCGATTCAAGAAGGTAGGCTCGGCGGGCTACACCTGGTTGTCCATTCCGGTCAGTGCCCGATCGTCTGCTGTCGGCGAAACATCACTGGCGTTCGAGCCCCTGGGGAGTGAAGCCCTCTTCAGTAATCCGGCAGCCATCGGTTTTGTGGATAAGACGCACATGATTGTCGCGTCATACTCACCATGGATTGCTGAGACAAAGCATCAAGCAATTGCTTACGCCTTTCAGCATCGGAGTGCCGGGTTCATCGGACTGAGCGTTGTACGGCTCGATATGGGAGAGATGCAAGGAACAATCAATCCGGATCCGCTGAGAACCGGTTCGTACATTATCACGGAGCCGTTTTCGGCCGACGGAATTGCCTTTGGCCTGACGTACGGCCGGCGTCTGACGGAACGCTTCTCGTTTGGATTCACAGCGAAGTACATTCAGGAACGCATCGCTGTCTATAAGTCCACGAACCTCGGGTTCGACGCTGGCATTTTTTATTACACAGGCTTCCGCTCACTCAGGGTGGCAGGCGCCGTTCGCAACTTCGGGGTCGACGCAAAGTATCTGCAGGGTGTATTCAAGATGCCGACGGACTTCCGGTTCGGTGCGGCGATGGAAGTTTTTGGCGCGGAAGACCGAGATCATGCGCTGACGCTCGGGGTTGAGGCTCTGCACCCAAGCGACAATGAGGAACGCATTAATGTAGGCGCGGAGTATTGGATTGCGGGCATCATAGCCTTTCGCGGTGGGTACAAGTTCAATTACGATGAAGAAACATGGTCCGCCGGATTTGGATTACAATACTCCATGACAATGCTCGACCTTGCATATAGCGACCTCGGTAGACTTGGCGGCAACGTGAGAATAACCCTCGGCCTGAACATCAAGTAGGTACGATGGCGTTTGAAGGAAAGAAAAAACAGGAAGTAGCAACACGAACGAGGAAGCTGCTGCGGAGCATTGCGTTGTTCGCTGTGTTGCTCACCGATCCGTCGTATGCACAGCAAGTTCGCTTCGATCTTGAGGCGATTACTTTCGGAGTCGATTATCAGCTTGGCGTGGCGGTGAAAGAGGGGATACAATCCGTCAAGGGTTACAGCGGTGGAGCCTCTGTACGGTTCCGCGTGCATGAATACGGCGCTGTTCAGGTAGGCGTTGGATATGGCCAACTTGACATTGCTGAAACAGATCCGATTACGAAGTGGGACTGGGAGTACTGGAAGAGGTTGTATCGAACCCACGTTGTAAGATTGCTGGGAGACAGTGCATACTTCAACGGCCAGCTGCAAACACTGCGGTCAATCTCCAACGAACATCTTACCGCCGGGCGATGGATTAGGAAAGACAGTCTGTACAGCGCGCAGCTAACACCCGTTCAGTACATCAATACACTTCCTATCGTGCTTTCTCTGCTTCTGAGTTATCCCATCCTGGAAGACCTCCGTGTGGAGGCTCAACTGGGCTCGACGTTACTTTTTTTCGAGAGAAATCTGTTCCTGGACGAGCAATGGCAAAAACGTCGAGTGCCGGATGTAGGGCCGGATAGCGGCAAGGCGTATTATTTCAGTTATGGATTTCGCAATTTTGCTCCCCCGAAGCGTGGAAAGGCTGTAGGATTGTTGGGTGGGGTCGCGTTTCACTGGACCGCGTTTTCGTTCGTGTCAATTCGTGTCGGTGCTCAACTTGAATCATACGATCTTGCCTTCAAGAGCAAAGATTTTGACTTGCTCCCATTCCACAGGCGCCTTTTGCTCGGGGCGGCGTTCCTGGTCAATTATTAGAGCAAGTGCTCATGTCCGCGCGCGCTGTTTTAGGAATCCTGATGTTTCTGTTCGCTGTAGAAGCAAGGGGACAGTTAGACGGTGATGTGGTGATCTCTGTCCAGAGGACCCACCTTATCCCAGTCTCGAGCTTGAGGGAGCTGTTTGTTTCTACCGGCGGGTTCTCGCTCGCAGCGGGTCAACGAACTGAAAGTAACTGGGTGTGGGAGGGGATCATAGAACTCGCCCGTTTCTCGAAGTCTAACGCAGAACGATTGTATTATCCCGATCTATCATTGAAACTCGACCTCTACGGTGGCGGTGTGCGAGCGTTGTACTATCCATTCAAGCTTGAAGGAGCTTTCTTTGGCCTTTTCCATCCGTATCTCGCTGGTGGAGCCACCCTCTATCGTTGGTTCTATCATCGCGGCGCATACTCGCCTGACACAACGTCCGCAGGTGAAGTCCCTGAACTTAAACTTGCCGATTGGAGCCTTGGATTCCGGGCTGGAGGCGGAGTCGAAGTATTCCCCACGCAAGCGATTTCCCTCTCCAGTCAGGTCTCATACAATGCTGTGATTGGGGAGATTTGGCCGACCCTTGCACTCAGAATCGACGGCGTCAGCGTTTTTCAAATGGCGGAAGTGTTTGTCGGAATAAAATATTATTTTGGGCGCTGACGTTCACACTTTTCTGATGACTTCATGTTCTCTCTGAATCGATCAAGGGCCCTCATTTCTCAACTCAGATATCTTTCTCTCCTTTTCGTCTCAGCAACTCTCTCTGTGTGTCCGAGCGATGTGTTCGCACAGGGTGTCGGACATGTTACGCAGGATCGACTCCGCTCCGGGCGCGTGATCAGCGATCCTCTCGCCGTCACCTCGCTCAGCTCCACATACGATCTATTCCCTGACGCCTCGTTGGTTGATTTCAGTTATCTGCTCGATCCCCCCGCCGGAAAACGTGGCTTTGTGAGGGTTGGGAGCGATGGGCGACTCCAGTTTGAAGACGGCACCCCCGCTCGGTTCTGGGGTGTGGTGATCGATCAACAAAACGTTAACATCCCAAAATACCTCATCGATCAAGTGCTTGAGACACTTGCACGAGCCGGCGTGAATGTCATCCGGCTCCACTCGTTGGACAACCGGACCGGCGAACAATACGGCGTCGTTCGCCATAATCTGATCGATGAGGCACACCCTCGCAATGCAACCTCGCGATATCTCGATGAAGATATGCGGGATCGGATCGATTACTGGATAGCCGCCGCGAAACGCCGCGGCATCTACACATACCTTGGCCTTCGCGCCTATCGCACGTTTCGCGAAGGCGATGGCGTGCCGAATGCCGACTCACTCGGTCGCGCTGCCCGCCCGTATGCCATCTTCAATAAGCGTCTTATCGAGCTGCAGAAAGAATTTATCGACTCGTTCGCGGTTGAGCACATCAATCCCTATACGGGACTTTCCTACGCTCAAGATCCTGGGATCGTCTGTTTTGAAATTGTCAATGAAGATGATCTCTTGTTCCGTCCGGAAGTGTGGAGGAGCATGCCGCAACCTTATTGGACGGAGTTCAACAAGCTCTGGAATGAATGGTTGATGGAGCGTTATGGTTCGACGCCTCGGTTGAAGGCGGCCTGGACGAATGCCGCCGGCATTTCGGCACTCGCAGCAGGAGAATCGCTCGAAAAGAAAAGCGTTCGTTTGCCCTCGATGGACCTGGTGCCGTTTGAACAAGCCTCGTTGACACCGTATTACGATCCTCTTCGCTCGCCGGCAAGACGAAGCGATGCAGTTCGCTTTGCACTGCATCTACAAGCCCGATACTTTGAAGCCATACGCGCCCATTGTCGCTCGCGTGGGATCAAGGTGCCTCTCAACGCCGTCGTCCGCACAGATCTCAAGCCGATGACGTTCAGCGTGCATCGCGGTTTAGATATGACAGCGGGCAATGCGTATTTTGATCATCCATCATTTCAGCCGGGTCGAGAGTGGTTGGGTCAGGAGTTCTTTACAAACAAGAATTACCTGATGGAAACCGGAACCGGCAGTTTTGCCCCCTACGTATCTCAGATTCATTGGTCGGGAACGCCGGTAGCAATCCGCGAATGGTCCACGTGTTGGCCGAACGAATACCGGGGCACAAGCATCCTCGAAACCGCGGCGTACAGTCTCTTTCAAAGAATCGACCTCGTCACTCACTTCAATTATACGACGACAGGCGCATTTACGCTCCTGGGAAGTTTCGGACTTCAATCCGATCCAGTTCGCTGGGGCATGTTTGGTCTCGCGGCCAAGATGTTCCTTCGCGGCGATGTTCAACAAGCACACAGGACTGTGGCGATACTGTATTCGGACGATGACTTGACGGCGTACGCAAAGTACGAAAGCCCATTGTACGAGCTCGCTTGGATGCACCGCGTGGTGAATGCATCGGTGGGGGATTCAACACATTTTGACTTCATGATCACTTCCGGCCGGAGTCATACGACATCCTTCGGGGGCAAGAACGGAATCATCTTTTCTTTGACGCCGTTCATCGAGACGCAAAAACAACAGATCGCAACGGAGAAAAACAGCATCTACGCGCGATCGGGCTATCCGCTCCCGATGGTGATTATGCGAAGCGATACCATTGTCGCGTCGCTCGGTGGATTTCAGTCGCAGACCCCTGCCCGGTGGGGTTTCCGGCTTGAGGACATTCGCGCAAACGGCTATCTGCCGTTAGGAACAAACCGCAACAGCACCTATTCGGCAGGTTTTCGCGATACCGCTCGGAACGTACTGGCATTGGGGGGAATACCCGAGAGTCAAGTCCTTCCGCTCGCAGCACGGATGATGAACGAAACGTACCGAACACCCACGCTTCCTGAGATGTTCGATCAGCGCATTTACCAATCGGATACAGGCGAGTTGATTCGAAATGCAGCACAAGGAATGATGTTGATCAATACTCCTTCGTTTTGTGCCGTGCAGGGGATGTTCGTGCCGGGGCGCCGATACGAATCGGGGGCGCTCGCGGTCATTTCGCAATCTCCCATCGCCGTCGTCGCGGCAACGTCACTCGATGAAAAACCTCTCGCGGCTTCGTCCCGCTTCATTGTGAAGATGGTGACCGTGGCAGAGAATCATGGCCAGCAGTTGGACACCGTCGAAGTGGAAGGAATGGGCAGAAAAGTTGTTCTTCGTTCAAAAGGAAGTTTTCCCGTTCTGGCGCGAGGGAAAGCCTCGCATCAGCCTACATCCATTTGGTTGAATGGAAAGAAACTCGTGGATGTCTATTTGCACAACGGAACATGGGAGTTACTCGTTGATCGTGAGGCAGGGACCTACGCTCTCGCGAGCGATACGCCGAATATCCGATTTCATCTCCAGCCCGACGAACCGGAGCGTCCTGTGATGCAGACGCGCTATCTTCATGGCCGGGAACCGCTGACCCCTTCGGAGGTCACAACCAACGTTGTCTATCCCGGATTCAGCAAATACATCGTGTTGGCACACGTTCGAAAATGATCTCACGAGTCATTTTAGCTCTTCTCGGTTGCGTTCTTTCGCTCACCGCCGCAACAAAACCAAAGCTCTTGTGGTTTGATGCGACGGCAAACTTTGGACGTCTGAGTTCTCCGGACTCGGTGCAGATTCCTCACGCGGCCGTCGAGAGCGCGAAAACCGCAAAACAGGGTGCGATTGTCCGCATCGAGAACGCCGATCTCAACGCGTTGCCGATGCTCGATGTCGAAATCAAAGACGCCGGCGGCCCGCAGTTCCTGCTGTCGAACAAGCCCGAATATTTCCGCACTGGCAACGGAATCGCGATGCAGGAGCAAGTCAAGCCCGGCGTGGTTCGGCTGTACGTCTATCACGTTCCGACGCCGGGCACGGACAACAAGATCATCTCCGCGGTCATCGAAAACACCGGTGAGTCGGAGATGCGGTTCCAGTTTCTGAAGCGCGTCTTCCCCCATCCCGGAAAGGACTATCACCTGATCGGGAAGAACGGGCTGCTCGGGTTTTACGACGCAAAACCGCAAGACGAGATTCGCACGCTGGTGGCGGGCGCACGGATGGCAATCGATCCGCAGATGGATGAGTCGGTCGTCAGCACGGACATGCTCGTGCACGGGTTCTACGAGTTCGAGATCGATCAGCCGGCGAGGGTGACGGTGTTTCAGCGGGATCGGGATCAGGACGGGGTGCGCGTCATCGACGATCTGCCGAAGCTGCCGCGGGTGCTGGGGGGACATCATCCGAGCGGAGCGGGACGCGGGCTGTTTCTCGTGAGCGAGCGCACGGTGTCGCTGCCGGACGGTCAGATGTTCGACACTGCCGGCGGGGCGATGCAGGTGGTGCTCGCGGATGGGGAGCGCGATGGGTGGATCGAAGGGGTCGATAGTCTCACACCGGACGCGCCGTCACCGAACGAGGGTAACTACGGGGTGATGTATCGGATCAGGCTGCGTTATACGAGCAGCGACGGACGTGGGTTGGCACTGCTGGTGTTCAACGCACGCTCCGGTGCGCGATGGTGTGAATATCAGGCGTCGGCGGCAGTGATGGGCGAAGGTGAGATGCCCGCAGGCACGGTCGCGATCCCCACCGACCAGGTGCGCTATGGCGGGCCTCCTGAGACGGTGCTGCTGCAGCGCTTCGCGCCCGCGCCGGCAGGTGAGACGCGCGAGATCGAACTGCTCTGGAGCCCCCCGGGCGCGAGCTGCCTGCCGAACCCGCTGATCCTGCTGCCGCTGTGATCGGATCGTCGTGGACGACGTCAGCTTGTTCACACCGTAGATTTTGGTTGGTGGGATGTGCTCGAACGAGCCATCAGAGCGGGCAAACAATAGGACGATGAGATGTTGACGCTTGAAGAGTTGAAGTCGCAGTCGATACCCATCATTCGGGAGGTTGAAATTCTCGTTGTGGGAGGGGGGACGGCTGGGGCCGTTGCGGGCATCGCAGCCGCGCGGTCTGGAAAGAAGACGCTCGTCATTGAACAGTTCGGATTTCTCGGTGGCACACAGACGGGAGCGCTCGTGACGCCGATGATGCCCAACCAGATTGATCAAAAGCCGCTCAACGGCGGCATCGATTATGAGATCAATACGCGGCTGATCGATCGTCTCGAGTCCGGAGTCTGGCGGGATGGCAACCGCGGCTGGTTCAACCCGGAATACCTCAAGTTTATGCTCGAGCAGATGAATCTCGAAGCGGGCGCGGAACTCTTGTATTATACCTTCTTCGAAGATGTTGTGAAGGAAGGTCAGAACCTGCGCGGAATCGTTGCCACCAACAAAGCCGGACGAGGAGCGTATCTTGCGAAACGGATCATCGACTGCACCGGCGATGCCGACGTTGCGTTTAGAGCTGGCGTGCCGTGCGAATCAGGGGATCCGAGCACACAACTCAACCAGCCTTTTTCCGTTCGCTTCCACTTGGGCAACGTCAACCTTCCCCGGTTTGCCGATTTTCTGAAGTCCTTGGGGAAGCACGACGTGATGGAGGAATCGGAAGGAAGCGGAGTTCCTCTGATCCACACTGCGATGGTATGGGCAAAAGGCTGGACGCTGGAGCCGATCTTTCAGAAGGCAGTCGAGGATGGCGTTCTTCAGCAAAGCGATGGTAACTACTTTCAGGTGTTCTCGATGGCGGGACGACCGGGAGAACTAGCCTTCAATTGTCCCCGCATCAGTACTCATATCAACGGCACCGATCCCTTTCATCTCACCCTCGCACAAATTAAAGGGAGGGAGATCATTCAACGCTATCTCCGGTTTTGTCGAATGTACCTCCCGGGCTGTGAAGAAAGCTATCTTGTGTTGACGGCCCCGATGGTCGGTGTGCGGGAAACACGGCGTATTCGCGGTGAATACTATCTTACGGTGGATGACGTATTGGGGGGAAGAAAATTCCCCGACGCGATCTGCAGGAACAACTATCCGCTCGACATTCATCGAGATTCGGAAGAAGATACGCTCAAGCTCGTGAAACTCCCGCCGAGAGAATTTCACGAGGTCCCGTATCGTTGCCTCGTGCCGCTCAACGTTGAACATCTGTTGGTGGCAGGAAGATGTCTCTCTGCATCCTTTGAAGCGCAGAGCTCTGTGCGTATCCAGACGAATTGTCGCGCGATGGGTGAAGCAGCGGGGGTGGCCGCGGCAATGTCTCTCGACCGCGGCGTCACTCTACGTGCACTCGACGGCAGGGAGGTTCGGACTCGGTTGCTCCAACAAGGAGCGTTCTTATCGTGACTGGCGATCGCGGTGGTCTCAAACACATCAGCTCGTTGTTTCAACCAACTCGACTTTTTCCTTGACCATTAGCGTCCTCATCATTTGTATTTTTCTCGTTGCCGCGGTGTTGATGTTCTTCCGCAAGCTCCCCGCGATGCTTGCGCTGCCGCTGATGGCCGTGGCCATCGTCCTCGTCGAGATCGCCTTCGGCCGTCTCACGGTCCACGACCTCATGACATCCGTGATTGCGGATGGGGCGCTCCGTCTTGCCGACGCGATGATCATTTCACTCTTCGGCGGGATGCTGAGCTATTATATGCAGAAAACGGGGGTGGCCGAAAGCTTCGTGCGGCGCGGTGCAGAGCTTTCCGGCGATAATCCATGGGTTGTTGCTGTCAGTATGTTGGCCATGATCGCCCTGTTGTTCACCACCATTAGCGGTTTGGGTGCGGTCATTATGGTGGGAACGATTGTGCTTCCTATTCTCGCTTCTATTGGATTGCGAGAGCACGTGAGCGCCGGGATTATGTTGTTCGGCATCAGTCTCGGCGGACTTCTGAATGCAACGAATTGGACCATCTACAAATCGGTGCTTGGGTTAGAGGGGGAGGTTGTCTATTCCTTCGCTTTGATGGTCTTCGCCATCGTTGCGCTGGTAGCGCTGCTCTTCGTAACCGTTGAGTTATGGCGTGCGCGGACAATCCGCCTTCAGGCTCGGGCACTTTCGCTCTCCGTTGGGATCGTGGTTGCGGTGATCCTCGCACTCTGGAGCTTCTATGAACTATCGGAAGGATTCGATATTACGCCTGTGAAGACCATCGCGAGATCTGTCACGAGTGTCGTTTCGATCGGAATTCTCTTTTATGCTCTCTTCGACGCATGGCGAAACCGAGGTCTGGTGCATCCGCCACAGGTGAGATGGTATGCGTATTTGATTCCGATCGTCCCGCTTCTTCTCATTCTTGTGTATGATGTGCCATTCGTCGCGGCGTTCATGTGTGGATTGATCTATGCGTTGATTGCAACCTATCGTCGCGGAGTCCTCAACGTGCTAACGCGCTCGCTTGTTGAGGGGAGTGCCAGCGTGATCCCCGCCGTGGTGTTGATGCTCGGTATCGGTATACTGTTGAGCGCGATTTTGGGTCCGACGCGCACGGGACCGGGTCAGTATTGGTACGAAGCGGTTGCCGTGCGAGAGTGGCCGGTGATCGTCGATATGAAACCGCTTCTCGAAATGATCGTGCCGGATTCTTTTTTTTCGTACGTCTTCACGTTTTCCATTCTGGGACCACTTGCGCTGTATCGTGGTCCGCTCAATGTGTGGGGGCTCGGCTATGGAGTTGGAGGAATTCTGTTGGCAACCGGTGTTCCTGCGGGAGCGGTGATGGGCATCCTGATGTCGCTGGGCATTATTCAAGGCGTAAGCGATCCAACCAATACCGCCAACGTCTGGATTGCGAACGAGGTACGGGTTGACGTCAACACGATCCTCTGGCGCACGCTGCCGTATTCGTGGTTGGTGGCTCTTGGCGGACTTATTGTTGCCGGAATCCGGTTTTTCTGACCAGCAGAGGCTCGCTGCGGCAAGACACGTTTTGGAGATATGAGTTCTCGAAGAATAAAAATTGGAATTGATGTCGGAGGCACGTTCACCCACGCCGTTGCTGTGGACGCCGAATCGCTCGAGGTTATCGGTACATCAATGGTTCCGACGACGCACACGGCAGACGAAGGGGTGGCGCGAGGTGTTGTCGAGTCAATGCACCGGCTTCTCGATCAGACGCGCATCACTCCCGAGGAGGTTGTCCTCATCGCGCATAGCACAACGCAAGCTACCAATGCGTTGCTCGAAGGAGATGTCGCCGCCGTGGGAATTATCGGCATGGGAAAGGGAGCCGAGAAGTGGCGAGCACGCGGACAGACTCGGATCGATCGCCTTGAACTGGCGCCGGGAAAGTTCCTCAAAACCTACCATCGCTTTGTCGACACAGGGGAGCCGCTCGATGTCTCGCGTGTGGAGAGCGTGTTCGAGGAGTTACGCAATGAAGGGGCGGAGGTCTTCGTCGCAAGTGAGGCGTTTGGTGTTGACCATCCAGAAAATGAAAAAACGGTCGTCGATGTACTGATGAGCAAGGGATATCTCGGAACGTCGGCATCAGAAATTTCGCAGCTCTATGGCCTTCGGGTTCGCACCCGAACCGCAGTGATCAACGTCAGCATGATGCCGAAGATGCTGGAGACGGCGAACATGACGGAGCGTGCGGTGAGGGAGAGCGGTATCCGTGCTCCTTTGATGATTATGCGGAGCGACGGCGGCATCATGGATATCAACGAGATGCGGCGGCGTCCGATCCTGACGATGCTTTCGGGTCCGGCAGCCGGCGTCACTGCCGCCTTGATGTACGTCAAAATCTCCGATGGTATTTTTTTGGACGTGGGGGGTACGAGTACAGATATTTCGATCATTAAGAACGGCCGACCGGTGGTTCGCACGGGGGAGGTGGGGGGACATCGGCTCCATGTCCGCACGCTTGATATACGGACCGTCGGTATCGGGGGCGGATCGGTTCCACGTATGCGCGGACCGAAGGTGATAGATGTCGGTCCACGAAGCGCACACATTGCAGGGTTGCGATATCTTGCGTTTTCTGAAGTGAAGGAGGATGACCGCTGGTCCATTCAGTCGATTCAACCGAAGCCGGGTGATCCGGATGATTACCTTTGCATCACATCGGAACATCAAGGCAACTTTGCGTTTACCACGGCCGAAGCAGCCAACCTCACAGGGTTGGCTACGACGTACGCAAAAGCCTCGGCTCAATCATTTGAACAAATGGCTCGCTGGCTCGGAGAGCAATTAAGAGTTGAGCCCAAAAACTTGGCAGAACAGATTCTTGAAAAAGCTTCGTCCAAAGTGATCTCCGTTGTGCGTGATTTTATCGAAGATTACAAACTTGTGCCCGAGCATCTCGTTCTTGTGGGGGGAGGAGGCGGGGCCGAGTCCGTTGTGTCGCACACGGCCAACAAACTCGGTGTCGAGCATCGGATCACGCGCCACGCGGAGGTCATTTCGGCTATTGGAGTTGCACTCGGGATGATCCGCGAAACGGTTGAACGGAGCATCGTGCAGCCAACGGAAGCGGATTTGCTGGAGGTGCGGCGCGCAGCAATGCATTCTGTCATACGGATGGGAGCGGCACCGGAGACGGTGGAGGTGCGCGTTGAGGTCGATCCTAAACAGAAGCGGGTCATCGCAACGGCAAGCGGGTGGCCGGAGATGAGAACCCGATCCCTTACGGCCCCGAAACTCTCGCAAGAACAGCTTTCGGCTGTTGCCGCGAAATCGGCAGGCGTTCAGGATGGAGCTACCTGCGTCAGCCATACCGAATTTTTGCATGTCTTCCAGGTAAAAAAGACGACATCGAAATTGCTCGGGTTGATGAAGAGCACATCGTTGGCAACACGAGTTATCGATGCGGAGGGCGTCATTCGTCTCAAGTTGAGCGACGCGGTTGTCCGAACGGGAGTAGTGGGGACGATCCCATCGCAGCTTCATCAGTTGGTCGATGAATTCACGATGTATGGAGATGCCGGCGCACTTCAGCCGGATGTATACGTCCTTGTCGTGGGACGTATCGTCGATTTGAGCGGCTTGATCAATAAGGAGCAGGTTCTCTCTTTACTTCAGGCCGAAACTGAATCGTTCTCACGGGACGAAACGGCTATCGTGCTTGTGTCGAAAAAAGAATAACGATGAGAATCACAGGCACATTCTTGGACGAGATTTCGCACGACATCCCACACCAGAATTGGGGTCGCGAGGAATGGGACCGAGACTTTGGTCTTATGAAGACGGTAGGGATCGATACGGTCATTCTCATCCGGTGTGGATATAAGAAATGGCTTACCTATCCGTCGCAGATTCTTGTTGAACGTGAGGCTTGTTACCTGCCCCCCGTCGACCTCGTGGAGATGTTTCTTCTTCTCAGTGAGAAGCACCGCATGAATTTTTTCTTTGGCCTCTATGATTCCGGAAAGTACTGGTCAGACGGACACCATCAGAAAGAAATCGATATCAATAAGCGCGTGATCGAGGAGGTATGGACCCGATACGGAAAGCGTGAAGGATTCAAGGGATGGTACATCCCACAGGAGGTGAGTCGTCAAATAGCTGGCGTCAGCGAAATGTACGCTCAGCTCGGCATGTACTGCAAGCATGTGAGCGGCGGCCTCCCCATACTCATTTCCCCGTATATCGATGGGATCAAGAACATAAGCCAGCTCTCATCGATGGTCGAGAAATCGGAAAGAATTTCAATCGCTGAGCATGAACGAAACTGGAATGAAATCTTCAGTGCGATCCGTCAAGGGGTCGACATCGTGGCTTTCCAAGACGGCCATGTTGACTTTGACGAACTTGTCGACTTTCTCTCCATCAACAAATCTCTTGCGGACAAGCATGGACTTGTTTGCTGGACCAACACGGAGACGTTCGACAGGGATATGCCGATCAAGTTCCTTCCCATCAAATGGGAGAAGCTGCTGTTCAAGCTCAATGCGGCCAAACAGGTGGGGATCCAACAGGCGATCACCTTCGAGTTCTCGCATTTTATGAGTCCCCAGTCGGCATATCTACAGGCTGGCCACCTCTATCATCGGTATCAGGAGTATCTGGACTCACTCTCTTGAGAGAACCACGTGAAGCACTACCAGGAATTATACAGGAGAGAATTGTTAGAAAACATCCTCCCGTTCTGGCTTACACATTCGAAGGACGAGCAGTGTGGCGGATACTTT
The DNA here is from genome assembly GCA_041695045.1 of Bacteroidota bacterium. Taxonomy (GTDB): domain Bacteria; phylum Bacteroidota; class Ignavibacteria; order UBA10030; family UBA10030; genus JBGFRR01. The sequence goes on from JBGFRR010000152.1 coordinate 21,042, forward strand.
ACATGCCTCGACCGAGCAGGGAACGTTTTTGACACCGACAAGTTTGTATGGCTCCAGGGAAGAGAAGTCTGGTGTTTCAGCACAATGTATCGGCTGGTCGAGCAACGTGGGGAATGGCGGGAAATGGCGCGGCATGGTGCAGACTTCCTCTTGAAACACGGAATGGATGATAGCGGTCAGTGGTATTTTTCCCTTACCCGAGAAGGAAAACCACTCATCCAGCCCTATAACATCTTCAGCGATTGCTTTGCAGCGATGGGACTTGCCGCGCTCGACAGGATCAACCCGGCGGAACACTACCGAACCATTGCAAAGTCAACCTTTGAGAACATCCTTCGCCGTCGGGATAACCCCAAAGGCCGTTATAGCAAGGTTGTGCCTGGAACTCGGCCCCTCAAGAATTTCTCTCTTCCCATGATCCTCTGCAATCTTATCCTTGAGCTTGAGCATCTTCTCGATAACGCCTGGATCAATACGTTTCTCCCTTCAATCGCACACGAAGTGACAGGCGTCTTCTATAAAAAAGATGAAGGGCTTATCCTGGAAAATGTCCTTGAAGACGGTTCGTTTTCTGACTCCTTCGAGGGTCGTCTCGTTAATCCCGGACACGGCATCGAGGCGATGTGGTTCGTTATGGACATTGCGCGGCGGTATCACAACCCAGAGCTCTTAGACAAAGCCTGTCGCATTATACTCAACACGATTGAGTTCGCATGGGATCGGCAATACGGAGGGATTTTTGCGTTTCTCGACATCAAAGGGAATCCTCCGCAGCAATTAGAGTGGGATCAAAAGTTGTGGTGGGTCCATTGCGAAACGCTCGTCGCGCTTGCTAAAGGATATGCCTTCACGCGCAATGAACGGTGCAAACAGTGGTTTGAGGAAGTTCACGAATGGACTTGGACACACTTCAAAGACGAAGAATATCCCGAGTGGTTCGGCTATCTCAATCGCAGAGGCGAAGTTCTCCTCCCGCTGAAAGGTGGTAAGTGGAAAGGATGCTTCCATCTTCCACGGGCGCTGTATCAAATCTCAGAAACTCTTAACACTCTTTAGGCGCTTAATCAAATAACAGGTACAAAAGTTTGTCGATGGGTTTATGCGGCTAGTGCCGATAGTTTGGAACAGGGGCTTGCCGGCGCCCGCGTGAATGAACGCCGCTCGCCCGCCATAGAGCTGCGTGTAGATATAGATTGCAGCGACGGAAAGGACGAATGATGGGAGACAATAAAACAAATGTCCACAAAAGACAAGACGGTTGATGCTCCGCTTGCTACTTCAGACCGAAATTGCTAACATGGGCTAAGACGTGCTATGCCGAAAACGATCTCTTTTGTCCTTGACGGCGAGAAACGGGCTGTGGATTGTGCCGATCCACGCGGCCCTCGCCCAACAACGACGGTCTTGCAGTATCTCCGCAATTTGCCGACACACAAAGGCGCGAAAGAAGGATGTGCTGAGGGAGACTGCGGCGCATGCACGGTCGCACTGGGCGAGTTGGACGCCGACGGCCGCATCCGTTACCGCGCGGTTGATTCCTGCCTCGTTTTCCTGCCGATGATTCACGGAAAGCATCTCGTGACGGTCGAGAACCTTCGCAACGGAGAGGGTGCGCTGCATCCTGTTCAGCAGGCGATAGTGGAGACCGGCGGAAGTCAGTGCGGCTATTGCACGCCGGCATCGTCATGTCGCTCTTTACGCTCTATAAGAATGTCGACCGCCCAACCCGCGCTCGCATCGACACCGCGCTGGCGGGGAACTTGTGCCGCTGCACCGGCTACAAACCGATTGTGGAAGCGGCAGCGATCGCGTGTGTGCACGGAGGAAAAGATCATCTCACCGACATCGAACCTCAAACCGCATCGCTTCTCCGCTCCATCCCGCATGCTGATGGTCTTCGGCTCGCAGCAGATCAGGAACCTCGCCACCCTTCCCGCTGTTCGAGGAACTCCAACGACTGACCGACGACGGAGAGGATTGCGTGGTGGCAACAGTTCTTTCAACGAACGGGTGAATGCTCTTCAAACAACTCGTACGCAAAACCGGCGGGATGGATAGAATCATGCAGCAATCCATTACTTCGCCGATCCTGCTTGAGGACGAGTTTCAGAAAGCGTTCCGCCGTCACGAAACGCGGCGCGTTCGAGTTCCCGGTGGAGAGATCATCCTCGAGCCTGTGAGCGGCAGGCCAACGCTTCTCCTCTTCGGCGGAGGGCATGTCTCGAAACACATTTCGCGCCTTGTTGCGGCTGCGGGATTCCGCGTGACGGTCATCGACGACCGAATCGAGTACGCCAACTCGGCCAGATTCCCGGAAGCGGCACACACGATGGCGGGGGATTTCGTCGAATCCATGAAGATTCTCAATCCCACCGCAACAACGTACATCGTTATTGTTACCCGCGGCCATCGGTATGACGAGGAGATTCTCGAATGGGCGATAACAATGCCGGCCCGCTACATCGGCATGATCGGCAGTAAGCGCAAAGTGTTGACGACGTACGAGCGGTTGGCGGAGCGCGGTGTCTCCGTAGAGGCGCTTCAGCGGGTTCGCGCCTCCATGGGAATTCCCATCGGCGCAGCGACGGCCGAAGAAATTGCCGTCAGCATTGTTGCTGAGCTGATCAGCGTACGGCGGAGCACCCCCGGAAACGTTCCTCACAAGGCCGATGAGATAAAGCCGTTGTTGGAGAAGCTCAAAAACAACCGGCATCACTCAGCTCCTCCGTGACCTGCATCGGACTGACCGTCTGTTGACCGGCTGATGTGTTTCCATCGGCGTACAGGTTTGAAACTTCTCCACGGATCATCCGTTCTTACGCTGTCGAACCATAGGTTTCGTGAGTATGATGCGCCGTATTCTTTTCGCCATAACGTTTCTCGTTCTTCCAACAGCACTCTTGTCCCAGCCCACCGACGGGGCAAAGGTGCATGCGCTGACGGTTCGCGGCATCGATCAACTCTATAATCTTGAGATGGAACAGGCGGAGCGAACCTTCGACGGAGTGATCCGCATGGCGCCCAACGATGCGCGGGGATATTTCTTCAAGGGGATGATTCACTTTTGGATCTTCTCGCTCAACAAAGACCCGAAAGCCTACGCGCGGTTCTTCGAACTAGCCGACCGTGTGATTGCCATCTGTGAGCGGGAACGTGCGCGAGATAAGAATGATGTGGTTGCAACGTTCTTCTTAGGAGGCATCTACGGTTACCGCGGCCTCGCGCACCAGCGCAACGGGTCGATGCTGAAGGCGGCATGGGATGGGCGCAAGGGATACTCCCTCTTGAAAGATGCGGTCACGGCAAAGCCAGACCTGTACGACGCCCAGATGGGGTTCGGTCTCTACAGCTATCTTGTCGGCAAAGTGCCGGCGTCGTATCGATGGTTGTTGAACATTCTCGGTTTCAGCGGCGATGTGGAGGGAGGACTTCAAGCCCTGCGCTTAGCGGCAGAACACGGCACCTATGCGCGCGCTGAGGCGATGTTCTTCCTTTCGACATTCCTCAACGTTGAGAATCGCCATGAGGAAGCGCGTGCGTATCTTCTGCGGCTTATCGAAACGTATCCGGAGAACACGCTATTTCTCGTAACTGCCGCGCAATGGGAACTGCGACAGAACCGCGTGGAGGAAGCGCTTACCCTCGCGCAACGAGCGGTTGCCATCAACGATCGAAAGAAGGTTCAGATCGGCAAGGAGTTTGCGTACAGTGTCGCGGCGAACTGCTACTTCCTGAAAAACGATTTCCCCGCTGCAATGACGAACTTCGAACATTTCTTAGAAGCAGCGGAGAACAAGGACAACGTACCGAACTCCACCTACTATCGTCTCGGCGTGTGCTACGATATCCTCGGCCAGCGGAGCAACGCGGTGGCGACCTACCGCCGCGTCCGGAATGCCGAACCGCGACAATGGGACTATCACTACTTCCGCCGCTCGAACGTGAGGGTACAACTGCCGATGAGGGACGCGGATGTGCTCCTCGTGAAGGCGGAGAACGCGGCCTCCCTCGACGACCATCATACCGTACTGGCGCTGTGCAAGGAAGCTCTCAAACGGAACCTCGATACCGATCAACGTGCTCTAGCGTTGTATGGCGTCGCACACGCGCACAATGAGCTTCAGCAATACGAGGAGGCCATTGAAGCAGCCCGAGTGCTTGTTGCACTTAAGCCGCCGCGAGAGCAGTGGGTTGTGCCGCACGGGTATTATGTGCTCGGCCAGGCGCTCGCGCGACGGGGAGAGGTGAGCGAAGCACGAAAGGCCTTTGAAGCCGTCAGGCGATTCAAGAATTACGATTTTCAATCGCGTCTTCAAGCGCAGGTTGAGCGGGAAATGAGGCGGCTCGACGGCGCAGGCTGAAATCCCCCCGTCAGCAACCCGCATTTCATCCCTTGACATTCCTCACACCATTCCGTAGACTGCGCTGGCGTCGTTCTGGCCTACAGGCCTGCCTGTCGCCTGCCTGCCGGTAGGCAGGGCAGACAGGCTGAACGGCATCATCTCCATTCGTCCCCCACGGTCCATGAAGCGAACATCAACACCGACTGCCTCCCGCAAAGCGATGTCCCTCAAGACGAAGCGCGTCCGCACGTCGTTCGACCCGAAGGACATTGAGATTGCAATCATGGATAACCTGTTTCTCGTACAAGGCCGTGTACCGAGAACCGCCACACGCAACGATTGGTACATGGCCGTTGCTTATACTGTGCGCGATCGTGTTCTCTACCGCTGGATGCAAACCATCGAGATGTACATGGGAGGCAACGATAAGTCTGTGGCGTACCTCTCGGCAGAGTTTCTCATCGGCCCGCAGCTCGGCAACCATCTCATCAACCTCGGCGTCTATGATGTTGTGCAGGAAGCGGTGAAGAATTTGGGACAGGACCTCGCGGAGTTGTTGGAACAAGAGGAAGAACCCGGCTTGGGTAACGGGGGACTCGGTCGGCTCGCAGCGTGCTACTTAGAATCGATGGCGTCGTTGGAAATCCTCGGCGTCGGCTATGGCATCCGCTACGAGTTTGGCATCTTCGACCAGGAGATTCGCGACGGATGGCAAGTGGAGAGGACGGATAAATGGCTGCGGTTCGGCAATCCGTGGGAGGTGCCGCGGCCGGAAATCTGTTTTCTCGTTCCGTTCGGAGGCCACACCGAGCAGTGGACTGATGAGGCAGGGCGATTCCATGTTCGTTGGGTCCCTGCACGGGCCGTGAAGGGCGTTGCGTGCGATATGGCCGTGCCCGGGTACCGTGTGAATACCGTCAATCTGCTGCGGCTCTGGAAAGCCGAGGCGATGGAGTCGTTCGACCTCGAAGCGTTCAATCAAGGGGATTACTACGGCGCTGTGGATGACAAGGTCGCCTCCGAGAACATTACGAAAGTGTTGTATCCGAACGACGAGCCGATTCAGGGAAAGCGATTGCGGCTCGAGCAGCAATTCTTTTTCGTCTCGTGCTCGTTGCAAGACATGATTCGCGTGCATCTGCTGCGCGGACACGACCTTCGGGAATTTCATCGCTACTACGCAATCCAGCTCAACGATACCCATCCTTCCATCGCCGTCGCCGAATTGATGCGTCTGCTTATGGATGAACATGGGATCGATTGGGATTCGGCGTGGACGATCACCCGAAACGCGCTGGCCTACACCAACCACACCCTCCTGCCCGAGGCGCTCGAAACCTGGCCGCTGCCGCTCTTTCGCGAGTTGCTGCCGCGTCACCTCGAAATCATCTACGAAATCAACCGGCGCTTTCTGGACGAGGCGCGCCGACGGGATGATGTGGACGACGCGATGGTTGCCCGGCTTTCGTTGATTGACGAACGCGGCGAGAAATTTATTCGCATGGCCAACCTTGCAAGCGTGGGCGGCCACGCGATCAACGGCGTTGCGGCGCTGCACACCGAGCTACTGAAACGCCACGTGATGCAAGACTTCCACGCGTTGTTCCCGGAAAAATTTATCAACGTCACCAACGGCGTTACGCCACGGCGGTGGGTGGTGTTGAGCAACCCGAAGCTCACCCAGCTCATCTGCTCGAAGGTCGGCGACAAGTGGATCAGCGCGATGGAGAAGCACATCCGCGAGTTAGAGCCGTATGCAGACGATGAAGAGTTCCAGCGCGAGTGGCAGCGTGTGAAGTACGAAAACAAGGTCCGCTTAGCGGCTATGATTGCTCAACGGACGGGCATTGCCGTCGACCCTGACACGATGTTTGACATTCAGGTCAAGCGCATCCACGAATACAAACGTCAGCATCTCAACGTCCTCCACGTCATCACACTGTACGACCGCATCAAACGCAACCCGGATATGGATGTCGTGCCGCGCACGGTGATCTTCGGCGGGAAAGCGGCGCCCGGCTACTTCATGGCCAAGCTCATCATCAAGCTGATCAATTCGGTCGCCGACGTGGTGAACTACGACCCCGACGTTGCAGGGCGGCTGAAGGTGGTCTTCCTTCCCGATTTCAACGTGAAGAACGCCCATGCGATCTATCCCGCGGCTGACCTTTCAGAGCAAATCTCCACAGCCGGTAAGGAAGCTTCCGGCACAGGGAATATGAAGTTCTCCATGAACGGTGCACTGACCATCGGCACACTCGACGGAGCGAACATTGAGATTCGGGAGGATGTCGGTTCAGAAAACTTTTTCCTCTTCGGCATGATGGCCGATGAAGTCCACGCTTCAAAGACACATGGCTATGATCCGATGCATTTCGTGCGCGAGAACGGACGCCTGCAGCGCGTGTTGGAGATGATTGGACAGGGGTGGTTCTCGCGCGGCGACCCCGGTCTTTTCAAACCGCTGCTCGATTCGCTTCTTTATCACGACCCCTACATGGTGTTGGCCGACTACCAATCCTACATCGACGCGCAGGATGAGGTCGACCGTGTCTATCGCGACCGCAAGCGATGGACGAGGATGTCCATCCTGAATGTTGCGCGTATCGGCCGCTTCTCGTCCGACCGTTCGGTACGGGAATACGCGGAGAAGATTTGGAATGTGAAGCCGGTGAAGATCGGGAAGAAGGGAACAAACCGCGTCGGCACGAAGCCCGCAAAGCGCAGTATTTGATAATCCATAAAGAGATTTCTCCCTCTCCCTATATTATTGCCTTCTAATCTGTGAATCCCTGCCTGCGGCAGGCAGGCCTGCCTGCGGTCCCGTGTTTCGGGATCTCCCGCTTCTCAGTCCCGCCTTCTAGCAGGCTGTTGAAAAACTCATAGAAAATATTTTTTCTGTTCCATGTCGCAAACGCGCGATGATGTATTATATTTGTAGCCACTCATCACCAACACAGGAGATAGCCCATCATGCGC
>JBGFRR010000022.1:0-27619 GCA_041695045.1 Bacteroidota bacterium
CTATGTATTTTTTTATCCAATGGGTCTACCAAAAGTCCGCTCCTACAGAGCTTGTACACACTTCACGAAGCGCCCGCGAAGTTCCGTAGGGACAAAATGTTGGTAACACAAATCTACAAAAACTGTACAAGCTCTGTTAGGAGCGACATTATAAAGATAGGTAAACTCGTGGGGCTTTCGGAGCTCAAATCGCACGTCAACCCCTGCGAAGCCGTTTTGTGAAGGTTTGGGTCATGGGGATGTGAATATAGGAGTTGGTTGGCGTGGTGTCAACGGGCGGTCCGTGTGCCGTAAGCGGTCGGCTCGTTTCCCGTGGTGAGGATTTCGTCAAGAGCCGGCCTACCGCTTCGCTCAGCGCATCACCATCAGCGCCGCGTAGATTTCGATCCCGTCCCACACATTCTGGATGCGGACGTTCTCGTTCTCGCTGTGCTGGTTGTTGTCGAAGTTCACCATCGGCACGCCGATGACCGGCACGTTGAAGATTTCCGGGATGAAGCTCATCGGCACGCTGCCGCCGAGGGTGGGCATGCGCACCACCGGCCGGTCGCTCACCGACTGCACTGCATCAACGATAAGCCGGGAGATGGGCAGGTCCATCCTCGTGCGGAGAGCTTTGTAGCCGCCGCGCGAGGTTACACGGGCAATGTTCGGATGTGTTCGCCGCATTTCTGCATCTGGTTCGCGATCCATCACATGAAACCCCTGCTTGCGGATGTGTGCTTTCAATCGCTCAAGCTGACGCTCGGGGTCGTTGCCGCGGACAAGCCTCATATCCACCCGTGCCGTTGCGGTGGACGGAATGATCGTCCGTGCCTGCACGCCGACGTACGCGCTCGCGATACCGTTGACCGTCAGTGAGGGGAGGTTGATCAACTCGACGAGACTCTTCCCTTCCCCCTCTGTCCAGCTGATTCCTAACTCACGCTTGAGTTGCTCATCGTAATCAGGCGCTTCGGCGAGTGCGCGGCGTTCAAGCTCTCCCAACGGCTCGGTGTCGTCATAGAATCCGTCGATCAGCACGCGGCCGTTGGCATCTTTCATCGATGCGAGGAGTTGCGCGAGCATCATGGCGGGATTCGGGGCCCAGTTTCCGTAGTGGCCGCTGTGGAGATCGCGGTTTGCGCCATAGACCGTGATCTCCGCCGTGGTGATCCCCCGAACGCCGAAGTAAACTAACTTTTGTCCGTTCTGATGCACAGGCCCGTCGCAAATGATCCACGCGTCGGCTTTGAGCAACTCGTTATTCGCCCGCAGCACCGACTCCATCGTGGGCGAGCCGGCTTCTTCTTCTCCGTCGAGGTAGAATTTCAGGTTCACACGCAGCGGAATTTTTGCTGAGCGCAGTGCGTCGATAGCCGTGAGCATCGCAACGATGGGAGACTTGTCATCCGAAGCGGAGCGGGCGTAAACGCGCCAGTTCCCGTCGATGGGCGTGTCGGGAGATGGGAATGGGATAATCGTGCCGCCGGCTTCTATTGCGGCCGTGCGGATAACGGGCGTCCAGGGCTCGCTGCCAATCCATTTCGATGGGTCGACAGGCTGGCCGTCATAATGAGCGTAGAGCATGAGCGTGCGCGTGGCTCCGGGCGTCCGCAGCTCGCCGTAGACCGCGGGCGAGCCGTTGCCTTCCGGCGGCTCCAACAGCCTTGCGTTGATGCCCCGCTGCCTCATCATCTCCATGAGCATTGCGGCGTTGCGGCGGATGTTCTCCCGGTCGGCTGCGACGTTCGGGATGGCAAGCAGTTCAACCAGCTCTTTAAGGATGCGATGCTCATTCGCGGTGCGGTAGGCGCGCACGTGCTGAGTGATGCGTTGTTGCGCAGCGATTGGTTGCGCGATGAGAAGCGCGCAGAAGATCCATAGTGTCCGGCGCATACGGGGCCTCCTTGAAAGGCAATAATGTATCGCAATGTTTCAACTCGCCAATGATTTTTGTGTAGCGGTTGTCGGCCTTTGCCATTCAGTATCTCGCCCCCGGATGGTTCATACCGGCCATCGTAGTACAAGAACTTCTTCTCTCAATTGTTCTCTCGTCGCTGTGGCAAGACGCGTTCGGAATAGCTCGAGAGCGAGAACTTCATACCCAAGCGACTCCGCAATCTCACCGAGCAACTGTCCTGTTCGAATCATTATGCGTAAATAGGAAGCCTGATCACCGACAACATATGCCAGCCGCGCCCCCAGCCGTGTTGTTCTTGTATAATCTTTCTCATTGGGGTATGGCGGAGATGTGATAACAGCATCTATCGAATCTTTCGGAACTACGGCGCTGACAACACGAGCATCCCCGCAGTGGACGACCGATGGGACCCCCTCCAAAGCTTGCACCTTCTTGAGGTCTTCAACGATCTTCCTAACACACCTCAGCCACGGTTGCACGACCGGACTATCATGTTTTGGCTTCGTAATACCCACTTCCGGGCCAAACTTTAGGTTGCTGCTGTACGTGACGACAGAAGTTGCCAGGGCAATCAACTCGTGGTTGATAAATGCAGATTGAGCATCTCGACGGAGTGCATCGAGCAGCGTTAAGACTTTATGCAGAGGAAGAGGGCTAATAGAGTTTCGAAGCAGAAGACTTGCCTGCTCCTCAGAAAGCGTTTGAAGATTGGCCATCTCTTCACAGCCTTGACCAAAAATCGGGTCGTCCTCTATGCCTTGGGCACGGAGTTTCCTCGTGACTTGATCGGCAATCTCCGTCGCATGTGCTTCTAAGGCCGCCGGGTTAACATCCCACTGAGTTTTCACCGTACTTGCAAAATGAGCCATGGGATGTGCTTCAATGCCGACACTCGGTATCCCTCGAAGTTTGGCTTCAACAACACTTGTTCCCGTCCCACAAAACGGATCCAACAAGGTTTTTGAGAAGTTTAGATCAAACTTGGTAAGATATGTTGAGACAAGACGCGGCGGGAACGAAAGGACGAACCGGTACCAGCGATGAACCGTTTCATCCTCTTGATCTAATCTGTTGATTGTGTGATTGTGCGGCACTCGGTCGTTCTTCGGAACACGGGTTTCCTGACGAACGACAGTGGACTCCATGCGCATATGGACCCATCATAGGTGTATCGCCAATGTAACGCTTTTCCACTTCATCTGCACGCCTCCAACCTACCACCACTTCGTTCCCAGCCATTGTTCATAGATCGCTTTCTGTACTGGCGTGGGCCTCTCAATCTTCCTGATCGTATGCGCTGGCACGGGTCGCTTCCGGAGCGTTACCTCGATGTCTCTCAACATTTCATTTCGAAAGATCGTCAACCGGACCGTTGTTCCCCCGTTCATCTCTTGCGGTCGTGTGATGAGGTCCGCCGCCCGAACGCGATAGCCGTCCATCGCCACAATTTCGTCGTTCACGTTCACGCTCGCTTCATACGCGGGCGAGCCGGCAACAACACGCGTTACTCGCAAACGATCTCCAGCTTCACTCACCGCAAGTCCAAGCCATGGCTTTGTGTCGTTCTCGCGCGGGACGAGTTTGAGCCCTGCATACGCGAGCACGCGCTCCCATGGCAAGGGCGCTGTGCCGTAGACGAAGCTTGCAAAGAACTCCTGCAGCGAGCCCCCCGCAAGCTCTTCCGCCGTGCGCTGGAAGTCTGCATTCGTGAACCCCTCGCCGCTCAAAGGAAACCGCTCAAACATCGCCCGCATCACATCGTCCAGCGAATGCTTGTTCTGTGAACGGTGGCGTATTTCGAGGTCGAGCAGTAAGCTGACATTTGCGCCCTTACTATAGTAATCTGTCTGAAAGTTGTATGCCTGTTCGGTGCTGCGCCAGTGTTTGACCCACGCATCAAAACTCGATTCCGTGAGCGACTGCCGCAGATTCCCCGGCCGCTCACGGTCATCCCGAATGCCGTCGGCAATTCGACGCAAATATTCATCCGCCGTGTAATAGCCCAACCGCGTGAGGAGCAGCGCGTCGTAATAGTCGGTGGTGCCTTCGGAGACCCACAGCTCTTCGGTGTAATTCTCTTTCGTGAAGTCGAATGGATGGATGCCCTTCGGACGGATTTGCTTCACGTTCCACGTGTGGAAGAACTCGTGCGCAACAAGGCCGAGAAAGTTGCGGTAGGCATTGGGGTCGGAGAAGATGAAGGGTCGTGCGCCCATGATGGTCGAGTTGATATGCTCCGTCCCGCCACTGCTCGTCGGGGTGACATGCAACATGAAGACGTAGCGTTCATACGGCAGCGAGCCCCAGAACTCCTTGCAGGCGATAACGATCTTCGTCATGTCCTCAATCATCCGCTTCGGGTCATAGTTGCCTTCACCGTAGATCATCAGCACATGCTTCTTGCCCGCAACGTCGAACTCGAACTCCTTCTGCGTTCCCACTTCAATCGGACAATCGATAAAGTAATCATAGTTCGGCGCGTGGTAGGTGAAGCGCTCTCCCTTCACTGCCTCCAATCCTGTGGTAACGCGCCAGTTCCCGTACGGCATCACGCGCAGGCGCAGCGGGAGTTTCCGGAACGGCTCGGCGTACATAAAGACCGTTATCGGGTCGACGAACGCGTGGTCGGCATTCAACCCGCGTGTGCGCAGGTTGAACTCATTGGCAAAGACCAGATAACGCGCCTTCACCGTTGTGCTGCCGCTGGTTTGAATTTGCCATGTCGTTTTATCCGTTTTCTTCCATGCCAGCGGCTTTCCCGCGCCGTCCGACGCAGAGAAGTCCTGAACCCCGCCGGCAAAATCGAACACGACATACCGCCCGGTTCTCCATACCGGCAGAATGAGGTCGAGTGATTGCATGTTGGACGGAAGATTGCGGAAGGCGAGTTCGACTTCCAGCAGATGTGTCCACGGCTTGGACATGCCGAGCGAGTATTCGATGGTCTGTGCTGATGTCATGGAAATAAGAACGAACGTAGATGAGTAAGAAAAGTAGCAGCTTCGTCATGATGTGAACTCCGAATTCACAGAGACCCTTTAAGAAATGAGGAGCCGCCTCTGTATCCTCGCCAACGGGTAATGTTGTCTCGCTTTGATAGTTCGGCGCGGACGCCGAGTCGGTTAAGCAGCTTGCGCGTGACCGGTCCCCAGACACGATGTTGAAAGCAGAGGCGTTCGACCTCGCGTTCGTTCCCAGAGACGTGGACGAAAAGTAGGTATGAGCAAAATAAAACTACGCTTTTCGATTCAGTTTGTAAGCCTATTCCTCCACGAGTGGGGTTCTCGTCCACGTCTCGAGCAGGTAGTCCGCCATCCTACTTCCGAAACCGTACCCGCACTTCGTCGTTCAGCTCGATCTTCAAACCGGGATGTTTCTGCATGAGCTTCTTCGCTTCTTCTTTCGAGAGGTTGTCGTAGCTTCGGACATCGCGCAGAAAACTCTCGTCGCTCAGCAGTTGGCCGAAGTCGATCTCCACCAGCGTCACGGTCGATCCTTTGCGGAACGACGCGTTCGTCTCCACAATCGTCCCTGCGCATTCGACAGCCATCGAAATGCGTAAATCCCCCAACATCATTCGCGCCATTTGTATATCGTCCTCATCCGGGTCATCGCGCTGTTCGTCCGGTTCTCTTTTCGCTTCGGCCTCCTTCCGCTCCGGCAAGCGAATCACCAGCGTGGCGGGCGTTCCTTTCGTGAATTGGAAGGACACAAACTGATCTTTCGCCTTCGAGTCGCCCCGACTTGTCGGGGTTAATCCCTCCGCCGCTCCGGAGATTTTTCCGCCCGGATTCTGGTTGAGCCTCAACGTGCTGATATCCTTGAACGCATACACCGCTTCGTATCCCTCTCCGTCGGACAGACGGATCGGCTTTGCAGAAACGAAGGAGACGCCTTCCCCCATCTTCGCGGCTTCTTGACGGAGCTTCTCTTCATCGAAGACACCCCTGGATTTCTTCGACTCTTCTCCCACCCCTTCAAATGCGCGCATCATCACGGCAAGCTGACGGCCGAAGACGAGCGTCTCCTTCACCGTGCCACTGCCGTCCGGATTGACGGTCACCACGGTGTGCACTTGCAAGCATCCGCCAAGCAGAAGAATGCTCAGCAGAATTGCAGAAGACTTGAGTATGGATTTCATCGTGCACCTCATGAGTTATGGACTTCGAACGATCATTGTAACTTCGGTTGTGAGGGAGCCTGCCTGCCGCCTGCCTGCCGCCTGCCTGCCGTCAGGCAGGGCAGGCAGGTTGAACTCCCGAACAACACTGGGTGGGAGTCCTGTCCTACAAGTATTCATCGTGTCAACACCTTCCCCGGCAGCTTGCCGGTCATCTTCCCGTCATCGACAACGAACTGGCCGTTCACCAGCACGTATGGAATGCCTTCCGGGTATTGGTGCGGATTGGTATAGGTTGACCTGTCTGCAATCTTGTCGGCATCAAAGACGGTAATGTCTGCCCAATAGCCTTCCTTGAGCAAACCTCGGCCTTTGAGCCCAATAATCTGCGCGGGAAGCGATGTCATCGACCTGATGGCGAACGGCAACGAGATGATGCCGCGCTGGAAGACGTAATGCTGAATCTTGCGCGGGTAGCTTCCATAGTGTCGCGGATGCGGGACGCCATCGCCCAACTCAACCACGTACGCATCCGTGCACGTGGCGGTAAACTCCTGCTGCATGATATGCTCGATGTCGTACTCCGAGAGCGAGAAGCCCCGCATTCTCGCTCCGCCCGGGCGATGGAAGCCGGTGAGCTGAATGCGAATCGCCGTCGACACCGGGTCTCCATCGAACCGCGCGGCGACCTGAGCCAGAGATTGCTCGATGTAGGACTGGTCGGGAAACTCGTAGATGATGATGTTGGAAGCTCCGCCGCGTCGATCGATTTCATGTGCGATATCGTTACGGATCTTTTTACGGAGCTCTTCATTTTCCATCCGCTTCGCGAAGTTCGACTTCAGCCTCTCTGGATTGCTGCGAGCAAGCTGTGCTAATTGTCCGCCCGGATCCACGCCTTCATCCACCAACGCCCATTGTGGGATCAAGACCGTCTCGCCATCCGTGCCAGTGGTGGGATACGGATATTGATCGGCATAGACCGCAATGCCCTGCTCACGCGCTTCTCTGATGAGCCGCGTTGCCGCGTAGCTGCTGCCCCAGTATGAAGCGCCTTTCGCTTTGAGATGCGAACAGACAACCGTGATGCCTGCGCGACGGCCGATCTCAATCGTCTCCTGCACTGCCTGCAGCATGTCGACCGACGGCGTTGGGTCTGAGGCGACTTTCCAAAGCGGCTTGCGGCCTTCACTGCGCTGGTGGGAGATGTAGAAGCCATTGTATGGCGCGAGGACCTTTGCCAGCTCGATTACTTCCTCCGGTTCACTCCAGCGGCCGGGGACGTACTCAAGCCCCGCGCTCAAACCGTACGCGCCTTCATCCATCTCCTGCTTGACCAGCTTTTTCATCTCCTCAATTTCTGCCTGTGTTGCTGGTCGGCGGAAATCGCCCTTCATCGCCATCTGCCGTACGGTACCGTGACCCACAAGCAACACCGCATTCACTCCGATTCCCTGCTTCTCGTACGTCTGCTTCTGCCTCGCAATCGGCCAGTTCGGCGATCGGCCGTCTTGATTCACAACCACGGTCGTGACGCCTTGCATGACCTTGTTAGGCGCCGTTTGCGTCTTCGGGTCGGCAAGTCCATTGTCGGCGTGCGAGTGGATATCGATGAACCCCGGCACCACATACTGACCGCGCACATCGATTGTGCGCGTTGCTCTGGCGCCTTTGAGATTACCGATGGCGGCGATTTTTCCATCCTTCACGGCAACGTCGGCGTAGAACCACGGGTTGCCGGTTCCGTCAAGCACCTGGCCGTTTTTGATGAGGAGGTCGTACTGTTGCTGGGAGAATGCCGAGATCGCTGCTAATACGAGCGAAATGCAGATCAAGAGTAGTCGTTTCATCAGTGCCTCCGGTTTGCTATTCACTCGGTTTCTTTTCTTCGTAGACAGTTTTCAAAAGAAAAAACTAAGCTGTCGAAGGTCTCCCGACCGAGAACTCTCAAGACAACCATAGGCAGGGAAGCAACTCTCCTTCTTGCCATTGGCCGCTCGGTGAGACATCTCGCAAATCTGGTCTATTTCCCCTTCAGCACGATGTCTGCTATCTCCCGCGCAAGCTCCATCAGCCCTGCGCGCTCCAAATTGCTCATCAATACGACGGCAATTTTTTTTCGGGCAGCATATACAGTAACGTGCTGACGCGCTGCTGTCCGCCGCTGTGGTAGACTTCCTTCTCGCCGCTCTCTGTCTTTCGATAACCGTACGCTCGGTTGTAGATGACATCATAGACGTTGTCGTCTCGAGCGCGATCCATCCCCGCGGGCTTGAAAATCTGCTCCCGCGTATACTCAACGAACGATGTGCCCGACGCTCCCTCCACCGCCACGCCTAACAAATTATAGCCGTACGTCGAGTAGGAGTATCGCGTGCCGGGTTGGAAGAGCAGCGAGTCATCTTTGAAAATACTTAACCCCTCGGTCAACGAATGATATTGCTTCGCAAGGTTAATTTCATCTCCCCGATAATGCCGAACGCCGCCGATGTGGCTGATCAGATGCCTCGCAGTCAATGGCCACGGTTTTTGCGGAAAGCTCGGGATATACCTCTGTACCGGTGCATCGAGGTCGAGCTTTCCCTGCTCGACAAGCTGCATCGCCGCTACGGCCGTGATGGGCTTGGAGATGGAGCCAAGACGATATACTGTTGAGGCTTTGGCGGGGACAAAGTTTTCGAGGTCCGAAAAGCCGAAGCCGTTCGACCAACGCACCTGATGGTCTGTGACAATCGCGGCGGACATCCCGGGAATGTTTTGCCTCGCCATTTCGCTCGTAATCGTGCGCTCGAGCTTCTCGACCGTTGCTGCTGGGAGGCGCACAGGAAATTGAGAGTACGCGACGGCAACATACGTAATGACGAGCCATCCAGCCGTGAGGATTTTCTTCATGATCGCTCCTTGACCTCCTTCCCGGTTCAGTTACTCTTCTTAAAATCCGCCAGCCCGTCCCACTTGAGCCATTCAATTTTTCCGGCAGCATTAAGCGTGAATGTCACGAAATCATCACTGCGCGTTTTGTCACGCCACAGGACGCGGAACGTCTCGTGGTGCCAATGTTCCATATCGCCTTCCAATCCGGGATAAAACCGCATCATGAATTTCCCATCCTGTTCGCTGACGGTAACATCGCCGTACATCTCATGCTTGTACGTGCCGAGATACTGACCCTGCGCCAACGACGGCTTCGTATCTTTCACGCGCTCCTCTTCCCGTTTTTTTCGCGCTGCCTTTGCTCGCTCTTCAACCGCCTTTTGGTTCTTGAGATACTCGGCGCTCCAGTCGCGCGGCTTTGCATTTAAGTACGCATCGAGAATCCAGAAGACAACTCCATGTTGAACAGCGTCGCGTGTCGAGTTGATCAACGTAACAATCCCCAACTTCTCCTCCGGCACTAAGACCACGCGAGCGCGCATGCCGTGGATCGCCCCGCCGTGCGAAACGATTTTCCGGCCAAGATAGTCGTTCAGCACCCATCCCAACCCGTATGCTGAAAAATGCGTCGAGGGGCGCAGCACCTTTGTCAGCGAGTCGAGGCGAATGATTGTCTGTGGCGTTTGCATTTCTTCGACGGCCTCTTTGCTGAGGAGACGTTTCCCGTCCACAACGCCTTCGTTCAGATTCAGGCGAATCCACTGGGCCATATCGACCGCGTTGGAGTTGACAGAACCGGCAGGAGCGACGTTGTCGATGTTCACCCACGGAATCGGCTGTACTCTGTCGTCCAGGATGCCGTGCGGGGTAGCAACGTTGGGCATGCTTTCGATCTGCTTGGTGCTCGTTGTCGTCGATGTCATCCCCAGGGGCTTGAACAGGCGCTCCTGAATAAACTCATCCCAGCCTTTGCCAGCGACTTCAGGAATGATCTGCCCCGCCGCAAGGTACATGATGTTCTGATAACCGTAGCGCGAACGGAAGCTCCATGCGGGCTTCAGATGTCTGATGCGAAAGAGAACTTCGTCCCGCGAATAGGGCGAGAAGTGCCACAATGCGTCGCCACGTTCTAAGCCGCTCCGGTGCGTTACGAGATCGCGTACGGTGAGCTCGCGAGTGACGTACGGGTCATAGAGCTGGAAGCCTTTCAGGTGCTTCGTGGCCGGGTCGTCCCACGATATTTTCTTTTCATCAACCAGTATACCCAGACACGCGACAGTCATCGCTTTGGTGGTCGACCCGACGGCAAAGACCGTGCGCTCGTTGACGGGCGTCGATTCACCGAGCTTCTGGACTCCATAACCTTTCGCATACACCACCTTATCATCCTTCACAATGGCAATGGCCAGTCCGGGCACTTCCCAGTCCTTCAAGGCCTTGTTGATGTACGCATCGAGGCCTTTGATCGGCTCTTTCTGAGCCAGCGCGAACTGCGCTGATACGAGAAACATACTGAGGACATAAACTGCAACGATGAAGCGAGCTGGTTTCATAACTGTTCTCCTGCAATTGAGATTCATGTAAGCGACGTCGCGCAGAACTATTTCTTCGCGGTGATGATTGAAAACATCAATCCCGCCCCAAGAGAATCAACGCCCGGAGGAATTTGAACGCCTCAATCGGGTCGTTGGAGACGAACTGGACTCGCTTCGGCGCAACCCGTTTCATCCCCGGCACCAACACCGCATTATCGGCCTGCGAGGTGCGGAAGTACTCCATCGCCACGGTGTAGGGGGCCTTGAGCTTGTAGACGGGCATTTCTTTGCGTCGCTCAATCGCTCGTTTCACTTCAGCGCGGATGGCCTCGTGTGCTTTCTTGAGGGGCATGGATTTCGCGGCGCGCTTGCCGATTCCCTCTTTCACGGCAACCGTCACGATCTTATCGCCGAGCAGCTCTCTTGCCTGGTCGCACACGGCCTTATCGCCGGAGATGAACACCACCGGCACGTTGAACGCCCCCGCAATAAATGCGTTGAGTCCGAGCTCAGGCATTTCCACGCCGTTGATCCACGCGCCCGCCACAGTAGCGCTCGACATTGTGTGGTCTAATACACCATCCACGGTGCCTTCGCGGGGATGGTAACCGATGAACGCGACCGCGTCGAACGTCGCGTCGATGCCTTGCATCATGCTGAGCGGCTTGGGCGAGCCGGTAATGAGCGTTGCGGCGGGGTGCAAGTCGGCAAGAATCAGGTTGCGCATATCACCGTGGGAATCGTTGACGATAATGTCCGTTGCACCTGCATCGAGCGCGCCCTGAATGGCCGCGTTCGCTTCTTCCGTCATCCACCGCCGGACCATCTGGTAATCCGACCCTCCTCGCCCAACCTGGTCGCTGTGCACCAACCCTGTGATGCCCTCCATATCGACGGAGATGAAGACTTTAAGCTTCTGCGCGTGCGTTGGCTGACCAGCGCACAGCGCGATGAGTGTTACGGCAAGCAGTATGCGTCGCATGGTTGTTCCTTTATATTGTTGGAATGAATCGCTTACCACCGTTGTTCCACTCCAGTCGTTGGCCGCCAGGTCGAGCGCGGCTCAAAGCGAATCATCACAAGCAACTCCGCCATCTCACGCGGCGTCGTTTGTCCCCAACCGTATTGTTCCCAATCCGCGCGGCGTCCTTCCGTTCGCGAGTTCACACGCGTCCCGGCAAACCCTTGCCGCTGCAACCATGCGTTGATCGTCGTTCCCGTTCCCGCTAACAGCTGACACCACAGACTTGCCGTGTTGTCGCTCATCGTCATCATTAACATCATGACCTTCGAGATCTCCACCGTCTGACTGTCCTTGAACGACCCCAACAAGTCGACGCCGGGATACAGCAATGAATCACGATACAGAAGCTTCTGATGATAATCCAGCTCTCCGCGTTCAATCGCATCGAACACACCGATGAGGATCGGTACCTTGATCATGCTTGCGGTGGGAAACAGTTCGTCCGCGCGGATAGCGACGGCGCGGCCGGTCGGTAAATGGCGCACGTAGATGCCGACATCGCCGCGGAACGCCTCGACGAGCGGCGTAAGCTTTCGCGCAAGCTCCGTGTCTTCCCGCTCGGCAGCGAGGCCGGGAGGTGGGGATACATGAACCGAGCTGCATCCGAGCGTTGCAGCAAGCAAGAAAAGAGTTAACCGAGGAAGTTGAGCCATGAGGTTGGGTTACCGTAAATGAACGATTGCGGGCTGGAAATATCTTGATTCTCTGTGAGACCTGCAAGGTCTCGTTCGACCGTTCAGGTTCTGCGCGTCCGCGTTCCCTTTCGTTGACAATCCTTCAACTTCTGCTTACATTGCGCAGGATTGAGATCGCCTGCGCCTGCCTTCCTCACCTCGATGAACATTGCCGTTTTTGCGTCGGGACGTGGTTCAAACCTTCAGGCTCTTGTGCGCGCAATTGAGAGCGGAACTCTTCCTGCGCGTGTCTCCCTGGTGGTCAGCAATTCGTCGATCGCCGGCGCGTTGGAGTTCGCCCGCTCGCGTTCGATCCCCGCACTCCATGTGAGCCGGCAGCAGTTTCCGAGCGACGAAGCCTACACGGAAGCGCTTCTCGCTATACTCGACCAACACAAGGTGGACATCATTGCGCTGGCCGGATACTTGAAGAAGGTGCCTGCTGCAATCGTCGAACGCTACCGCAACCGGATCGTCAACATCCATCCCGCGCTCTTGCCGAAGTTCGGCGGGGAAGGAATGTACGGCATGCGCGTGCATGAAGCGGTGTTAGCCTCCGGCGCAACAACCTCCGGCGCAACCGTACACATCGTGGATGAGGAATACGATCGCGGCCCTATTGTGCTGCAGCGCTCGGTGCCCGTTCTGCCGAACGACACCCCCGAATCGTTAGCCGACCGGGTGTTAGCTCTTGAGCATGAACTCTATCCCGAAGCGCTCCGGGCATTTGCCGAAGGGCGCGTAGACATTGAAGGACAACGCGTGTGGATTCGACCACCTCAAGAACAAACGCCGCCAAGCCGATGACCGACGCGCTCTCGCTCTTGCGCATCCGCCGTGCACTCATCAGCGTCTCGGATAAGCAGGGCATCGTGGAGCTTGCGAGGGTCTTACGTGAATTCGACGTGGAACTGATCTCCACCGGCGGAACGATGAAAACGCTTCAGGAAGCCGGCATGCCGGTAACATCGGTTTCATCGCTGACCAGATTTCCTGAAATTCTCGACGGGCGGGTGAAAACGCTCCACCCAGCAATCCACGCCGGACTGCTTGCCGTGCTCAACGATCCAACGCATGTCGAGCAACTGCGCGAGCACAACATTGACCCGATCGACCTTGTCGTGGTCAATCTCTATCCGTTCGAGCAAACCGTCGCCAGGCCGAACGCGAGCCTGCAGCAAGCCGTTGAGCAGATCGACATCGGCGGTCCGGCGATGGTGCGCGCAGCGGCAAAGAACTTCCGTCACACGGCTGTTGTCGTCAATCCCTATCGCTACGGTGTGTTCGCGGAGGAATTGCGCGAGCACAAGGGAAACATCACCGCGCAGACGCGGTTCGAGCTTGCGGCAGAGGCGTTCGCCCACACCGCGCAGTACGACGCGATGATTGCCGAGTACTTCGAATCGCTCAACCCGCGCCGGAACCTGCCGCAAACGATCACGCTCTCCTACCGGAAGGCTGACGACCTCCGGTACGGGGAGAACCCGCATCAGGTGGCGGCACTGTATGAGAAGCCTGGGTCGAAGTTCGGCGAGCACTTCCAAAAAGTATACGGCAAGGAGCTTTCCTATAACAACATCCTCGACATTAACGCCGCGGCCGTGCTCTGCGCGGAGTTTGATGCGCCGACGGTCGTCATCGTGAAGCACAACAACCCGTGCGGTGTGGGAACGGGCGAAACGTTGCTCGAAGCCTATGAAAAAGCGATTGCCACCGACCCGACATCGGCGTTTGGCGGCATCGTGTGCGTGAATCGGGGCATGGATGTGCGCACGGCTGAAGACATCGACGGAACGTTTACGGAGGTGATCGTGGCGCCGTCGTTCGAAAAGAAGGCGCTTGAGTTTTTGGAAACCAAGAAGAACCGGCGGCTGATTGTGCAATCGGTGAACCCTCGGATGGTTCGGGAATACGACGTGCGGAGCGTATTGGGGGGAATCCTCCTGCAGGACCCCGACCAGCTTCGGCTGTACCCCGACCAGATGCGCATCGTCACCAAGCGCCAACCGACAGATGAGGAGATAGCGGGTATGTTATTCGCCTGGCGGGTGGCCAAGTATGTGAAGTCGAACGCCATTGTCTATGCGCGTGCCGACCGGACGCTTGGCATCGGCGCGGGGCAGACATCGCGCGTCGATTCCGCGCGCATTGCCGCGTTGAAAGCGCGGCAGGCCGGACTCGACCTCGCCGGCTGCGCGGTCGCCTCGGACGCGTTCTTCCCCTTTGCAGATGGACTCTTAGAAGCGGTAACGGCAGGAGCGACGGCAGTCATTCAGCCGGGTGGTTCGGTGCGCGATGAAGAGGTAATCAAAGCGGCAGACGAGCACAACGTTGCGATGGTGTTTACGGGGATAAGACACTTTAGACATTAAAGTCATGCTAAGGAAGAAAACTAAAAGAGCCAAAACTCGCAGAAGAGTTATTACCAAAAAGTCATCTTGGTTTTATGACACCGTGAGTGTCATTGGTAAAGCCAAAGATTCTTTATTGGCTTGGGCGCCGAGTAAAAAAGGCAACATAGAAATAGTATACCCTGGCAAGAAGTCTGAGTGGGAAATGTTATCCAAAGAGCACCATATCGAACTTAAGGAGGTTAATTCTTACGGCCAAATACATTTCCATGGGAAGCCCAACCTTCTGATTGAAGGCGAGAATTTTTCCGTCCTTCGCCTTCTTCTTGATGACAAGAAGATAGCTGGCAAGGTCCGAGAAGTTTATATTGACCCCCCTTTTTCTACTAGACAAGAGTTTCGGATGGGTAAGACGAGAACGGCTACTGTAAGTTCTCGCAATGGCGACCCGATAGCTTACGAAGACAAGCTGACAGGACCTGAGTTTTTGGAATTTCTAAGAGAGCGACTTGTGCTATTGCGAAAACTCCTTGCAGAGGATGGCTCAATTTATCTTCATATTGATTATAAGATCGGCCATTATGTGAAAATTATCATGGACGAGGTCTTCGGGCCTGAAAACTTTATCAATGACATAACACGAATTAAGTGTAATCCAAAGAATTTTTCTCGAAAAGGTTATGGCAACGTTAAAGACATGATTTTGTTTTACTCGAAGTCAAGAAATTTTCTCTGGAATGAGCCTCGCGTTGAAATGACCGAAGAAGACATAAAAAGACTTTTTCCAAAAGTGGATGACCAGGGTAGACGATATACGACAACTCCTCTTCACGCACCGGGTGAAACGGAGAACGGAGATACTGGAAAAAAATGGAACGGACTATTTCCGCCGCCGGGGAGACATTGGAGAGTTTCCCGCGCTGAACTTACCCGCCTCAACAAGTTAAACCTAATAGAATGGTCAAAAACCGGAAATCCAAGAAAGAAAGTCTACGCTGATGAGATTCTCGCAAAAGGAAAGAAGCTTCAAGATGTCTGGGAGTTAAAGGATCCCCCTACCCCACGTACCCTACAGAGAAAAACTTAGAACTGCTTAAACGAATTGTTTATGCGTCTTCAGGGCCTGGGGATATTGTCTTGGACTGCTTTGCTGGATCCGGGAGTACTCTTGTTGCTGCAGAGCTGTGTGGCCGAAAATGGATCGGTATCGATCAGTCAAAGGCTGCGATTCAGACTTGCTTGACGCGTTTAACTAAGATTGAAAATGTCTCCGAGTTCACCCACCTGAGGGCAATATGAACCCGTGGTCACAAAAAACCATTGAGCTCGCTCGAACAAAAAACTACCTGGACAGACTATATAAGGTCTACCCTAATGAACCGGGCGACAGAGATATTGACCCGAAAGCTCTTGGAGCTATTGAGCTATCCTATAGAAAAAGGAATCGTGTTGAGCTCCTCGAAAAACTGTTGGATCTTGAAAAGTTTCCTTTTAAAGATTCTTATATCAGTTTTCTAAGAACAGATAGGAGCGCTATTCGACGCAACCCGCGCACTGTTAAGAGAATTACAGATGCTCTCTTTGAAATGGGTTTCGAGAAGGTAAAAGAAGGAATCTTGGAACCCAAGGAAGCTAATACTAGGAGGGGGGCAGCAATTCCGTGATTGGGCAAAGAAAAAATTCCGCCATGTTCCGCTCGCGAAATTCCGCCAATCAACAACTGGGATTGTTTTCCTAGATGACTCGGAAAAAGCAATTCTTGATTTTTGCAGAAGAGAACTCGAACTGGGAATTAAAAAGAGACCCGATTTTGTAGCTAAGTCATCAAGGAAGTATGTAGTGGGTGAGGCCAAATTTCTCAGCTCTTCAGGCGGCAATCAAGGGCGGGGATTCGATGATGCTATTACGCTTGCAACGCTTGCATCTGGTGAAGCCTATAAGGTTGCCGTAATAGATGGAGTACTTTGGATACAGCCGCGCTCTAAAGAATACCGGGCTATCGAGTTTACAAACGCATGTGCACTTAGCGCACTCTTACTCAAGCAATATCTTACGGAATTGTGAAACCATCTAAAAACTTTAAATCTGAATAAATGGGCATTCTCAATCTCTTCTCTTCCGACATTGCCGTCGACCTCGGCACGGCCAACACCGTTATCTGGATGAAGGGGAAAGGCATCGTGCTGAACGAGCCTTCCATCGTTGCGTTCGACCGGAACACTAAAAGGATCATCGCGATCGGTAACGAGGCGCGAGAGATGGTGGGCCGCACACATCGCGACATCCGAACCATCCGGCCGATGAAGGACGGCGTCATTGCCGACTTTGAGATTGCCGAAGGAATGCTGCGCGAATTTATCAAGAAGATCCACCTCGGCTGGATTCCAAGCCGGCGCATCGTTGTCTCCGTTCCGTCGGGCATCACGGAAGTGGAAAAGCGAGCGGTGCGCGACTCCGCCGAACATGCCGGTGCGAAGGAAGTCCATCTCATCGCCGAGCCGATGGCTGCAGCCATCGGTGTGGGTCTCGATGTCGACGCACCCGTCGGCAACATGGTAATCGACATCGGCGGGGGAACGACGGAAATTGCCGTCATCGCGCTCTCGGGTATTGTCAACGAAGAATCGATCCGCATTGCCGGCAACGAGATGAACAACGCTATCGTGCACTTCTTCAAACGCAACCACAACATCCTCATCGGTGAGCGGACGGCGGAGGCGATCAAGTGCGAAGTCGGCTCGGCGATGCCGTTGAAAGAAGAGATCACGATTCAGGTCAAGGGCCGCGACCTCGTGAACGGTGTGCCGAAGACAACGGAAGTCAGCTCGGTAGAAATTCGTGAAGCGTTGAACGAACCCATTTCGCAAATCGTCGAAGCGGTCAAAATCACCCTCGAACGCACGCCGCCGGAGCTTTCGGCGGACATCCTCGACCGCGGCATTATGCTCACGGGCGGCGGGGCATTGCTGAAGAAACTCGACGAGCGATTACGGCTCGAGACAAACCTTCCCATTCACGTCGTTGAAGATCCCCTTACCGCCGTCGTGCGCGGCGTGGGGAAGGTGCTGGAACATCTGAACAATTATTCAAAAGTGCTCATCAAGAGCAAGCGGTATTAGAAGCGGTCTCAACTGAGTTAGAACTCGTGGCCCTCGTAGGGCGAGATCGTATCACGCCCTGCAGTGTTGTCCCCCGTTTAGGTGGAAAGCAAACCATGCTGCAGCGACTGTATCAGCTTCTGCTTTTCTTTAAAGAGTATGTGATCCTGTCGGGACTCATCGTCCTGTCGTTAATTCTCCTCGCGCTCAACGAGAATGCGCAGCTCAAGAGAATCCGCTCGATGGCGTCGGTCTCGTTCGGTGT
Organism: Bacteroidota bacterium; assembly: GCA_041695045.1. GTDB lineage: Bacteria > Bacteroidota > Ignavibacteria > UBA10030 > UBA10030 > JBGFRR01. The sequence continues at coordinate 17,845 of JBGFRR010000022.1, forward strand.
CTTGCAACAGCAGGTAGCGTTCATTCCGGAGTACTTCAACCTGCGACACGAGAACGAGGTGCTCCGCCGGATGAACGTTGAGCTTGCCGCAGAAGTGAGTCAGCTCCGGGACGCACGGTTAGAAAACACCCGCCTGCGCAGTTTGCTCGAATTCAAAGAACGCAGCACGCATCCGCTGTTGGCCGCGAAGGTCGTCGGCAAGAACCTGACGCTTCTGCGCAACACTCTCACGCTCGACATTGGGACGGCCGACGGCGTACAACCGATGATGCCTGTCATGAGCGAAGCGGGACTGGTCGGCCTTGTCGTCTCGGCGTCCGAGCGGTACTCTATCGTCAACCTTCTGCTCAACACGGATTTTCGTGCGAGCGGGAAGATTCTCCGCAGCCGCGTGGACGGCATCGTGCAGTGGGACGGCAGCGAGCTTGTGCTGAAGAACGTCGCCCAGACGATGGATGTGATGCAAGGGGATGTCGTCGTGACGTCGGAGTACAGCAGCACATTCCCAGCCGACGTGAAGATCGGTGTGGTGGCCGACGTGCGTCATCTGCCGGGAACGATGTTCAAGAAGGTCGTTCTTCAGCCCGCCGTGAATCTCGTGCGGTTAGAGGAAGTGTTCGTGATTCTGCGCGTCGCCAGCGAAGAGCGCGCACAATTAGAGCGGGAGGCAGCAGGGTCAAGAAAACGATAAAGGAATTTCTATGGACGACTTTCGATTCTCCATCGGCAAGTTCAAATTCAAGCTTGCGGTCACGGAAAATGAGCCGACGATCAAGCCCTACAAACAAGAGCAGAAAGGGCGGAAGTGATGGGAAGATCGGGCGGTTTGCGCGTACTCAAGTTTGGCGGTTCTTCGGTTGCAACACCCGAGCGGGTGAAAGCGGTGGGGGCGGTCATTCGCAACGCGGCTAAGAAGCACCGAGTGGTCGTCGTTGTATCAGCGTTTCAGGGGATTACGAATCAGCTCCTCGAATGCGCCCGACGTGCTGAGCGCGGGGATAGGACGTTCGAGGAACTCTACCTTGCCTTAGCCGACCGGCACCGCCAGGCATGCAGCGAACTCCTCCGCGCGTCCGATACCTCCACGCGGGAATCTGTCGAGAATCTCCTGCAGGAATTGCGTCAGGCCCTCCACGGTATCTCTCTTCTTCGTTATGCCCCACCGCGAGCGCTCGACCTGACGGCGAGCTTCGGCGAGCGACTCTCCGCCACCATCATCAGCGGATTCCTGAATAGATCATTTCGCGCGCCCTCTGTGGACGCGCGCGAAATGGTCGTGACGGACGACCAATTCATGCACGCCGCGGTGTTGTTCGACAAAAGCAATCCCGCCATTCGCGCAACGCTTCAGCATATCTGGAAGTCGCACGGTCCGCGCGCAGTGCCGATCGTGACCGGCTTCATCGGTTCGACGGAAGACGGATTGACCACAACAATCGGCCGCAACGGTTCCGATTACACGGCCGCGATTGTCGGCGCAGCACTCGATGCGAGCGTGGTGGAAATCTGGACCGACGTGGACGGCATCCTCAGCGCCGACCCCACCGCGGTTCCGTCCGCCTTTGTGCTTTCCCAGGTCTCATACGAAGAAGCGATGGAGCTTTCGTACTTCGGCGCGAAAGTGCTTCATGCCGCATCCATTGCGCCGGCCGTGGCGCGGGATATTCCTATCCTCATCAAAAATACTTTTAACCCAACTGCCCCCGGCACGCTTATTTCCCGCAAAACCGACCCGTGGGAAGGCGTTGCGAAAGGCATCAGCTCCGTCGATGACGTAACGCTGCTGACTGTGCGCGGCGCGGCGATGGTTGGTGTACCCGGAACTGCCGAGCGATTGTTTCGAACGTTGGGATCGCATCGTATCAACATCATCCTCATCTCGCAAGCATCCTCCGAGCATACGGTGTGTCTTGCCGTATACTCCTCCGATGCGCCGCGTGCGCGCAAAGCGATCATGCAGGAATTCCGGCACGAAATGCAACTCAAAAGTCTTACGCTCGACGAGAAGCCCGCGCAGACAATCATTGCCATTGTGGGCGAAGGCATGAAGGGCACGCCCGGAGTTGCGGGAAAAGTGTTCAACGCCCTTGGCCGCAACCATGTAAACGTCTCAGCCATCGCACAAGGGGCCTCCGAGCGGAACATTTCGTTCGTCATCGACTCGCAACAGAAAGTGCGCGCGCTGAACGTTATCCATCAAGCGTTCTTCGAAACGCGCAAGCGGTTGGGATTGGTGGTCATCGGTGTGGGAAACGTGGGCGGGGCACTGCTGCGACAACTCGAAAAGCAACAAGCGGAGCTGCGTCGGCAGGGGTTCGACATTGCTGTGTATGGGATCGCAAACAGCAAACGCTTGCTCTTTTCACCGGCGGGGATTGCCCTCAACACCTGGAAGGAACAGCTCGACGCGGCACAGGAGCCGATGCAGGTCGAAGCATTGATCCGCCACGTCCTCTCGCTCGGTGTCCCCAACATCGCGCTCGTCGACTGTACGGCCGACGCGAAGTTAGTCGATGCGTATCCGAATTTCGTGAAAGCCAACATGCACATCATTACGCCGAACAAGCTCGCGAACGTGCTGCCGTGGAAGCGTTATGCTGCGCTGACCGAACTCATGCGCGAACGCCAGAAGTATTTCTTCTACGAAGCGAATGTCGGGGCGGGACTGCCGATCATCTCGACGCTGCGCGACCTGATTGCGAGCGGCGACACGGTTGTGAAAATCGAGGGGATTTTTTCCGGCACCCTCAGTTATCTGTTCAACGGCTACAACGGGGGGAAACCGTTCAGCGCGTTTCTGCAGGAAGCGTACCAACTCGGCTTCACCGAGCCAGACCCGCGGGACGACCTGACGGGGGAAGATGTGGGCCGCAAACTCCTGATCCTTGCGCGGCAGCTCGGCTTGAAAATGGACATGAACGACATTCGCGTCGAAACCCTGGTGCCCGCGCCGCTACGCACGATGAAGTTCTCGGATGAGTTCTTCAGAGAGCTTGCGAAGTACGACGATGCGATGCAGCGGCGATTGGGGCGCGCTCGCCTGCGGGGAGCGGTGCTGCGGTATGTCGGGACACTTCAGGGGAACGCCGCGTACGCGCAGCTGCGGGAAATCCCGCTCAACCATCCCTTTGCCTCCACAAAGGGGAGCGACAACATCATCATGTTCACGACGCATCGGTATTCTCGAACGCCGCTCATTGTGCAGGGCCCCGGTGCTGGCGCGGATGTAACCGCCATGGGTGTGTTCTCGGATATCCTGAAGCTGCTGCACTGGTTACCGTGGTAAGGGCTGGGCTCTTGACTTTCAATTCAAAATTTAGTATTAAACACGCAAGCATCCTGATCCTGTAACATTCCTACATTTTGATTCTCACCTTGGGTGCCCGCATCACAAGCGTTAGCGTCATTGCCTGATGTGTACTGTTGTGAGTGTTGACTTCAATGAGCTGTGGTATGGTGTTGGGGAATAAAGTCCACAAACAAGTTCAAGGTAAGAGTTCGCAGACAACGCAATCGTACGAATTCCACCGATCCACTTTTCAACGATTAACCGGCGCGCGAAACCGTGCCCGAGTACGCTTTTTTCAAACACGCCCCAAAGGAGGTGATAAAGAGGCGATACAGTCGTTTATCGATACGTGTCTGTTAACCCATGCCCGTGTTGCAGTTCCCCAAACTGTAAACGGGAGTTGTTAACCATAATCTTCTGAAGGAGGAGATATGTGTAAGGTTACCAAGTACGTGGGAATCTTGCTCACGCTGTTGATGCTGCCTGGGCTCGTACTTGCCCAAACGGGCACCGTAGCAGGAAAGGTAACATCAACCGCGGGCGAGGCTCTCCCCGGAGCCAACGTTGTCGTCATGCTCCAAGGTCTTACGCTTGGAGCGGCAACCGACGTCAACGGGAATTACACCATCACCAACGTGCCGGCAGGATTGCAGCGCGTGACTGCCCGGTTCGTTGGGTACCGATCCGACACGAAAGAAATAAACGTGCGGGTCGGCGCCATCACTGAACTCAACTTCACGTTGAGCCCCACCGTTCTTCAACTCGACGAGGTCGTCGTTACCGGCGCGGGCGCTGCCGTTGAGAAAATGAAGCTCGGTAACACGGTCGCTACCATCAACGCTGCCAACCTCGAAAACGCACCGGTCAGTTCGCTGAATGAAATTCTTCAGGGACGCGTGCCGGGTGTCGCGGTCTTACCCACCAGCGGGCTGGTCGGCGAGGGAGCTGCGATCCGCATTCGCGGGAGCGCAAGCCTTTCGCAGCTCAACGCACCCGTTGTGTACATCGACGGTGTGCGTGTGAGCCAGATGGATGGACTTGCGGTAAGCATCGGCGATGCGGCAGGCCATCCGTCGCGGCTTGACGACCTCAACCCGGATGCGATCGAGCGTGTTGAAATTCTCAAAGGTGCAGCTGCGGCGACATTGTATGGAACGCAGGCGAACGCCGGCGTTATCCAGATCTTTACTAAGCAGGGCTCACAGACCAAGCCGAAGTTCAACTTTGAGATTCAACAGTCGGCGTTGGAATATCCCGATACCTACAAACCCAATGCAGGGTTTGCTCGCGATCAGGCGCAGGCCGATCGCATCAACCAGATTTTAGGACGTGGTGTACGACCGTTTGAGGTATTCGAGGAAAGGTTTCCCGCAGAGATTATCGGCACGGGCTACGGCCAGAGCTACTCGGCTTCAGTCAGCGGCGGTCAGACGGGCGTAACGTATTTTGCAGCCCTGCGGTATAGCGACACCGATGGTCCCTTCAATCCGAATCCCGAAGCATTCTGGGGGAAAGACCCCGGCATGGCAAACGACCGGATAAGGAGAGGGCAATTCTCCGGTAATCTCAATATCGTTCCGTCCGAGTTCTTCCGTCTCCGCATCAGCACGCAGTACACAAATGCGGCTCAGGAGGTCATCGAAAATAACAACAACATCTTCGCACCGATTACGCTTGCACAATTCGGTAAGCCGGAGCGTATCCAAAAAGCTGGCATAGCAGGAGCAACGGCCGATAACCGGTTCGGCAATGCGGCGTTTGCAACGGCGCGCGAAGGGTTCCAGCAGGAAACGAAAGACCGTACCGACCACGGCAACGTGAGCATCACGGCAAGTTACAACGTGATGACTCAGCTCACCGTGGAAGCAACGGCCGGGTTAGACTACATTTCCCAGCGGAGCTCAAACTTCAGCCCGTTCGGTTGGAACGTCGATCGTCTCGTGGCGAACAACATCGACGGCGACCTGAGGATTGGCACACGCCAGCGGCAAGAGTGGACGCTCGACGCCAAAGCAATCTGGAACACCGACATCATGTCCAACCTTGGCTCACAGCTGATCGTCGGCATCCAGGGGTTCCGCAGCATCCAGAACAATACGGGCGGCTCGACCGCAACGTTCCCCGGCCCAGGCATCGAAGTACTTCAGGCTGGTCAAACGCCGACGGCGAACTCATTCTTTAGCGATGTGATTCAAGCCGGCGTGTTGTTCCAGGAACAGTTGAGCTATGAGGATTACCTCTTCCTCACGCTCGGTATGCGCTTCGATGCGAACAGCGCGTTCGGTTCAGAGTTCAAGACGGCGCAATACCCGAAAGTCAGTCTCTCCGTGCTCCCCTTGCGCGCGATAGACATGGGAAGTTCCGTGCTCTCAACACTTCGCGTGCGCGCAGCTATCGGGAAATCGGGTCAGCAGCCGGGAGCGTTCGACAAGTTCACCACGTTTGTTGCATTCCGCTCTGCCGACGGTGCAGGCCTTGCGCCGGGCAACCTCGGCAATCAAAAGTTGAAACCGGAGGTGTCAACGGAGTGGGAAGTTGGCGCAGAGGCCGGTTTGTTTGACGACCGTGTCGGTATCGAGGTCACGTATTGGGACCGCGTCGTGAAAGACGCGCTCGTGCCTCGTCAGTTTGCCCCCTCCGGCGGGTTCTACCGATTCCAGTTGGATAACATCGGTGAGCTGGTTGCGCACGGCATAGACATCGGCTTGAACGTGAACGTCATGCGAACGGATAACCTCTCGCTTAGTTTCTTTGCCAACGGGGCCTATCTCCAGGAGAAAATTGCCAGCATGGGTGGCGCTCCGCAGTTGAAAGTAGGCGGCGCGTATCCTCGCTACCGAAACTTCATCCGTGAGGGCTATGCACCGGGTTCGTTCTTCGGACCTATCCTTGCCCCGTTCGAATACCCGATTGACATCAATCAGGACGGAAGACCGGACACGTATCAGGAACTGTTGACGTACTTCTCGGTTCCGCGTGATCCGCGTGTGTGGGCGACTTCGCGGTTGATGGTGCTAGGACGGGATATGCAACCCCTGCCGGGCGGCCAAACCTATCTTGAGCACTATCTTGGCAAACCGATGCCGGATTGGCAGGGCTCCTTCGGTCTGAATGTAGGCTTCCTGAAGAACTTCCGGCTTGCAGCGCTCTTTGAGTACAAGGCCGGAAACTTCTACGTCCACAACCTGACGGATGCTTTCCGCCGCTCACACGGCGTCATAGGCCGCAATCTCCGCCGTCCTGCAGAACTCGAAAGCATTATGCTGAACCCAGCCAGCACGCCCGAGCAGCGTGTTGCGGCCGCACAGGAGTGGACCAAGACAATTGCTTCGCTCACCCCGTACGACGGACTGAATGAAATCGAAAAAGCCGACTTCATCCGCTGGCGCGAGCTGAGCCTCACTTATGATATTCCGTCGGAGTATGCGGCATGGTTCGGTGTTTCCAATGCCTCGGTTTCGGTCGCAGGCCGCAACTTGATGATTTGGACAAACTACTCCGGCATCGACCCCGAAACGAACGTCTACAGCGGCCGTGCAACGGGTGTTGGTCTGGTCGATCAGAATTTCGGTTTGGGAATCGAAGCCTTTGGTGTGCCCATCGCGCGCCAATATACATTCACACTGCGGTTAGGACTCTAAGGGAGGGCACGACCATGACAACACAACTCGTTCGACTCGTACGCTCCCTCGCATTCGCGTTTGCGTTAGTACTGTTTGGGTGTGAAGGTCTTCTGGATGTGCAGAACCCGAACAACGTTTTGGAAGAGGACCTCAGCAAACCGGCCGCAGCTCCCGGTATCGTGAACGGCGCGTTGGCGACGGTTAGCCAGGGCATCGGCTATATTCTATCGCCCTACACCGTTGCTACCGACGAGACGCGCTGGATCGGCTCACGCGACGCGTGGGGCCAAATTGACAACGGAACAGTAGGGGATATCAATAACGAATTCGTCGATGGTGCATGGCCCTTCATTAACGAAGGACGCTGGACGGCCGACAAAGCCGTGAGCCTGCTCGAAGGGTTCGATAAGGCGGGAACGCTCGTCAACCGTCTCGACCTTGCCCGCGCGTACCTCATTCACGCGCTCGTGCGGGTGTTCATTGCCGATACGTTTGACGATTTCGTTTTCTCGGACAAAACACAGCCCGCACCAAACTTCGGCCGGGCAAACATGGTGCAAATCTATGACCAGGCTCTTGCCGCGTTGGCAAAAGCGAAAACCATTGCCGAGGGCGGAACCACCGCGGCACATCTGGACATGCGCCGCAGGGTCATGGGCCTGATGGCTCGCGTGAAGCATGCAAAAGCCGTTTGGCAGAGCTTGCAGCCCAAGGGAACCGTGCCGAGCAATCCCTACGCTGCGGCAACAGGGGCACGGGCAGATGCTGAAGCCGCGTTAGCGCTCATGTCGGGCGACTACAAATGGCAGCTCGACTATCTGACCGCGCTCACGTTCAACGACTTCCAATGGGAAATCGTCGGTCGCTTGGAACTCGGCTTTGAGACGATCCCCAACGACCCGGTTACCGGAACAGCCGATGTGCGCATGACGGCACAGCGGAACGACTTCCAGGATCGCGGGAAGTGGACCGACCGCTACGCCCCGATTACCATGGTTTCCGCTCGGGAGATGCACCTCATCATCGCAGAAGCAAGGCTTGCTGCGGGCGACGCTCTCGGCGCGCTCGGCCAGCTGAATACGCTGCGTGCGATGAACACTCTCCCGCCGTATCCCCCCACGTTCAACGCGGGCGATGCGGTGAAGCACGAGCGGCGCGCCAACCTGTACCTGCAGGGGCGCCGGTTGAATGATATGTTCCGCTTCGGAGTCCAGGACGCTCGCTGGCTGCCCGGCTCCGAGCTTCGCACTACGCCCGGATCGTACTTCCCCATTACGATCCGCGAGCGGCGTGCCAATCCGCTCATCAGGTAACTCGAGACGTGGACGAGAACCCCTCGCGTACGCGAAAGAAATAGAAAAGAAACTTTTCGTCCACGTCTCTCTCAGCGCGGTGAACGAACATTCCTCAAGGGTGGTTCGCGGTATGAACCACCCTTGCGGGTTTCATGACGATTGTGTGATATTCACGGGGAAAGTCTTAGCCTGAGCGAGAATGATGCGACAGTGGTTGATGCTCAGCGGCGCTGCGCTCGCCGTTGTGAGCTGTGCGACATCGACGGGAGAAACAGATCGCCGGCGCGCAACGTACGACCTGGCTCATAACACGGAGCGCATACACATCATCCAGGAAGCCATCGCGGTGCTGCAGCTGCATGACTTCACCATCGAATACGCCGATACGACGCGCAACCGCTCTGCGGTGCAAACGTACTGGCGGATGTCGAAGACGATGGTTCCCCTTGGCGCGAACAACGAAGAGGCATGGCTGCGAGACCGGGCGGTGTTGAACATTTCTCCTCGAGGCCGAAGCACGGTTTACCAGCGCGCGTATCTTATGGTGAACGCAACGTTGCAGTTCGAGGTTGAGCAGCGTGTCGGCAGCAGCACATGGCAGCGCATTCCCCCGCCGCCGGAGCGGTTGAAACTGTACGAGTCCATCGTCAAAGAAATCCGCAATCGTATGTTGAAGTATCACTACGAGATGTAAGAAAGAATCTCTATGCCCTTCCGTTGCCTTCAGCGTTACGTGAATATTCCCCTCGCGCTGCTCATTATTCTTATGCCCGCCGTCGCCGTCGGGATGCCGCGGCAGGAACGTCTTGTGTCCGTCGCGTTCCTCGGCATCGCCTTTACCGAGACGCAACCCGATGTTGAAGCAACAATCATCTCCGACCTTCTGGCCATGATGCGGCTCGAGCAAGGGCTTGTCGTCTCTCCTCCGTCGCAATTGCGGGAGCTGATAGGGCGGGAGCGTCTCGAGAAACTCCTTTCAGCGTTGAAGAACGAGGAGATGTTTGCTCTCGCCGATGAGCTCGGGGTCGAGTACATCTTTGCCGGTAGGCTTGCTAACAAGAGCGATGACCCCCAACGCACGCTGTTGGTAGGAGACTTCAAGCGCTTCGACCGCACCACACGGCAATCCTTTACGATCGAGATCGCCCGTTACTATCATGATTTCGGTGAAGAACTCCGGCGCATCCATCGCGAGTTTGTCCTGTCCATTGTCCCTTCAACACAATCCTTCTGGACGCGTTGGCCCGTTTTGGTCATTGGCGGCATCCTCGTTGTCGGGATGGTCGTGTTGCTGTTGAGTCCCGGCAAAACGACAATTGAAGGACAAACGCCGCCCCCCGGCGGGCAGGAAGGGTAGGAGACGTCTACCCTGAATCCGATATAGAAACGTACAGGAACAGGAGGTTATGTGTTTGCGGAAAGTGCGTGGAGTCGAAATCACGGCCTGTGCGTAGGAAGCGATGGCGTGCGTTCAATTCTTGGCGCCCCCAGTTTACCGTCAAAGGCTACAAGGCATTTGGGCGCCAAGAATTTCGGATTGCAGCGTCGGCAAGCCATCGCGTGCATTT
>JBGFRR010000077.1:0-4951 GCA_041695045.1 Bacteroidota bacterium
GGATCTTGCAATGTAACAATGACCGTTTCTCCTACATTCACGACAGAATCAACCATTGTCCAAAAACAATTGCGCGCGGAAATGCCTTGGAGCATACCATTCGCCAACAATATGTCGTGAGCATAGCAGGCTAATCGTACCTCCCCAGCTGTATCAGGAGGCAACGTTGTAACCAACTCTATGTTTCCAACCTTAACTTGATTCGTTCCGACTACTGTTCCTGTCATATAATTGTCTATTTTTATCTCACCGGCGCGCAAGATGGAAGCGCTTGGTCCGAACGCGGTCATTTTGCCTGATTCAAGACGCAATGTCCATGTGGTCAATCCGATGACTTCCTCCGCAATGTGGCTTACCAGCACCATGGGAATTTGAAATGTACGATGGACCTTGTCCAACAGCGACATCGCTTCCCGCCGCCGCTCTTCATCCATTCCCGTAAACGGCTCATCAAGAAGCAACATGGAGGGACGGTTTGCAACGGCGCGCGCAAGGGCCACCCGCCGGCGTTCTCCGCCGCTCAAATTTCGCGGCATTCGATCCATCAGATGTTCGATACCAAGCACCGATACCACATCGTCCAGTTGGTCTGCGTAGGGGCTATATCGTAAATTCTCATTGACCGATAGATGCGGAAAAAGCAAGGCGTCTTGAGTGACATATCCGATTCTGCGGCAGTGTAATTTGACTCCGGACAAATCGCAGCCATCTATCAAGAGTTTCCTGCTCGGCTCTATTCCTGCGATCGCATTCAAGAGGGTCGATTTGCCGCTTCCGCTGGGACCCACAATGCCTATAGATTCCGTCACGCAGTCAAATGAAACATCCAGCAAAAATCCGGATGGCTTCGGGATATAAACTTCCACGTCGAGCTTCACCGCTCCATCTCTAATCGGCGTACATATCGACGGTCCAGATAACGAGAGGCAAAAACACAAACAGCGCAGATTACAATTGAAACGATGACAAGACTTCGAATTTCCTGATTGCTATCCGGGCGATCCAGCGCAGCGTATATGGCGAGGGAAATCGTTTCCGTCTCCCCGGGAATCCGGCCAGCCAAAACAATGGTCGCTCCGAATTCCCCGAGTCCCCGCGCAAACGAGAGCAAAGCGCCAGAAAGAATTCCAGGCCAAGAAAGTGGAAGCGTCACCTTCCAAAATGTGGACCAAGCGCCTCGGCCAAGCGTTTGCGACATTATCTCCAGGCGAGAATCAATGGATTTCATCGCAAGCATGACATTCATGACTAATAAAGGAAAACCAACCACGCTCGCCGCGACAACCGCTCCCAACCAGTGAAACGCGACTGGAAGATGCAGGAAAGAAAGAATCTGACCCACATAGCCACGCGGCGAAAAAAACCATAAAAGCAGATACCCCGTAACGACCGGCGGAAGAACCAGCGGCATCATCACCAAGATCTGCAACAAGCCGCGGCCTTTGAAACGGGTGCGCTCAATGATCCATGCCGCTGCGATTCCAAACGGCAGACTTAGTAATGTAGCTGTTAACCCGACCGAAAGCGTAAGGCTGACGACATTCATGGAAGAGTTGAAAACCCCCTCTGTCTGGCCTTCTCTAATGACCAGGGTTGTTGTATCGCATTGAATAGATCTCTCGCCTTTGGATTGATGAGAACCGCCACATAGGTGATACGGGGATGGCTATCTTCGGGCAACAGGAAGGCTGTACGAACATCAGGGTCAACGGCTACATCCGTAGCATACACAATCCCGGCAACAGCTGCGCCATGCGAGACTTTAGAGAGCACATCGCGTACGTTAGAACCATAAACTACCCTCTTCGGAAGCTTGATACCCATATTCTTAAGCGCAGTTTTTGCGTATCTTCCGACAGGGACTTGCTCTCCGCCTAAAGCAAGGCTTTCTACGGTGGATAGATCCACAGAGTTCACATCCTTGTGAACGACACAAGCCAAACGGTTTCCAATCCAATGAAGACGCTCCAACGCATGAACTCTGTCAGCCCATTGCGGATCCGCGGAGAAGAAGAGGTCGGCCGGCGCGCCCTCTTGAATCTGCCGTGCTAATGTGGAGGAAGCATCGAACTGCAAACGGACAGCATGACCGGTGCGCTGGGACCATTCCTCGGTGATTTCTTGCACCACCTCCTGCAAACTTGCCGCCGCAAAAACCGTTACCGCCCGGGGTTCCTGTTTACGGCAGGAAACAAAAATAACAGCCAGAAGAATAAACAGAAATATCCTCTCAAATGATACCAATGATTTGATCATGCTATCATCCTCCGAACGTGGGGCAAGCCTGCCAGAATGCGAAGCGGGCTGGCAACCAAAAATCCATCATGAGCACCTAACGTGGACCAAAGAGCAGTCATCTCATACGTGTCAGACTCACACTCCCTCAAGCAACCACTACCTCGCCCATCACAAACGGCCGTTCACGCGTGCGTCGCAGTTTGTCCATCACACTGTCTGCACCTTTACGCGAGACAATCAGAATCAATCCCACACCGAGGTTGAATGTCCGGCGCATTTCAGCTTCCGGCACGTCTCCTTCTTGCTGAATGAGTGTGAAGATGAACGGTCGTTCCCACGCATGCCAGTCGATTGCAAGGCGAAAGTGCTTGGGGATGACACGCATGGTGTTTTCGACGATGCCGCCGCCCGTAATGTGCGAGAGCGCATGAACAGGCCTGCCTGTCCGGTAGGCAGGCTCTCTGGCCAGCAGCGGATAAACAGAGCGGTAGTACGAACGATGCGTGGCAAGTAAAGTTTCGCCCAACGGTGCGGAGAGGCCGTCAATGTGGTCACGTAAGCTGTGGCGCTTGAGCAGGACGTGCTGGGCAAGCGAATAACCGTTCGTGTGGAGACCGGTCGAGGGGAGGCCGATGAGGACATCCCCCTTGCGCACCCGCTTGCCGTTGAGAATACGGCTCTGGTCAACCACGCCGACAATCGTGCCCGCAAGGTCGTAGTCGCCTTCCGCATACAGGCCTGGCATCTCCGCCGTTTCGCCGCCGATGAGTGCGCAGTCGTGTTCTTTACACGCCTCCGCCATACCGCCGACCACCTGCTCGCCGACGCTCGGAGAAAGCTTGCCCATCGCAAAATAGTCCACAACGTAGAGCGGCTTTGCGCCACAAGCGAGGATGTCGTTGACGCAGTGGTTCACCAGGTCGCGGCCGATGGTGTCGTGTTTGTCCATCGCGATGGCAATTTTCACCTTCGTGCCGACGCCGTCGATGCTTGTGACGAGGACGGGGCGCTTCATCCCCTTGAACGACGCCCGGTAGAAGCCGCCGAAGAGGCCGATATCGCCGAGCACGTTGGGTGTGAAGGTGGATCGGACGCGTTTCTTGATACGTGTGAGCAGCTCATGCGCGGCATCGATGTCAACGCCGGAATCGCGGTAGGTCGTCATGCGAATCGTGTGGGCAAGAGAAATGGACAAGGAAAGATAGGTGATTTTCTTCGGCAGGACAAGGGTAAAGTCTTTTCCATGCGAACGCTGTCAGTGTTTGACTCGACTCCACACAGCAGCCATTCGCCTTGCAATCTTCGCGACGCGTACCTATATTGAGCAGAGTCAGGATTGAGGAAAGGTACAACAAAGATTCATTCCCACAGCGTTCAACTTATTGCTGCGCCCGCGCCGATTTCCGTCGGCAAGATCATTTGCATCGGCCGGAACTACGCCGACCACGCGAAGGAAATGCGCGCCGATATTCCCGCCGCTCCCGTCTTCTTCCTCAAGCCATCCACCGCGCTTCTGCCCGACGGCGGGTCGATCCGCATCCCTTCCCTCTCCAACGAATGCCATCACGAAGTCGAACTCACCGTCCTCATCGGCAAGGAGGGAAAGAACATTCCGGAACGCGACGCGCTAAGGTACGTGGCTGGATACGGCGTGGGACTCGACATGACGCTGCGCGACCTTCAAGCCGAAGCGAAGAAACACGGCCTTCCCTGGGCGGCTGCAAAAGGGTTCGACACGTCGGCGCCCGTGTCGGCGTTCGTTCCCGCTTCACGCATTGACGACCCTCACCGGCTCACCGTTGAGCTGCGCATCAACGGCACGCCGCGCCAGCGCGGCAATACCGCCGACCTCATCTTCTCCATCCCAACACTCATCGCCTACCTCTCCCAGCTCATGACGTTCGAACCGGGAGATATTCTCTTCACCGGCACTCCCGAAGGCGTCGGGCCTGTGGCGGCAGGCGACCGCCTCGAAGCGACACTGTTCGATGCCTCGCAGAACACGCTTGTTTCACTCACCGCAACGGTCTCCGCATGAACAGGGGGGAACGGGTCAAACAGTTTTTCCGCAAGTATCGCACAGCCATCATGGCATGGCTCGTGATCATCGCCGTCATTCAGATCGGTATCATGCTGGGACTCGACAAACGCGTGGTCGCCATCATCGCCATCATCATCGGGTTCATCAGCCACGCCTTCGCTGCGTTGTTGGCGTGGATTGCGCTCATTCCCACCGTCGGCCCCATCCTCGTCAGCATCCTCACACTACCGTTCATCTGGATTATCAACGGCATCGGCTATATTGCATCCTACTTCGCCATCAAGCAGGGATACCCGCGCGAAGTTCTCAACTACCGTGTGCTGACGATTACCCTTCTGGTCGGCATCACGCTCGGCTACGTCCTCGGGAAACTGATTTGAGGCGCTATGGTTCGCTATCCGAAGACATCGATAGTATTGTCTCCCCTTTGACACGCTCCGCACCGACCCCGCCGATTACATCTGGCCGACCGACACCAGCGTGCTGCTGACCTCGGGGTTTGGAGAGTTTCGAAGCACGCACTTCCACGCCGGCATCGACATCTCCACAAACAACCGCACGGGCTATAAGGTCTTTGCCTCACGCGACGGATTCGTGTCTCGCATCCGAGTATCACCGTACGGTTACGGCAAGATGCTCTCTGTACGGCACGCAGACGGCTACTCCGCAATC